>CAJTOM010000001.1 GCA_910577915.1 uncultured Oscillospiraceae bacterium
CGCACAAAAAGTAACCGCAGGGTATGATTGTGCAATGACCCCATCGAGGGGTCATGCACAATTAGATTCTGCGCGGCCACTCGATGTGGCCGTGCAGAATCCTGGGGCCGCGTAGGCCCCACAAGCGGTAGGGCTGCAGCCCAGCCTCTCGCGCGCCCGGAGGGCGCGACGCTCCTATTATACCGGATTCCCCACAATTTGGCAAATGATTTTCCCCCCGGCGGGACATACTATCCCCACATGAGAGGAGGTATAAAACCAATGAACGGATTTGTAAAAGGCATCCTGTTGGGCGCGGCGGCGGGGGCCGCGGCAGATATGGCCCTGCACACCGCCTCCGGCAAGCGGACCAAGGCCGGCAAGACCATGCAGTCGGTGACGGACGCGGTGGACAGCGCCGCCGCCGCCGTCAAGCACACCATGGGGCGCTGACGCCCCCCGGGGACCGGAACCTTACGCCGATGTAAGGTTCCGGTCCTTTTTGTAAGGTAAAACGATGGAACGGACGGGGCGGGCGGTGTATAATAGGACCTGCAATCAAGCCAAGGAGGACATCCGATATGCCGATTCTACAGGTCAGCGATCTGAAAAAAATCTATACCACCCGTTTCGGGGGCCAGCAGGTCCAGGCCCTTACCAGCGTCAATTTTGCCGTGGAGCCCGGCGAGTACGTGGCCATTATGGGCGAGTCCGGCTCCGGCAAGACTACCCTGCTCAACATCCTGGCCGCCCTGGATAAGCCCACCAGCGGCGAGGTGCTGCTGGACGGGAAAAACATCGTCACCATCCGGGAGCGGGACATCGCCGCCTTCCGCCGGGACCACCTGGGCTTCGTGTTCCAGGACTTCAACCTGCTGGACACCTTCTCCATTCAGGACAACATCCTCCTGCCCCTGGTGCTGGCGGGCATGCGCTATCAGGAGATGGAACAGAGGCTGCTGCCCCTGGCCCGGCGGCTGGGCATCGGGGATCTGCTCAGAAAATATCCCTACGAGGTCTCCGGCGGGCAGAAGCAGCGGGTGGCCGTGGCGCGGGCCCTCATCACCGAACCCCGGATCGTCCTGGCCGACGAGCCCACAGGGGCCCTGGACTCCAAGGCCACCGACAGCCTGCTCAACCTCTTCGATCAGATCAACAGCGAGGGGCAGACCATCCTCATGGTTACCCACTCCACTAAGGCCGCCAGCCACGCCAAACGGGTCATGTTCATCCGGGACGGCGAGGTATTCCACCAGATCTACAAGGGCGTCAGCACCACCGAGGAGATGTACCAGAAGATCTCCGACACCCTGACGCTGCTGGCCGCCGGAGGTGAGGAGGATGCGTAATCTCAGTCTCTATCCCCGGCTGGCCCGGCAGAGTATCCGCAACAACGGCCGGTTCTACTTCCCCTATATCATGGCCCTGCTGGGGGACGTGGCGGCCCTGTATATCATGTCCGCCCTGGTCCGGGACCCCGGCGTGAAGAACATGACCCCCGGCCGCCCCAACGGATACATGTACGTAAGCGTGTTTATGAACATCGGCATGTTCATCGCCTTCGTCTTCTCCGCCATCTTCGTGTGCTATATCAACGGCTTCCTGATGAAGCAGCGAAAAAAGGAGCTGGGCCTTTACAACATTCTCGGCATGGGCAAGGGCCACATCGCCCTGGTGCTGGCCATCGAGACGGTGTATATCGGCGTGCTGGGCATCGGCGGCGGCATCGCGACGGGGCTGGTGCTCCACAAGCTGGTGAGCCTCTTCCTCCACCAGATGCTGGGGATGCCGGTGCCCCTGGGGTTCTATGTCTCCTGGGACGGCATGGGCTGGACGGTCCTGGTGTTCGCCGCCCTGCTGGGCTTCACCCTGCTGCTGAACCTGAACAAGCTGCGGGTATCCCGGCCCATCGAGCTGCTTCGGGGCGGAAACGTGGGGGAGCGGGAGCCCAGGACCCGGTGGCTCCTGGCCCTGGCGGGGGTGGTCACCCTGGGCGGCGGCTATTACACCGCTCTGACCACCCAGACCGGCGTGGACGCTTTGGTCATGTACTTTGTGGCGGTATTCCTGGTGATCGTGGGCACCTACTGCCTGTTCACCGCCGTGAGCATCGCCCTTTTGAAGGTCCTGCGGAAAAACAAGCGGTTTTACTACCAGACCGGCCACTTCATCAGCGTGAGCGGGATGCTCTACCGGATGAAGCAGAACGCCGTGGGCCTTGCCAACATCTGCATCCTGTGCACCATGGTGATGGTCATGCTCTCCGGCACCCTGTCTTTGTACCTGGGGACGAAGCAGGCCATTGACGAGCAGTATCCAGGCGACATCAACATCGCGGTGGACTACTTCCCCCAGTCCCTGCCGAAGTCCATGGAGGAGTACTGGTCGCCCTACCGGCCGGAGGCCATGCTGGCGCTGCAGACGGACTTCGTGGAGAGCCAGGGCGTGTCCGTCACCAGCAGCCGGACCTGGCTGAAATTCGGCTTCGGCGCGGGGCTGCTGGCAGACGGCACCTACACCACCAGCCGGTTCGCGGAGGGGACCGTGGGGGCTATCGTCACCATCACCTGCATCACCGAGGCGCGCTATACCGCCGTCACCGGCGAAACGCTGAACCTGGACCCCGGCGAGGTGGCCGCCTACGGGGTCAGCGCGGATGAGCTGACCATCCGGTGGGTGATCCCCGAGGAGGACCGGGAGATCGGGCAGAGCACCTATCCCATTACAAAGCATCTGAAGGACAACCCGGATTTCAGCCCCAACATCACCCAGATGGTCACGGTGGTGGTGCGGGACGAGGAGGCCCTCAACGCCCTCTGGGCAAAGCAGCGGGAGGCCTACGGTCTCGAGGCCAGCAGCATGGTCTGGAACGCCTGCCTGGACGTGGACTGCGGCGAGGAGACGCTGCTGGAGGTACAGGAGCGCTACTGGGACGCCGTGGAGGATGACGGCTTCTACGACGGCACAGGCTACTGGACGCGCAGCCGGTGGGAGCTGCGCAGCGATGGGGCCGCCAATGCCTACGGGCTGGCGGGAGGGTTCCTGTTTCTGGGCATCTTCCTGGGCTTCATCTTTATTCTGGCCACGGTGCTGATGATCTATTACAAGCAGATCAGCGAGGGCTATGAGGACAAGGATCGGTTCGAGATCATGCAGAAGGTGGGCCTCAGCCGGGGCGAGGTGAAGCGGAGCATCCACAGCCAGATTTTAATGGTGTTCTTCCTGCCCATCGTGGTGGCCTCCGTCCACATCGTCTTCGACTTCAACATGGTGGAGAAGCTGCTGACGCTGTTCTATATCCACAATACCGCCCTGACGGCCCTGTGCACCCTGGGGACGGTGCTGGTGTTCTTCGCCGCCTACGGCGTGGTATACCTGCTGACCGCCCGGACGTACTACAAAATCGTGGAGAGGTGACAAGATGAAAAAAAGCGCCGTATGCCTGCTGCTGGCCGCCCTGGGACTGGGGCTGCTCATCCGCCGCCTCCGCCGGGACTGGTGGAAGGCGTAGAGACAACCAGGGGGGCCGCCCCCGCCGCGACAGAGAAAGGAGTATGAGACATGGACCGTGTGGATACCGTATTGGTTCTGGGTATGCTGTGCCTGATGCTGGGAACCCTGCTGGTGGGCTTCAGCCGGCCGCTGTGGTGGATGCTGCACCAGCGGCGCCCCAACGGAACCCGGGATGTGCCCCGCCGCTGCGAGTGGTACCTGCGTGTGCCGGGCATTGCGCTGCTGGCCATGGCGGCGCTGGTGATCGCCATGAGCGTGACCAACTCCTGCGTCTTCGCGTGAAAGAGGGAGTCCCCCGGCATCGCCGGGGGACTCCCTTATCCGGTTCACATGCCCAGGGGCACGATCTCCTTCCGGTATACATACCGCAGAAACACGGCGCACAGCGCCGCACTGAACAGCTCCGCCAGGGGGAAGGCCCACCACACCAGCTCCAGCCGGCCGCTCAGGCTCAGCAGCCAGGCCGCCGGCAGCAGCACCACCAGCTGGCGCACCAGGGAGATCACCAGGCTCAGCACCCCGTGGCCCAGTGCCTGGAAGGTGGAGGAGGCGACGATGCTGAAGCCCGCCAGCAGGAAGTGGAAGCTGATGACCCCCAGGGCGGTCTCGCCGATGGAGAGCATGTAGTCCGAGGCCTCGAAGATGCTCAGCAGGGGGCCGGGGAGCAGCTGGAAGGCCGCGAAGCCCAGGACCATGATGCCCACGGCGTAGAGCACGCTCAGCTTCACCGTCTTCACCATCCGCTCCGGCTTCCGGGCCCCGAAGTTGTAGGCCACAATGGGCACCATGCCGTTGTTCAGGCCGAATATGGGCATGAACACGAAGCTCTGGAGCTTGAAGTACACCCCCAGAACGGCGGTGGCGGTGGTGGTGAAGCCGATGAGAATCTTGTTCAGGCCGAAGGTCATCACCGAGCCGATGGAGGCCATGATGATGGAGGGAATGCCCACGGAGTAGATGCGCCGGATGATGTCCCCGCTGGGCCGGAAGCGGCGGAAGCTGAGGGTGATCTCCGGATTTCTCCGGGCGTTGAACCAGACGCCCAGGGCCGCGCCCGCCACCTGGCCCAGCACCGTGGCCCAGGCCGCGCCCACCACGCCCATGCCGAGGCCAAAGATGAAGATGGGGTCGAAGATAATGTTGATCACCGCCCCCACCATCTGAGTGATCATGCTGTACACCGTCCGGCCGGTGGCCTGGAGCAGGCGCTCGATGCTGATGGCAATGAAGAGGCCGAAGGAGCAGACGGTGCAGACCTGGATGTAGGCCGCGCCGCCGTCCACGATCTCCGCCACGTCGGTCTGGACCAAAAAAAAGGTCCGGGAGAAGAGGGCCCCCAGCAGGGCGAACACCGCCGCGCTGCACACTCCCAGAAAAACGCCGTTGGAGGCGGTGAGGTTGGCCCGCTCAAACTTCTTCTCCCCCAGGCTCTTGCTCAGAAGGGCGTTGATGCCCACGCCGGTGCCGGTAGCCACGGCGATCATCAGGTTCTGCACCGGGAAGGCCAGGCCCACCGCGTTCAGGGCGTTCTCGCTGAGCCGGGAGACGAAGACGCTGTCCACAATGTTGTACAGGGCCTGCACCAGCATGCTGAGCATAATGGGCACCGACATGCTCACCAGCAGCTTGTTGACGGGCAGCACGCCCATTTTGTTCTCCTGGGGTCTCATTTCTTTCTCTTCCATTTGTCTCTTGCTTCCTTTCCAGGGGTCCGCTTCCCTTTCGTTGTGCGCACCGGAGCTTGACCCGGCGGATTTGAGGACTAAAAAAGCGCCGCTTGCGGGCGGCGCTTTTATGGTAGCATGATGTGATTTTTATGTCAATACGGGAAGATAAAGTTTTGCGCTTTAGCCAAAAATGCGGCAAATTTCCTGGATTTTGATTGTGTTTCTACCCAATTCATCCGCCGACGCTCAGCCGTACAGCCCCCGCCGCCGCCGGTCATAGAACCGCACGGACAGCCAGAGGGACCCGGCAGTCCACGCCGCCAGCAGGAGGCCGACGCCCGCCCGCTCCGGGAGGGAGGCGTCCCGCACCCAGCGGTATGCGCTCCCGTCCCCCGCCATGGCCAGCAGGAGCAGGGAGAGCCAGACGGCCACGCTGAGGAGCGTCCCCTTCAAGCGGCCCAGGCGGTAGACCAGAGGAAAGTTCGTCCCGGTCATCAGAACGGTCAGCACTGCAGCGGGCCACACCAGCACGGCCTCCAACTCCATGGAGGCAGTAAGCCGGCCCGCCAGGACCCCGCACACCGACAGAAGGAGGAGGACCTCCCCAGTAAAGGCGTACTTCGACAGCACGATCTTCCAGGGCTCCATGGGCGTCACCGCCAGCCAGTCATCCCAGCGGCAGCGCGCATCCACGTCCAGGCTGTTGAGGGAAAAGCTTATTGAAAAGATTGGAACATTGCAGCAGTACAGCCACGCCGCCCGCTTATCGCCTATCCAGGCAAACAGCGCCGCGACCACCACCCACAGCGCCGTGATCTGCACCACTGTCCTGCCCATGACGTACCACTCCTTGCGCAGCAGCGCCCCCATGGTCCCTCGCCTCCTTTCTCCCGCTTCTACGCATTGTAGGCCCCGCTCTGCCGCTTCTTATAGACCCGCACGCTCACCCGGAAGGACACATAGGTGGCCAGCACCGCCAGGACGGCCACGCCGGCGATCACCGCCGCCAGGGGGAGTCTCGGCAGCTGGGGCGCCTCCCCGAAGATGCTCTGCAGGCCCAGGACGGCGCCCACGCCCACGCCCATGACCAGGAGCATCATGTACCGTCCCTTCTCCGTGCCGAACCGGTAGAGCGCCGGCAGGCCCAGCGCCGTTACAAACAGCATGGCCACGCCCAGCATCACGCTCATCTCCGCCGTCTCCATCCAGTCCACGTCCCCCGTGCTGACGCCCCGCAGCAGCGCGCCCAGCACAATGATGCCCCCGGCCAGCAGCGTGAAGATGTACGCCAGCAGGTACTTGCTCCACACAATCTGCTCCGGACTGTAGGGCAGCATGGCCGCGTAGCGGTCCCACTTGCTCCGCTCGTCGTAGGCCAGGGTGGTGATGGGCATCATCAGCGCCAGCATCATGGCGTAGGTGCTGCCGAAGGCCCCCAGAGGGGGGATCAGGCTGAACCCCAGCGCCAGCAGCATCAGCAGGCGGCCGCTCTTGTCCGCCACAAACAGGTCCTTCTTCAAAAGTCCGATCATCTCGTTATTCCTCCTTAAATGATAGCGCTCCCGTCACCGTGCGGCGGGGTCAGATGTCCCGCGCAGCGCGGAGCGCATAGGCCGTCCGCCCGAGCCCCGCTCAGGCCCCCTTTACCATGTACAAGATAATGTCCTCCAGCGTGGCCCGGTCCAGCACCAGGCCGTTGGGCACGAGCTCCCGCTCCACCAGGGCCTCCACGCCGTAAGTCCCCACCCGCTTGCCGTGGACGGCCTCCTGGGGAATGTTGGCCAGCTGCTCTCTGGTGCACTTCAGGACGGCGTATTTGTCCAGCAGCACGTCCTTTTCCTCGCACAGCACCAGCTTCCCCTTGTGGAGAAAGGCGATGTAATCGCAGATGCGCTCCAGGTCGCTGACGATGTGGCTCGACAGCAGCACCCCGTGGCCGTCCTGGGCGGCGAAGTCCGCGAACACCTCCAGCAGCTCCTCCCGGACCATGGGGTCCAGGCCGCCGGTGGCCTCGTCCAGCAGCAGCAGGCGGGCGCGGTGGCTCAGGGCCGCCGCGATGCCCAGCTTCATGGTCATGCCCCGGGAGTAGTCCTTCACCTTCTTGTCCGCAGGCAGCCGGAAGCGCTCGATCCACCCCTCGTAGGCCGCCTGATCCCAGTTCTTATAGGTCCCCGCCATGATCTTCCCCAGCTGGCGGGCGTTGATGACCTCCGGCACGCAGGTCTCGTCCAGCACCACGCCCACGTCCTGCTTGACGTCCATAAACGCCGGGCTCTTGTTGTCCACCCCCAGCACGGAGACGGTACCGCCGTCCCGCTCCAGGGCATCCATGATGAGGCGGATGGTGGTGCTCTTCCCCGCCCCGTTCTCCCCCACCAGCCCCAGCACGCACCCGGCGGGCAGGTCCAGGTCCAGATGGTCCAGGGAGAAGTCCCTGTAGTGCTTGCACAGACCCCGAATTTCAATCACATTAGATTCCATTTCGTTTATTCCTCCTCGGATAGTACTTGTAGTATTCCCTGTAACTCCTCAATGGGCAGCTTGATCTGGCGGCTCAGCTCCAGAGCGGACTGGAGATGGCCCTCGATCTCCCGCAGGCTGCTCTCCCTGGCCAGCTCCACATCCTGCTGGGCCACGAAGCTGCCCTTCCCCGCCACGGTGCAGATGAAGCCGTCCCGCTCCAGCTCCTCATAGGCCCGCTTGGTGGTGATCACGCTGATGCGCAGGTCCCGGGCCAGGGAGCGGATGGAGGGAAGGGGCTCCCCGGGCTTCAGCTTCCCGGCGGCCACGGCCCCCTTGACCTGCCGGCAGATCTGCTCGTAGATGGGCTGGCCGCTGGAATTGCTGATGATAATGTCCATTGCCTCACCTCTCGTCTGTTCATCTGTATATAAACAGTATACACAGTATTTACAGTTTGTCAAGGGGGCGGCCACACTTTTTTTCGCCGCCCGCGGCGGAGCGGCAGGGCGCACAGGGCGGGGGTACGGAAAACGCCCAAAGAGCGGCGGAAAATTCCGGCGCTTTTTGTCCGGTTTTTTGCGGGTATGGGGTTGTTCTTTCCTTTTAAATATGGTATAACTTGCGAAGCGAGGGATATATGGATTGGTCGTTCAATTGTGGAGGTGCCTGTTGATGGAAACGGCGAAGCGGGAAAAGCGGGGCTACCGCATGGATATGGTCAGCGGCCCTCTGGCGGGGAAGCTGCTGGTGTTCGCCCTGCCCCTGATGCTCTCCAGTCTGCTGCAGCTGCTGTTCAACGCCGCCGACGTGGTGGTGGTGGGGCGCTGGGCGGGGCCGGAGGCCCTGGCCGCCGTGGGGTCCAACACGGCCCTCATCAACCTGCTGGTGAACCTGTTCGTGGGGTTCTCGGTGGGAGCCAACGTGGTGGTGGCCCGGGATCTGGGGGCCGGCCGGGAGGAGGAGGCCCGCAAAAGCGTCCACACCTCCGTCACCCTGGCCCTGTTCAGCGGTGTCTTCCTCACCCTGGCGGGCACCCTGCTGGCCCGGCAGCTGCTGGTGTGGACCTCCTCCCCGGCGGACGTGATTGACCTGTCCACCCTGTATCTGCGCATCTACTTCTGCGGCATGCCCGCCAACATGCTCTACAACTTCGGCGCGGCCATCCTGCGCTCCCAGGGGGACACCCGGCGGCCGCTGTACTTCCTGGCCATTGCCGGCGTGACCAACGTGGGGCTGAACCTGATCTTCGTCATCTGCTGCCATATGAGCGTGGCGGGGGTGGCCCTGGCCACCATCATCTCCCAGTACATCTCCGCCGCCCTGGTGCTACGCTGCCTCATGGGGGACCAGGGGTCCCTGCGGCTGGATCTGCGGGCGCTGGGCCTGGACAAGCGGGTGGTGCGCCGGATTTTGCAGGTGGGGCTCCCCGCCGGGTTCCAGGGGATCGTCTTCTCCCTGTCCAACGTGGTCATCCAGTCCTCCATCAACTCCTTTAACTCCACCGTCATCGTGGCCGGGTCCTCCGCCTCCGCCAACATCGAGGGCTTCGTCTACGCCTCCATGAACGCCTTCTATCAGACCGCCCTCACCTTCACCAGCCAGAACTACGGCGCAGGCCAGTGCAAGCGGGTGGACCGCACCCTGTTTCTCTGCCAGGCCTACGTGGTGATCACCGGACTGGTATTGGGCAACTTGGCGGTGTTCTTCGGCCCCACCCTGGCGGGCATCTACGCCCCCGGCCAGCAGGCGGTCATCGCCCAGGCGGTGCTGCGGCTGAAATACGTGTGCAGCCTCTACTGCATCTGCGGGATCATGGACACCATGGTGGGTATCCTGCGGGGGCTGGGCTACTCGGTGGTGCCCATGGTGGTATCCATGATCGGGGCCTGCGGCACACGGCTGCTGTGGGTGGCCACCATCTTCCGGGCCAATCCCACCCCGGCCCTGCTGTACCTCTCCTACCCTGTCAGCTGGACCATCACTGCGGTCGTTCATATTCTCTTCTTTCTCTTTATCCGGGGCCACGCCTATGCCAAGGTCAAGGGCATCCACGGCGTGGACGCGGAGGAGAAGCTGGCCGGACAGGCGTGACCAATAGATACTGCTTTAGCGAATGCTGTGCCGCAGCAGCCGGAATCACAGCGAAGGGGACCGCGAAAATCTCGCGGCCCCCTTGCTTTATTCTGCGCTGTGTGATAAACTGCAAATTAGATGATGATAAAACGAATCGCAAAGGAGACCCTCCATGGACATCCACAGCATCCGGCAGACCCTGCGCACCAAGTCCATCTACGACATTCCCCTTCGTGTGACCTTCTACGCAAGAGTGTCCTCCGAGAGCGATGAACAGCTCAACTCCCTGGGCAACCAGGTATCCTACTACGAGGAGTTCATCCGCAAAAGCTCCGCCTGGGAATATGTGCCCGGCTACGTTGACGAGGGACTGTCCGCCGCCACGACAAAAAAGCGGGAGGACTTCCACCGCATGGTGGAGGACGGCAGGGCGGGGCTCTTTGACCTCATTATTACTAAGGAGATCACCCGCTTCGCCCGCAACACCCTGGACTCCATCCTCTACACACGGGAGCTGCTCGGCGCCGGGGTGGGGGTGTTCTTTCAAAACGACAACATCAATACCTTCGACGAGGACAGCGAGCTCCGCTTGACCATCATGTCCGGCATCGCCCAGGACGAGCTGCGCAAGCTCTCCAGCCGCGTCAAATTCGGCCACGCCCAGGCCATCAAGAAAAACGTGGTGCTGGGCAACAGCCGCATCTTCGGCTACGTCAAGGACGGCGGGCGGCTGGTCATCGACGAGGAGGAGGCGCCCATGGTTCGGTCGCTGTTCGAGCTGTACGCCACCGGAGAATACAGCATGAAGCAGATCGAGACCCTGTTCTGGGAGCGGGGCTACCGCAACCACAACGGCAGGCGGATCGCCCACACCACCATGTCCGGCATCATTTCCAATCCCAAGTACAAGGGCTACTATGTGGGAAACAAGGTCAAGGTGGTGGACCTGTTTACCAAGAAGCAGAAGTTTTTACCCCCGGAGGAATGGGTAATGTTCAAGGACGAGACCGGCGAGATCGTCCCGGCTATCGTCTCCGAGGCGCTGTGGGACCAGGCCAACGCCGTCCTGAAAAAGCGCAGCGAGGATGTGAAGGGCCGCCAGGGCATCTGCAACCACGCCAACCTCCTGACTGGCAAGCTCTACTGCACCCACTGCGGCACAGCCTACTACCGCCGGGAGTCGGCGGACCGGCAGGGCCGCAAAAACAGCAAGTGGGTCTGCTCCGGCAAGATTAAAAACGGCGCGGACAGCTGTCCCTCCTTCCCCATCTACGAGGAGGAGCTGAAGCCCCTTCTCTTTCAGGTGTTCAGCGAAACAGAGGCAGACGCCGAAGCGCTGGCGGCGGAGTATATCGAGATGTATAAAGCCCTGGACGGCGGCAGCGGCGCGGCCGCCCAGATCGACGCCCTCCGCCGGCAGATCGCCCTGGCCCAGAAAAAGAGGAGCAAGCTCCTGGGCTACAACGCCGCCGGCCAGCTCTCCGACCGGGACTTCCTCTCCATGAACAAGGACTGCGAGCGGGAGATCAGCGAGGCCGAACGCCAGATCTACGACCTGGAACAGCAGCAGCTCTCCAGGGAGGGCTTCCGCAAGCAGATCGACACCATCCGCCGGGTGCTGAACGAAGCCCGCCGGGACGCCCCGCGGGGTCTCATCAGCAAGGAGTTCATCGACAAATATATCGACAAAATCCTTGTCACCCCGGAGGAGGACGGCTCCCTGCGCCTGCAGATCAAGGTCTTCACCGGCGAAACCACCGACAAATACCTGGCCCATCTCAGAAGCCGTACGGGTCACACGTTCAAGAAGATGATCGAGTCCTACGAGAAGAACCTGTAACTTCCGCTGGACAAACCAGGGGGGACCGGCCGCGCCGGTCCCCCCTCCATTAAGTTATCATAATCTCAATAGCCGCCCAAACCTCCCGCCCCGCACCCCAACCAACTCGAAGCCCAGCGCAGCGGGTTCGAGTTGGAGAAGGGGGAGCAAGGAAGCGGAGCGCAGTTTTAAGGCGGACCCCGAAAGGGCCCGCCTTAAAACAGAGCGGAGTAGACTTTGCTCCGACGTGGAGCGGGCGACGGGGCTCGAACCCGCTACCTCCACCTTGGCAAGGTGGCGCTCTACCAGATGAGCTACGCCCGCACAACGGTATGGATTATAGCAGACGCCGGTCCGCTTGTCAATACTTCCCGCGCAATTTTTTACAGGGATTTTGCTTTCCGGAAAATTCCCGGAAATTTTTCGGAAAGCACTTGCCCTGCCGGCGGCGGCCGTGGTATAATGCGGGCTGTATGAGACGATCTGGAAATAAAAAAGACGTGTACGAAGGAGCCATCAAATGGATATTTTCTCCCTGATTACCCTGTGCGGCGGCCTGGCCTTCTTCCTGTTCGGGATGTCCACCATGTCATCGGGCCTGGAGAAGCTGGCGGGCGGGCGGCTGGAGCAGCTGCTCAAGCGCATGACCTCCAACCGCTTCAAGAGCCTGCTGCTGGGCGCGGGCATTACCATCGCCATTCAGTCCTCCTCCGCTATGACCGTCATGCTGGTGGGCCTGGTGAACTCCGGCATCATGCAGCTGGGGCAGACCGTGGGAGTCATTATGGGCTCCAACGTAGGCACCACCCTGACGGCCTGGATTCTCTCCCTGTCCGGCATCGAGGGCGACACCGTGTGGCTGAAGCTGCTCAAGCCGGAGGTCTTCTCCCCGGTGGTGGCCCTGGCGGGCGTCATTCTGATCATGTCCGCCAAGCGCAGCCGCCTCCGCAGCGCCGGGTCCATCATGGTGGGCTTCGCGGTGCTGATGACCGGCATGGACCTGATGAAAAACGCCGTCAGCCCCCTGGCGGACATGCCGGAATTTGCCTCCATCCTCACCGCCTTCACCAACCCCTTCCTGGGGGTTGTGGTGGGCGCGGTGTTCACCGGAATCATCCAGTCCTCCGCCGCCTCGGTGGGCATCCTCCAGGCCCTGTCTCTCACCGGCGGCATTACCTACGGCATGGCCCTGCCCATCATCATGGGCCAGAACATCGGCACCTGCGTCACCGCCCTGCTCAGCAGCATCGGCGTCAACCGCAACGCCCGGCGGGTGTCCGTCATCCATATCTCCTTCAACCTCATCGGCACGGCGGTCTTCATGGCCGCCTTCTACGGCAGCGACCTCTTCTTCCAGTACGCCTTTATGGACATCCCCATCGGCCCCGCCGGGGTGGCCATGCTCCACAGCATCTTCAATGTGGCCACCACCGTCCTGCTCCTGCCCTTTACCAGGCAGCTGGAGAAGCTGGCCTACCTGGTGGTCCGGGAGGACGCGGGGGAGCAGGAGGAGAAGTTCACCTTTGTGGACCAGCGCCTGCTGGCCACCCCCTCGGTGGCCATCGCCGAGTGCGCCAGCAAGACCGTGGACATGGCCCGGCTGGCGGAGACCACCATCCTCCGCTCCCTGTCCCTGCTGGGGGCCTATGACGAGAAGACGGCGGAGGAGGTCATCGCCAACGAGGACCGGCTGGACCTGTATGAGGACCAGCTGGGCACCCTGCTGGTCCAGCTCAGCGGCAAGGCCCTCTCCGACGAGGACAGCCGGAACATCTCCCAGCAGCTGCACACCATCGGCGACTTTGAGCGCATCGGCGACCACGCGGTCAACCTGCTGAAAACCGCCAAGGAGATCGATGAGAAGCGGATCCAGTTCTCCGGCGCCGCCTCCGAGGAGCTGCGCGTCCTGCTGGGCGCCCTGAAGGAGATCCTCTCCGTCACTACACGGGCCTTCGCCCAGGGCGACCTGTCCATGGCCGCCAGGGTGGAGCCCCTGGAGCAGGTCATCGACGGGCTGGTGGCAGACATCAAGTCCAACCACATCGCCCGGCTGCAGCGGGGGCACTGCACCATCGAGATGGGCTTCATCCTCTCCGACCTGCTCACCAACTGCGAGCGGGTCAGCGACCACTGCTCCAACATCGCCGTGGCCCAGATCGAGACCGCCCTGAACGCCTACCAGGCCCACGAGTACCTCAACGCGCTGAAGACCGGCGGCGACGCCGCCTTCCGCAGCATCTTCGACAGCTACCGCCAGCAGTTCACCGTGAAAAAGGAGGGCGCGGCGGGATAAGCCGCCGCACCTCTTTCATCGCCTGTTTTCCATCTCCCTGCGCACGCTGATATGCAAAACGGGCGCTAAGGCCGCCGGGACCCCCTTCCCCGGCGGCCTTGCCGCACCCCTTCCCCCTCCCGCGCATACACTGGCAGTACCGCCGCCTCACGGCGGCACGACAAGGAGGGAACGGAAGATGGCAAACAGCGCCGCGGGCCCGGTGGTGGCCCTGGTGGGCAACCCCAACGTGGGGAAATCCACCGTATTCAACGCCCTGACAAACCTGCACCAGCACACCGGCAACTGGCCGGGAAAAACCGTATCCACCGCCAGGGGGACCTATACATACCGGGACACCGCCTACACCCTGGTGGACCTGCCCGGAACCTACTCCCTCCATCCCGGCAGCGCCGAGGAGGAGGTGACCCGGGACTACCTGCTCACCGGCGAGGCGGACGTCACCCTGGTGGTGGTGGACGCCACCTGCCTTGCCCGGAATCTGGCGCTGGTGCTCCAGATTTTGGAGATTGCCTGGCCGGTGGTGGTGTGCGTGAACCTGCTGGACGAGGCGGCCAAAAAACACATCCGGGTGGACCTGGCGGCCCTGGAGCGCCGGCTGGGCTGCCCGGTGGTGGGGACGGCGGCCCGCAGCGGCCGGGGGCTGGACGCCCTGCGCCGGGCGTTGGAGGAGGCGGTGCGCCATCCCGGCCTCCGCCCGGCCCGCTTTACACCCTGCCCCGGCTGCGAGGAGTGCGAGGACTGCCGGGCGGCGGCTACCATGGCCAGGGCGGCGGCCCTGGCGGAGAGCGCGGTGACCATGGACGAGGCGGCGGCCCACCGCCGGGACCGGGCCCTGGACCGGCTGCTCACCAGCCGCGCCACCGGCATCCCGGTGATGCTGGCGCTGCTGGCGGGGGTGCTGTGGCTGACCATGGTGGGGGCCAACGTGCCCTCGGAGCTGCTCTCCCGGCTGCTGCTGAGCCGGCAGGAGCCCCTGCGGGGCCTGCTTCAGGGCCTGGGAGCCCCCTGGTGGCTGGAGGGGGCCCTGGTGGACGGGATGTACCGGACGGTGGCCTGGGTGGTGTCCGTCATGCTGCCCCCCATGGCCATCTTCTTCCCCTTGTTCACCCTGCTGGAGGACGCGGGCTACCTGCCCCGGGTGGCCTTCAACCTGGACCACTTCTTCCAGAAGTCCGGGGCCCACGGCCGGCAGAGCCTCACCATGTGCATGGGCCTGGGGTGCAACGCCTGCGGCGTCATGGGCTGCCGGATCATTCAGAGCCCCCGCGAGCGGCTCATCGCCATCCTCACCAACGCCTTCATGCCCTGCAACGGCCGCCTGCCCACCCTCATCGCCCTGATCTCCATGTTCTTTGTCACCGGCAGCGGCCTGGGAGGCTCCCTGGCCGCGGCGGCGGCGCTGATGGGGACCATTGTGCTGGCGGTGGCCATGACTCTCTGGTCCAGCCGCCTGCTGGCGGGGACGGTGCTCAGGGGGGAGAGCTCCTCCTTCTCCCTGGAGCTGCCCCCCTACCGGGCCCCCCAGGTGGGGCAGGTGCTGGTGCGCTCTATCCTGGACCGGACTCTCTTTGTACTGGGCCGGGCGGTGGTGGTGGCGGCCCCGGCGGGGGTCCTGATCTGGACGGCGGCCAACGTGACGGTGGGCGGGGGGAGCATCCTCTCCCACCTGGCGGGGGCGCTGGAGCCCCTGGGGGGCCTCATGGGTCTGGACGGCTTCATCCTGCTGGCCTTCCTGCTGGGCTTCCCCGCCAACGAGATCGTGGTGCCCTGCATCCTCATGGGCTACCTCTCCACCGGGGCCCTGACGGACTACGGCAGCCTCGCGGAGCTCCGGGGCATCCTGGCCGCCAACGGCTGGACCACCGCCACCGCCCTGTGCGCCATGCTGTTCACCCTCTTCCACTTCCCCTGCGGCACCACGTGCCTGACCATCTGGCGGGAAACGAAGAGCGCAAAGTGGACCGCCCTGGCTGTCGCCCTGCCCACCGCCATCGGCGCGGCGCTGTGCATGGGGGTGCACCTGATCTGTACAGCGGCGGGGTGGTGACGGCGGCCCCTCCGGGTTCGCGGCATATATGACGGCGGCCTGCCCGGCACATTGTCCGGCAGGCCTCTTTTTGGGACTCCACAGCATATGGGAGAAATAGAGGAAATATCTCCCCCTAAATTCGGCATATTCACGAAAACGCCCCTCCCTCTCCCCCTGTGCGGCCGGGGAATGCCGCGGTCAGCGCACATTTCCGCCTCCTTTCCGCCGGTTTTCGACCAATTCGCCGGAATCACAAACCTATTCTCAAAACCGGCGTTCTGCGCAAAAATACCGGGGCGCTTGCAAAGGGCGGGCGGGTGTGCTATGATGCATCATACGGATTTTGGGGAGAGGAGGCGCGCTATGGCGGAGGAGAAGAGAGGGCATCTGGACAAGGAGGCCGTGCTGCTGCTCAACAGGGGGCGGCGGGGACTGCGGCACCTGGTCTTCGGCCGCACGGCGGTGATCATCGCCCTGCTGGCCGCCCAGGCGGGCCTGCTGGCGGCGGGGTTTCTGCGGCTGGGGGAATATCTGGTCTACGGCGGGTCCCTGCTGCTGAGCCTGGTGATGGCCCTGGTGGTCATCAACCGGCCCGGCAACCCCGCCAAGAAGATCACCTGGATCTTCCTGATCATGCTGGTCCCCGTGTTCGCCATCCCCTTCTACATCTATGTGGACCGGGAGATCGGCCACCGGCTGGTCCGGCGGCGGCTGGAGGAGATCGGCCAGCAGACTGCCGGCTGCATCCCGCCCAGGCCGGAGGCCGCCGCGCGGCTGCGGGCGCACAGCCCCGGCGCAGCCCGGCTGGCGGCCTACCTGGAGCGCTGCAGCGGCCTGCCGGTCTTTGAGAACTCCCAGGCCGCTTACCTGCCCAGCGGCGAGGCGGCCTTCGAGCAGATGCTCGCCCAGCTGGAGACGGCCCGGAAGTTCATCTTCCTGGAGTTCTTCATTGTGGAGGAGGGCTACATGTGGGGCCGGATTCTCAGCGTGCTGGAGCGGAAGGCACGGGAGGGCGTGGAGGTCCGGGTGCTCTACGACGGGACCTGCGCCATCGGGAAGCTGCCCTACCGCTACCCCCGGCAGCTGGAGGAGCTGGGCATCCGCTGCCGGATGTACGCCCCCCTGCGCCCCCTGGTGTCCACTCACTACAACAACCGGGACCACAGGAAAATCATGGTCATTGACGGCCGCGCGGCCTTCACCGGCGGTGTGAACCTGGCGGACGAGTATATCAACCGTGTGGACCTCCACGGCCACTGGAAGGACGTGGCCGTGCGCATCACCGGCGAGGCGGTGCAGGGCTTCACCCTGATGTTTCTGCAGATGTGGAACGTGGAGAGCTGGGAGCAGGAGGACTACGGCCGCTATCTGGCGGCCTCCGCCCCGGTGGAAGCCGCCGGCTGGGTCATCCCCTACGGCGACAGCCCCTTCGACCAGGAGAACGTGGGGGAGATGGTGTACATGGACATCCTCAACCGGGCGGAGAGCTATGTGCACATTATGACCCCCTATCTCATCATCGACCACGAGATGATCACCGCCCTGACCTTCGCCGCCAAGCGGGGGGTGGACGTGAAGCTGATCGTCCCCGCCCGGCCGGACAAGAAGACCGTTTTCGCGGTGACCCGCTCCTACTACCGGGAGCTCATTGAGGGCGGCGTCCGCATCTTTGAGTACACCCCCGGCTTTGTCCACGCCAAGATCTTTGTCAGCGACGGCGGCACCGCCGTGGTGGGCAGCATCAACCTGGACTACCGCAGCCTGTACCTCCACTTTGAGTGCGCCGCCCTCCTCTGCGGCGGCGCCGCCCCGGCGGAGGTGGAGGCGGACTTCCAGCAGACTCTCGCCAAATGCAGGGAGGTGACCCTGGAGGACTGCCGCCGGGACAGCCTTGGCCGCCGGCTGGTGGGATGGATCCTGCGGCCGCTGGCGACGCTGATGTAGGCGGGCCCCTCGCGGAGCGCGCCGCCCTGCCGGCCTGTTTCAAAAGAATTTACCCTTGCGCCGCGAAGCGGCGCAAAGAAAGGACCCCCAATGGACGCATTCAACCATCATATCTCCCGCGCCGCCGAGGCCGCCAAGGCCAACGAGTACCTGTACCAGGTGCTGGACATCGGACAGGCCATGCTGCAGAGCGGCGGGGAGGTGAGCCGGGTGGAGGACAGCATCCGCCGGCTGTGCGCCGCCTTCGGCGCGGAGCGGGCGGACGTGTTTACCATCACCTCCAGCATCGTCGTCACCATCTACGCCCACCACTTTGGGGCTGTGACCCAGACCAGGCGGATCACCGGCACCCAGTACGACCTCCACCGGCTGGAGCTGCTCAACCAGCTCAGCCGGCGCATCTGCGCCCAGCACCTCACGCCGGAGGAGACCGGGCGGGCCCTGGCCGCCATCCAGGCTGCGCCTCAGTACAGCTTTGGCACCCAGCTGTTCACCTACGCCCTCATCTCCGCCTCCTTCACCATCTTCTTCGGGGGCAGCAGCCTGGACGCCCTGGCCGCCGGGGCCATCGGCATTGTGCTCAAATACCTGGACCGGATCATCCGGCAAACGGAGGCCAACGCCTTCCTCTCCGCCCTGCTCTGCTCCTGCCTGGGCGGCCTGCTGGCGGGGCTGGCAGTCAGAAGCGGCCTGGGGGAGAACGCGGATATGATCAGCATCGGCAACATCATGCTCCTCATCCCCGGCATCCCCATGACCAACTCCCTGCGGGACATGTTCAGCGGCAACACCATCTCCGGCCTGATGCGCTTTATTGAGGCCGTCCTGCTGGCGCTGGTAATTGCCTGCGGCTTCGCCCTGGTGGCGGGGCTGCTGT
Organism: uncultured Oscillospiraceae bacterium; assembly: GCA_910577915.1. GTDB lineage: Bacteria > Bacillota > Clostridia > Oscillospirales > Oscillospiraceae > Pelethomonas. The sequence goes on from CAJTOM010000001.1 coordinate 18,661, forward strand.
GAAACAGGAGGTGTGCTTATGATGTATTATGCCGTACAGCTGGCTTCCGCCTTCGCCGGGTCCCTGGGCTTCGCCCTGCTGTTCCACGTGCGGCGGGAGAAACTGCTGCTGGCCAGCCTGGGCGGGCTGCTGGCCTGGGGCGTCTACCTGCTGATGGGCGGGGTCTCCGATCAGGACGTGGTGCGCTACTTCGCGGCCTCCGTGGTGCTGACGGTCTACGCCGAGGTACTGGCCCGGCTGGTCAAGTGCCCCGCCACCCTCTTTCTGGTCACCGCCTCCGTCCCCCTCATCCCCGGCGGCTCCTTGTACCGCACCATGCAGTATTTTATGGAGAACAACCTGGACGCCTTCTCTACCCAGGCCCTCACTACCGTCCTGCTGGCGGTGTCCATCGCCGTGGGGATGCTCTTCCCGACGTCTATTTTTCAGCTGATTCGCCGGCTGCGCCTGATTCCGGCCAGCGAGAAGCCCTGGCGGAAGAAGGGGTGAGGGAAATAAATTTGGCGGCTTTGGAAAGTTTCTCTTTACAACGGGGACTTTTTCTGCTATACTAGAGGCCGTCGACGAGGTGGAGGGAGAAGCGGCGCGCTTTTTAGCGGCTGTTTTTTCGGGACCGCGGGCGGCGGAAAAGTTCATATTGTCAGGTATGCGCCCGTGGCGCAGTTGGATAGCGCGTGTGACTCCGACTCACAAGGCCGCTGGTTCGAATCCAGTCGGGCGTACCAGAAACCCGCATAAACAATTTGTTTATGCGGGTTTCTCCTGTCTAAAAGAAGAACTGCGCCTGCTCCCGGAACAACTCGCCGTGTACCGGGGCAGGCGCAGTATTTTATTGCGTGTATGCTGGCCCTTATAAGGTGAATTTCACAGCGCTGGCTATTTGCTATAATAGGCGGTGAACTCCCGCAGCGTCGGGTTTCCATCTTTGTCTGTCTCAATCCGGAAAGCCTTTGCTGTACAGGCCGACGGGATGAATTTTACAGCGTTGGCGATCTGCAGCGCCGTGTAGTCTGTCCCCAGAGCGGCGTTGATCTCTTTTGCCGTCATGGGAAGAATGCTCAGCACCCCTTCGATCTTTTGCGCTTTCGCGGCTACATCCCCGCTGGCACTCCTGCTGGCACTCTTGCTGGCGCTCTTGCTGCCTCCAAGCAGTGCAGGGGGCAGGGGAAGGCGGTGCTTTTCCAGGGTTTCCTCCGCCTTCTTTCGAGCCTCTCGTTTCAGGCCTTCCAGCTTCTGTTCGGCCTCTCTGCTCTCTCTTGTAAACTGGGCAATCTGCTCCCTCACCGCCCTTTTCTCGGAAAAGCTGAAGAGTCCCAGCTGCCTCAGTCTCTGCTCCGCGAGGCTTTTCTCCTGCGCAATGCGCTGGACCTCGGCCTTCTGCTTGGCAATCGTCTCTTTTCCCGCTTCAATGGATTTCTGAACATCTGCCTTCATGACGTCCACCGCTTTTCGATAGGCGGCCTCCTGCTCCTTCTGCCTCTGTTTTTCCGCATCCACGACAGAGCTGGCGGTGGGTTTGGCGGTGGATGCGGGTGAGGCCTTCGGCGAGGGCGCAGCGCTGCCGTCCCCGCCGCCCAACAGATCGGACAGGTCAATGCTGACGCGGAAACGGGCCTCCTCCCCCGCCTTGGGTTCGATCTCCTCCATGCGGAAGCCCGGCTCACTGGCGAGGGTCCTGGACGCAGGGGCTTTCGGCCCGGAGGGTTTGGCGTTCTTGGCGTTCAGGTAATAAGCGGTATAGTCCTTTTCCGTGTTCACACCGCCTGTGGAGATCCGCCGTTTCACGGTGGTTGTGCCGGCGCCCGAAATCAGCTTTACAGCGGCAGCGACCTGGAGGGCGGTATAGTCTGTGCCCAGGGCGGCGTTGATCTCCGCAGCGGTCAGGGGGACATCCGACAGGACCGGCTCAATGATCCTGGCGCGGGCGGCCGTTTCTTCGCTGGCCTTCTGTACGGTGGGCGCGGGCTGGGGCGCGGGTTTTGATGCAGGCTTAGGTGCGGGTTTTGATGCAGGCTTAGGTGCGGGTTTGGGTGCGGGCTTGGGCGCGGACTTCGGGGCGGGCTTGGGCGCAGGCTTCGGGGCTGGCGGCGTGCGGCCCTCCAGGGCGGCCATCAGGTCCGCCTCCCGGATGATCTTGATGTCCTTCCCCTTGGCCCGCTGTTCCTGGACCCGCTCGATCTTCCGCTCTCCAAAACCTCCAAGCGCGCCAATGACCAGATAGTTGGTCTTTCCGCTGACGGAGCCGGTGCAGCGTCCTCCCTTGGCCTCGATCAGGCGCTTCACCGCGTCCCGGTCCTCTGGGCTTTTCTCAAAGTCGCCGGTGAGGACGAAGGCGCTGCCGGAGACTGTGACGGAGGACACGCGGTCAAAGGGCACTTTAGCCAGTTTCGCCTGGTACTCTTCATCGGCCCCCTCTTCCCCGCCGGGATTTTCATTCTCCAGGCCAGCCAGGCAGGGTCCTCCATCCTCGAAGATGTCCGGGATGTCCACAGCCCGGAAAATCAGGGCGGGCCCGGAAACCACCGGGGCGGGGTCGCCGTTGTAGGCCCGGAGGATTTCCAGAAGCCGCTTGAAATAGTTCTCCGCGTCGGGAACGCTGGCCTTGAGCCGGGTGTCGATCAGAAGGGAGAACTGCCCCGGCGTTTCCTCATCCGCCTTGAACCAGAACAGGTGATAGGCCGCCAGGTGGAACAGCGCCGTGCCAGTGAGGTCCGCGCCGTCCAGGAAGTTCCGCAGGCCCGTTCCCAGCTTCGCCGCCGGGACCCGGAGGCGCTCGTCCTGCTCGCATTCGTTGACGAGGGCCTGCACAGCCTTTCCGATCTCCTCCAGATGGTCCTTGACATCCGGGTATTCCTCCATCTTTTCGGTATTGAGGTGAATCCCGGTGAACACATGGTGCGTCCCGTCCCAGGAGAAGGTCCCGTCGGGGAAGAACAGCACATCCTGGTTGAAAAGCTGCACGGCCTTCAGCGCGTCCATGCGCCCGTCGGATCCGGCGAAGCGCCCCAGGGCCCTGCGGCTAGCGTCCTCCAGCAGTTTTTCGCTGCCGCCGGTGTACCGGAAGCCCTTGAGATAGGTCTCCAGAATCCCGGTGTGGGTCTTGCTGTAGTCCGGGCCCAGTCCCGCCTTTTTGCCCACATACTGGCCGGCGTAGAGGAAGTTCTTTGTAAAGACATAGTAGCGGAAATTCATATCCACGTCGCTGTCGTCCAGGAGCTCATAGCAGATGTAGTGGTCCGGACTCCGGGCGGCCCGGGTGGTTTTTCCCACTGTCGTCTGCCCGGCGCTGCTGGAGTCGCTTATGCTCATCGCCTGTAACATCAGCTCCACTTCCTTTTCCCCATCGGCGGTGTCCAGGGGCGCATGGATGTTCACGATGGGGGCCCCGGTCTGGAGGGTCAGGGCTATGGCGGAGTAGTCCCAGAAATTCTCGGCGTCAAAGGGGATCTCCTGGGGAACGGCGGTGAAATACCGGGTCTCGGGATTCTCAGTACGGGTGTAATGGAGGCCCTTGGGGATGGTGACGGTGAACTCCCCCGCCTCCACCTGCTCCCCGGCGGCGAAGTCCAGGCCCTGGACGGCGGCGGGGAAGAGCTCCTCGGGCGTTTTCCCCAGGAGGTCGGAGAGGCTGGGCGGGGCGGTGAATTGCAGGGCATAGAGCAGGGGGAAGATCTCCCTTTTCAGGATGTCCCCGCGCCTGTCCTCGTCCGGGATGTCCAGGCCCGCCAGGTAGTAGCGCATCTGGGGATAGTCCACCACACCGATGAGCAGGTGGCTGACCGTGATGTGGAAGCCCATGACCCGCATCCTCTGGTGGACCACGCACAAGGTCACATCTCCCCTGGTGACAGGCTTTTCATAGGACCCGCCGGCTTGGGCGGTGGAGAAATTGGCCTGAAAGGTCAGGCCGCCCTCCCCCTCCTCCGTGCCGAAGGTGTAGCGGTCCTCGTCGCTCTCGCTCTGGTCCTCTGTGAGGTTTCGGGCAACGTCCTCCATGCTCTCCTCCACCGCCTTGGCGGCTTTGGCCCGGGGGGCCTCAATGGTTCCGCTGAAGATGCTGCGGAGGTTATTGAGCTTCCACGCTGTCTCCGCCTCGTCGTCCAGCTCGAAGGGGCCGTCCCGGTAGAGTTTCGGGGAGGTCCGGGGCTTGAGGAGATTCATGCTGCCGTCCTCGTCCCTGGCGTAGGCGACGCCGAAGGGCAGGTGCAGCCTCAGTCCGGGAAACAGCTCCAATTCTTTGCCTTTGGGGGGTACTCCGTTCACTTGCATGGTTCTGCCATCCTTTCTTTATATTGCCTGGCTTGGAAATGCGGCCGGTATCTTTTTTACCATACCAGACGGAGGCAGAGAAAACCATATGCAGGCTGCATAGGGTCTGCGTTTTTTAGGAGGCGGTCTTTTATTTACGCTTGGCTCTCCAGCGTCATTGCGCAGGAATTTGAAGAGGTCCGCCCCCTGAAGGAGGATTCGCGGGGCGGCGTGTTTCTCCTCCGCCACAAAAAGTCGGGGCGGCTGTTCGTTTTTCACCGCTTCCTTGGCAGCGGAGAGGTCTACCGAAAGCTTATGCGCTACGCCTGCCGGAACCTCCCGGAAATCCTGGAGGCGGCGGAGCAGGATGGCCAGGTCCTGGTGCTGGAGGAATTCATCCAGGGGGATACCCTGGATTCTCTTTTGCGCGTCTCCTGGTTTTCTCCGGAGCAGACCCGGGACATCGCCCTCCAGCTCTGCCAGGCCCTGCGGGTGCTGCACTCCATCGGCGCGGTCCACCGGGACGTGAAACCGGAAAACGTCATCCTCCGGGGGCAGGATGCGGTGCTGATCGACTTTGACGCCGCCCGGCTGCACAAGCCGGCCCGCAAAAACGACACCGTGGTGCTGGGCACCACCGGCTTCGCCGCGCCGGAGCAGTACGGCCTCTGCCAGTCCGACGCCAGGGCGGATATTTACTCCCTGGGCGTTTTGATAAACCTCATGCTCACCGGGGAGCATCCCTCCCGGAATCTGGCGGAGGGCCGCCTGGGCCGGGTGGTCCAGCGGTGCACCCAGATAAGCCCGGAGAAGCGCTATCGAAGCGTAACCCATCTGATGGAGGCGATTTGACCATGAAAGCCTGTCCCCACTGCGGCGCTGTCCTCCCAGACGAGGCGTCCTTCTGTCCAAGCTGCGCCAGGAGAGTCGTCATCCGTGAAAAGGTCCGGCGCTACAGGCGTCTGCCCGCAAAGGCGGCGCATGTTCTTCTTGCGGTTCTGGCGGCCGTCCTGCTGGCGGCGCTTATCTGGTACTTCCTGCCCAAGACCTATGACAACGGAACCGCCGAGGCCTTTTATGACAGCAACGGCCGGACCTACCAGCTCTGCATCGCCTGGGCCGATACGCCCGCGCTGCCCTTCAGCGACCGGTACACCTCCTCGCCGGTGTCCTTTGACGGCCGGTACCCCTCCCTGCTCTTTATCAATGACGCGGACACCGGGGAGGACGCCGCCGCAGAATTTCTGCCCCAGGTGAAACGCATCACCGCCGCATTTACCGGCCTCAACCCGGAAGACGCCATGGAGGACATGCGGCTCTCCTGCACCGACCCCGCCCGGAAGACGGACTATGTTCCCAACGCCGCCAGCATCACGTTTGTGGATTTTTGCCTCTGGAACACCGGGGACTACGACGCGCAGCTTCTGTTCACGGTACATATGAAAAACGGCGACGCCATCCGGGTCCGGCAGACCCACCATTTTCACGCCTCCCCGACCTATACCTATACCCCGGAGGACGCCCCTATGGGCACAACGGAGGAGCTCCAGTCCCTGCTGGAGGAGATTGGCCGCACGGCGGAGTCCGACGCGGAGATCAACATCTATCTCCCCCCTGTGACCTATGAGGGGGAGCTGGTGCTGAACCGCCTGGCGGTGAACCTCTGCGGCAGTGTCGGCCAGGCGGGCGAGCGCACCACCTTCACCGGCCCCGTCCACCTCGCCTATTCCAGCGGCACGGTCTCCTTCTTCGAGAACATTGATTTCATGGGAAGCGGCGGCGGTACAGGCGTCTCCGTCCTGTCCCGCCTTCATCTGACGAACTGCCGCCTCTCCGGGTGGGATACCGCCGTTTTCTGCGCGGAGAGCGCATGGGTCAACACGGACCAGTGTACCTTCTCGGACAACGGCGTCGGCCTCCACATCAATAACGCGGAGTCCAACATCTCGGACAGCCAGTTTGAAGGCAACACCTTCCAAAACAACCAGACCGCCGTCCTGCTGGAGCAGATGGGCGTGGAGACGCCCCTGAAATTTCCCGGCACCCTCTTCACCGGCAACGGCACGGACATCGACAACCGCTGCGGCCAGGAGCTGGAGCTGGAGCGGACAATTTTTCAATAGCCCGCATACGAACGTCCCCAGGCGCTCCAACGGCGTCCGGGGACGTTCCTTTTTACCCGGCCAGCGCCTTGAGCCGGATGTACAGCAGGGCGTTGGCCTGGGCGTCGCACCAGGCCCGGTGCGCGTCCGGCTGGTCGATGCCGAAGATCTGCGCCAGGTGTTCCAGCTTGACGCAGCGCTCCGGGACGGCGGCGAGGGCCGTCTTTAGCTCACGGAAGTTGTCGATGGAAACCTGCCCCGGCTGCTGGCGGGACAGGATCTGCAATTCGTTCATGTGGAGAGCTCCTCTCCATATGGTATCATGGGCGCCGTTCTCCCTTGCGTGCTGCGCCGCAAAGCTCCCGGCGAGGGCGCGGATAATTTTTCTCATCCCCGGCCATACCGCCGGGCGATTTCCTCCAGCTCGTCCTCGTCCGCCCGGCGAATCTCATCCACGTCCAAGATCATGGCCCCCAGGCCGGAAAAGGCCCCGGCGCAGGCCTCCTCCAGCAGCTCCCTCCGCAAAGTCTCCGCGTCACGTTCCATACGCTCCTCCTTTCTCCGCCTTCGCGGATTGTCTTTCCTCTACATTACCAAATTCCGGCGGAAAAAGCCATATGCCGGCTGCATAGGGTTTTACATTTTTTTCGGCCCTATGCAGTTTGCATATGGTAAATGCCGGATCCGTATGGTATCCTATATTTGAAAAACTCCGTGCAGACAGCTTGACGAGTTTCTCAAGCCGCAACATCATAAAATCAGGGGAGAAGGAACATTGCTATGCTGTATTTGACGCGGGAGGACTCCATAGAACTCCTCCCTCTCTCCATCCGTGTCTACAACTGCCTGCGGAGGGCGAACATTGCCACCGTGGGCCAGCTGCTGGACTATCCGCCGGACGCGTGGCCGGACATTCGGAACATGGGCGCGAAGAGTGTGGACGAGATATTGGCGCTTACCGCCCGCATCCGCGCCGGGGACGGGGTTGCGCTGGCGGCCTCCGAGCCCAAACCGACACCCGAATCGACACAACCCCCGCCGCCCCGCCTGCCGGACATCCCGGTCCAGGAGCTGGGGCTGTCCGTCCGGGCGATCAACTGCCTGGAGAGCATGGGCGCACGCACTGCGGCGGATTTGTCCGGCGCCACCCTGGAGTCCCTGTTGGAAATCGAGAACATGGGCATGAAGACCGCCGCGCAGATTATGGAGAAGCTGGACGCGCTGCGCAGAGAATTCGCGCTGCCCCGCCTGCCGGACATCCCGGTCCGGGAACTGGAGCTGTCCGTCCGGGCGGTCAACTGCCTGGAGAGCATGGGCGCGCACACCGCGGCGGATTTGTCCGGCGCCACCCTGGAGTCCCTGTTGGCGGTCGAGAACATGGGCAGGAAGACCGCCGCGCAGATCATGGAGAAGCTGGACGCGCTGCGCAGAGAATCCGCCTTCCCGGGCCCGGAGAAAGCGGCACCGTCCGGGGAGACCGGCGAGCCGCTGTACGCGGTGGCAAAGAGCCTGGCCGCGTTCACCAGCCTGTCCCAGGGGGACCTGCTCCGGCTGCTGGCCCCCTGCCGGGAGGCCTCCCCCGGCGCGGGAGAGGCGGAGCTTTTGGACGCAGCCTTTCAGCAGGGAGCGATCCGCCGGGAGGCCCGCCGGGCGATCCTCCGGCAGCTGGAAGCATACGAGGAGGGCGTCAGCCCGGAGGAGCTGCTGCGGCACATGCCCGCCGGAACCTCCCTCCAAACGCTGAAGCTCCTTTTAGGGGACTTGCTTCGCCGGGAACAGATTACCCTGCGGTATAACTGCGTCTGCCGCCGCTGGCCCACCGCCCTGGAGTTCGCGGAGCGCATTTCCGACCAGCGGCACCGGGATGTGCTGCTCTCTCGTCTCCGGGGAGAAACCCTGGAGGAGATCGGCCAGCGTCACGGCGTGGGCCGGGAGCGGGTCCGGCAGATCATGCGGAAGGCCCTGGCCGTCCGCCCCCGGCTCTACGAGGACCGATACCAGTACCTGTTCAATCGCTATAATTTTTCCATGGAGGAGTTCCAGCTGGCCTTTGACGAGCCGGAGGAAACCTATCACTATCTGGAAATAGAGCGGCCCAGGATGGACCAGAAGCCGATTCAGGATCTCCTGGCGGACGAAAATGTCCCGGTTTCCCTCCGGCGCAAGGCGGAGCGGGCGGTTTACAGGCAGTATGTGACCATAGACGGCGTCCGGGTTCGCAAGAACCGCTCGGGCCTGGTCCACTACACGGTGCGGACCCGCTGCCAGAACACCGTCAGCATGGAGGAATTCCTCCAGCAGTACCAAGACGTACTGGATTCTTTAGGACTGGGAGAGGAGCCGTCCTTTGCCATCAACTCCCGCTCATATGAAAACAAACTCCTTGCCAGCAGCTACGTGCTGTGGAATCTGCGCAAGCGCTTTCGCTACTACCCGATTGCCGAACGGGACTTCGCCCCGCTGCTGGAGACCTTGGATCTGGAGCAGTATGAGGATTTGGAAATCACCTCCCTGAAGCTCTTCCGGGACCATCCGGAGCTGATGGAGGAATACGACATCCGGAATGAGTACGAGCTGTACAATCTTCTGAAAAAAATCCTGCCCCAGGACAGCCGTGTCCGGTTCAAGAAGATGCCCACCATCGTCATCGGCGAGCCAGACCGGGACCGGCAGGTGCTGGATCTGCTGCAGCAATACGCGCCCATCAGCAATACGGATCTGGCCCAGCGCTATGAGGAGGCCTATGGAGCCAAGAGCGCCACTGTTTTGGGAAGCTATTTCGTCTGCATTGACCCCTATTTACACGACGGCGTTTACCGGATCGACCAGCCGGCTTTGCCGGAGGAGGAGGAGCGCCGCATGGCGGCGCTCCTGACGGAGGACTTCTATCGGACGGCGGAGATCCGGCGCATCTACAGGCAGGAATTTCCAAACGGCAGCCCCGGGAACATCAATCCCTTTACATTGAAGGGCCTGGGCTTTCGAACTTATACGGACTATGTGGTGTCCGCGCGCTACTCCAACGCCGCCGATTACTTCCGCCGCCTGCTGACAGAGCGGGACATCTCCGATATGACCCAGGAGAATCACCGCTACAAGGACATCAGCGCCTATTCCTCCGAGCTGGCCGACCTCAAAGCACGGCGGGAAATTGTGGAGTTTCTGCCCCTTCAGTACATCTCCCTCCGGCGGCTCCAGTCCGCCGGTGTGGACGCCGGGGACCTGGAGGATTATTGCGCCGCCGTGTGCGCCTTTACCCGGTCCGGCCAGTACTTTACCGTCGCCTCCCTCCGGCGGGAGGGCTTTGCCCATCCCCTGGACGACCTAGGCTTTGACGAGTGGTTCTACAGCTCCCTGCTGGCGGAGGACCCGGATCGCTTCACTTACCGCCGCATGGGCGGGACCCGGCTGTTCTGCCGGGTCCGGGAGGCGATTCAGCTGTCGGACTTTCTCCGCTGGCTGGTGGAGGCGGAGCCCAGCGGGCGCATCGACATTTACGAGCTCCAGGAGACGCTGGAGCGGCAATATGGAATATCCATGCCGCTTCACAAGCTGACCGATGTCATTCAGAATTCCGAGATGTACTACGACCCGATTATGAAAGCGGCATACATCGACTACGACACATATTTGGAGGAAATTTAACCATGACGGATTTACTGCGGGACGGCCTGTCCCAACACGCGGCGCAAAAGACCTCTCTGACCCGGAAGCTTACCGTGGACGGCGCGACCGAAGCCTATCCGGTGTACCGGATCAAGCTGGACCAGCTCTACTACAACGACCAGAACGACCGCATCGCCACATGGATCAGCCAGTACCGGTCCCAGCACGGCGGGCAGGCCCCGGAACCGGCGGACCGGGAGGCGTACAACCAGATCATCGAGGGCTTCATTGTGGAGAGCAATCCCGACGCCATCCGCAAAACCACGGCCAACATCAAGCTCGTGGAGCAGCGGGAGCCGGGCGTGGTACTGAACGACGGCCGGATCATCGACGGAAACCGGCGCTTTACCTGCCTCCGGCAGCTCTCCGCTGAAGACGCGAAATTCGGCTGGTTCGAGGCCGTCATTCTGGACCGGAGCATCGAGAGCAGCGCCAAGCAGATCAAGCTCCTGGAGCTCTCCATTCAGCACGGCGAGGAGGGGAAGGTGGACTACGACCCCATCGACCGGCTGGTGGGCGTGTACCACGACATTCTGGAAACCGGCCTGCTGACCCCGGAGGAGTACGCGAGAAGCACCAACGAGAGCGTCGCCGACGTGAAAAAGCGGATGGAGCTGGCGGAGCTGATGCTGGAGCTTCTGGAGTTCATCAACGCGCCGGGGCAGTTCCACATCGCCCGGGATCTGAAGCTCTACTATCCCCTGGAGGAACTCCAGAAGCTGCTGAAAAAGTGCCGGACGGGGGACGAGCGGGAGGACCTGAAGAACAGCGTCTTTGTCAACATCCTCCTGCGGCCCGCCGGGGACATGACCCGCTTCATCCGGGGCTTTAAGAACATCATGGGCAGCGAACAGCAGGAGGACTTCCTGGAGGAGCAGCAGGAGATTGCCGCCGAAATCATCGACATCCTCCCCGCCCCCCAGGAGATGAGCTCCCAGGTCATCCGGGATCAGATCCGGACCCGGGAGGACCTGAGCGGCGCCCTGGAGCAGTCCATGGACAAATACCTGTTCCGGACCCGGAAGACGGAGACCCGGAACAGGCCCATCCTGCTGGCGGAGAAGGCCACCGGATTTCTGGAGAGCATCGACGTGAACATTCTCTCCCGGCTGGGAGACAGCGAGCTCCAGCGCCTGCGGCGGCAGCTGGACCTGCTGGAGAAGGCGGCAGACGAAATTAGCAGGAAGCTGCCATGAGAAAGCCGCCGGGTTGTTCCGGCGGGCGCTGTATGCGCAAATAGGGTACGGCCTTCCGCTCTGCCCGATTTTCCAAAAAAGGAGGTTTCTCCATGGCCGAATGGCTCTTAGACTATGACGGCGCCGTCCTGACCCTCCGCGTCCCGGACGGGGAGGCGGAGGCCCTGCTCCGCAGCGCCTTTTATAAGCTCTCCCTCCGCCGCTATATCGCGAAGGGGGAGGGCGGCCTGTTCACCGGCAAGCCGGCCTTGACCCACCTGGACCTCCAGCGCGTCGCCGGCCTGTGTGAAAAGGAATGCGCCCAGCGGGGCGGGACCCTCACGGTCTCCCCCGCCCTGGCGGACTATATCCAGAGCCGGGGAAACTACCTGGAGCAGCGGTTCCGTCTGGGCGTGGAGATCAAAAACCGCGGGGAGAAGCTGCTCCCCCGGTTCCAGGAATATCAGTCCACCGTGAACGCCGCCATGGCCCGGCCCCTCCGGGAGCGGCAGATGTGGGACTCCTTTTTCCTCTGCGCCATGAAGCGCTCCGCCAACTTCTCCGTCCCCGGCTCCGGCAAAACCGCCTCCGTGCTGGGGGTTTACGCCTGCCTGAAAAGCCGGGGACTTATCAAGCGGCTGGTTGTGGTCTGCCCTAAAAACGCCTTCGGTTCCTGGATGGACGAGTTTTTTCTGTGCTTCACCGGGAAAGAGCCCCTGCGCGTCCTGAACCTCCACGCCCCCGGATTGTCCTCGGCGGCGGCCCGGCGGACCGCGCTGCGGTATGACACGGGAAACGTCAATCTGATTCTGGTAAACTATGAATCGGTGGGCGGCGTTCTGGAGGACCTGCTCCCCCTGGTCCGGTCCGAAGCCCTGTTGGTTTTTGACGAGGTCCACAAAGTCAAAAAGGTAGACGGGGAGTATGCCGCCGCCGCCCTGGCCCTGGCGGAGCAGTCCGTTTACCTCACCGCCCTCACTGGAACGCCTGTCCCCAACTCCTACCTGGACCTCTATAACCTGCTGCATCTCCTGTTTCCCGACGAATACGACGAATTTTTCGGCTTCTCCGCCGCGCTTCTCCGCCGCCCCACCCCGGCGGAGGCGGAGACGATCAACAACCGGCTCCAGCCCTTCTTCTGCCGGACCACCAAGGAGCAGCTGGAGGTCCCTCCGGCCCTGCCGGACCAGATTCTCACCTGCCCCGCCAGCGCGGAAGAAAACCGGCTGCTGGAGCTGCTGGTTCATACATACCGGAGAAACAAGCTGGCCCTGTTCCTCCGGATTCTCCAGCTGGAGAGCACGCCCCGGCTGCTGCTTCAGCGGCTGGACCTCCGGGATTTCCGCTATCTGCTGGACGACGGGGCCCCGGTGGAGGACCCCGGCTTCGACGGCCGTAACCAGGAGGTCCGGCGGCTGATCGAAACCTGTCCCCCCTCCACAAAGTTCCGCCGCTGTGTTCAGCTTGTGGAGGAGCTGAGCAAAGAGGGAAAACCGGTAATTGTCTGGTGCGTCTTTCTGGACTCCATCCACGCCCTCTCCGAGGCCCTGGAGGCCCGGGGCGTCCCCACCCGCTGTATTTACGGCGCGGTGCCGCTGGAGGAGCGGCAAAGCATCCTGCAGGATTTCAAACTGGGGCGCTTTCAGGTGCTGCTGTCCAATCCCCACACCTTGGCAGAGTCCGTGTCCCTGCACAGCGTCTGTCACGACGCCGTCTATTTTGAGTACAGTTATAATCTGGTTCACCTGCTTCAGTCCAAGGACCGCATCCACCGCCTGGGGCTGCCCAAAGGGCAATATACCCAGTACGCGTTTCTCCAGACGGAATACCTGACGGAGAACGGTCCCTGGTCCATGGAGGGCGAGGTGTACCGGCGGCTCCGCCAAAAGGAGCAGACCATGCTGGAGGCCATCGGGCGGCGGACGCTGGAGGTGCTGCCCACCAGCGAGGAGGACCTGGAGATGATTTTCAAGCCGCTGCTGCAATGAGCGCCGGGCTGTCTTCCTTTACCCAAAAGCAACAACTGTAGTGCGCCGCAGTGAAATCACTGCGGCGCACTACAGTTACCACAGGCGGGTCGATCAAGACCGGACTGCGGCAGCGCTTTCAGGCTGGAAAATATGAGAACGCACGGGACTCCTGCCGGTGTGCCCACGGGTCTCTCAGCTGCTGCGTCACAGGCGGCCCGACGTTACCCGAGCTCCCCATCCCAAGGGACGGCGCCGATGGAAAATCGTGGGATAAACCGCCCCGCTCCGGAGCAGAATAACTCCGGAGGCGATGTAATGGAACAACAGACCATCATCATGGGCCAGGTCACCTACGAGCTGCGGCGGGTCTTTCAGGGCACACGCCCCCTCTCCGACCTGATGGCAGAGCGGCTTGCCCAGAATATTCCAGCCGCCCAGTCCGTTGACGGAGGCGGCGGCCATGGGGTATAATCGATTCAGTGGGCCGGTTCACCGGAGGAGGCGAGCATGAAAACCGGCAGATTCACACTGGGCTTCGCCTACCTGCGGCTGTCCAACGAGGAGGCCCAGGGCGGGGAATCGTCCAGTATCACCAATCAGCGCATGATCGTGCAGAACTACTGCAAGCAGAACCACATCACCCTCGTCCGGGAATTTGTGGACGACGGCTACACCGGCGGCAACTTCAACCGCCCCGGCTTCAAGGAGATGCTGAAGCAGCTCGAGCAGGGCAAGGCTCACCTGGTCGTCACCAAGGACCTGTCCCGGCTGGGCCGCGACATGCGGGAGGCCAGCTACTACGCCGAACAGTTTTTCCCCGAGCACGGCATTCAGTATATCGCTATTGCGGACAACTTTGACACGGAGCACGACAACATCATGGCGCCGTTCCTGTTTGCCATGAACGAGGTCTACCTCCGGGACGGCTCCCGCAAGGTCAAGGACGTGCTGAGAAACAAGCGGGAGAACGGCCAGTACTGCGCCTGCCCGCCCTACGGCTACCGCAAGGACCAAGAAAACCGGCACCGCCTGGCTCCGGATGAGGCCACCGCCCCGGTGGTGGAGCGCATCTTCCGGCAGGCGGCGTCGGGGGATTCCTCCCGAAAAATCGCCCTGGACCTGAGCGCAGACGGCATCATCCCGCCGCTGAAGTACCGGGTGCTGTACCGGGACGAATTCAGCGAGGAGGGGGCTTCTCATGCCTCCGACCTGTGGAATTACACCACGGTGAAGCGCATCCTGAAAAACCCGGTGTACCTGGGGCACACCCTGCTGGGCAAGAGCAAAAAGGTCAGCGTCAAGTCCAAGAAGAAGGCGGCCGTCCCCCGGGACAGCTGGGCGGTGACCAAGGATACCCATCCGCCGCTGGTGGACGAGCCGCTATTCCGGCGGGCACAAGAAAATCTGGGCCGGGGCAGCCGGGACTTCCGGGCTTACGACCAGGTGCGGCGGAGCATCTTCGGCGGCGTGGCGGTGTGCGCCAAATGCGGGCACGCCCTGTGCTCCTGCGGCACGGTGTACAAGGGGGAACGGGAGAAGTACTGGTATCTCTCCTGCACCCACCAGCGCCGGGACATTGCCGCCCCCTGCGAGGGCGTGCGCATCCGGTACGCCGACCTGGTGGAGCTGGTGCGCCGGGACCTGAACAGCCTGCTGGCCCTCGACGATGAGGAAGTGGAAGCGCTGGTCCAGGAGGCGGTCAGGCGGATGGGCAGCGAGGAGAGCCGCAAGACCCGGCAGCTGAAAAAGGAGCGGGCGGAGGCCCGGATTATGGCCATCGACAAGATTGTCACCAAGCTGTACACCGACAACGTGATGGGCAAGCTGGACGACGACCGGCTGAGCCGTATGGTGGCTGATCTGGAAAAAGAGTCCGCCGGGCTGAAAGCGGCGCTTGAGGAGCTGAACGCCCTCAGTCCCGCACAGCAGACAGCGGACAGCTACGCCCGGTTTTTTGAACTGGCCCGCTCCTACACCCACCTGGAGGAGCTGGACCGGGATACTCTGGTCGCCTTTGTGGACCGCATCGAGATCGGACCTAAGCTTTACGAAAACGGCGGTCACAGGGTCCCCGCCCGCGCCAATCAGCCCTACCGGCAGAGCGTGCGGATTTTCTACAAATTTATCGGGGAATTGGCTGAAAACGGCGAAAAATCTTCCGCTGAGGAACCCGCTTAAGATGGAGGGGGCACACCAAGGGAGGTTGGCGTCAACCTCAAGCAGGGCTACAACGGCGATCTGAGCAGCCGCGAAGCCGGCTCCGTGGGCGGCCAGATGGTCAAGAAGATGACGCCCGTGCGAACTATGAAATTTGAGCGGGCGGACCGGACGGCGGCAGGGCGCCGGGCAGCGGTTACATATCGGGCGGAGTTGTCTCTCTGAAACCCAGGGAGCACTCAACTGCAGGATACGTCATTGAAAAGAGCCCTCAGCAATTTTGCCGCGGGCTCTTTTTCCCTGGCTTTTCAGGAAAAACATGGTGGCATTTCCGGCGGCGGTATGCTATACTATGATGGACGTCTTTTCCCCTTCCAGAGGGGCGGGACTGAGAGAACATAGTTGGAGTTTATCGATGGAAAACATGGACAACATCAGCGCCGTCGGGACGGCGCTCCAGCGCCTGGAGGCGCTGGAGCGGGACAACGAGGCGCTCCGGGCTGCCAATGAGGATCTGGAGGAGGCCCTGCGGGCCGCAGAGGCGGCCAACCAGGCAAAAAGCCGCTTCCTCTCCAGTATGTCCCACGACATACGAACGCCAATGAACGCCATCATGGGGATGACCTCCATCGGCCTGTCCCACATTGACGAGAAGGCCCGGGTGCAGGACTGCCTGAGCAAGATCCAGACCGCCTCCGCCCACCTGATGAGCCTGGTCAACGATGTATTGGACATGTCCCGCATCGACAGCGGGCGGCTGACCCTCAGCGAGGAGCCCTTCTCCCTGGCAGATCTGGTCCACGACATTGCCGTGATCGTGCTGCCCCAGGCCCGTCAGAAGAACCAGGAGCTCCAGATCGAGATCGGGCGGATCGAGGAGGAGGTCCTGCTGGGGGACGAGCTGCGCCTGCGGCAGATTCTGGTGAACATCATCGGCAACGCGGTGAAATACACCCAGGAGGGCGGGGCCATCCAGGTGAGCCTGACCGCCCAGCGCACCGCCGGGGAGGGACCGGTGGAGCTGGCCTTCTCCTGCCGGGACAACGGCATCGGCATGAGCCCGGCCTTTCTGGAGAAGATTTTCATACCCTTCGAGCGGGTGCGCAGCGCCGCCGTCAGCAAAATCGAGGGCACCGGCCTGGGCATGAGCATCGTCAAGAGCCTGGTGGACCGCATGGGCGGCCAGATCACCGTGGAGAGCCGGGAGGGGGAGGGCAGCTGCTTCCGGGTGGAGCTGGCCCTGCCCGCCGCCCCCCGGAGCCGGGGCCGTCTGGCTCTACCCGAGGGGGCCGTCGTGCTGGTGGCCGAGAGCGGGGAGGAGCGCGCCCGGCGGATCGGCGAGTGTCTGGCGGAGGGCGGGCTGACACCGGTGCGGACGCGCACCGGCATGGCCTCCGTCACCTGGCTGACAGAGGCCCAGTACGAGGAGCGCCTGCCCTGCGCCCTGCTGCTGGGCCAGGAGCTGGAGGATATGCCGGTGCTGGAGGTGGCGGCCCACGTGCGCCAGCTGGCGGGCCGGGAGTTCCCCATCGTGCTGGTGTCGGAGGACGATTGGGCCCAGATCGAATACCGGGCCACCAGGGCCGGCGTCAGCGCCTTCGTGCCCTGTCCCCTGTTCAGCAGCCGCCTGCTGGATACGCTCTCTGAGCTGATGGGCGGGGGCCGGGGGAACCAGTCCGCCGGCGGGGAGCTGAACGCGGACTACAGCGGCAGCCGGGTGCTGCTGGTGGAGGACAACGAGCTCAACCAGGAGATCGCCGTGGAGCTGCTGGGCCTGACCGGCGTGCAGGTGGAGGTGGCCGGGGACGGGGCCCAGGCGGTGGACATGTTCGCCGCCGCCCCGGCGGACTACTACGACCTGATCTTTATGGACGTGCAGATGCCGGTGATGAACGGCTACGAGGCCACCCGGCGCATCCGGCAGATGGACCGGGAGGACGCCGGGCGGGTGTGGATCGTGGCCATGACCGCCAACGCCTTTGTGGAGGATGTCCGGCTGTCCCGCGAGGCCGGGATGAACGAGCACGTATCAAAGCCGGTGGACTTAGAGCGGCTGCAGGAGATTCTGCGGGCGCAGCTGAAGCCCGGCGGGCGGGAGTGACGGAGTATGCAGCTGTATCAACAGGAGTACATCGCTAATCTGCGCAGAATCGCTGTCCTCACCGCCCGGAAGAAGCCGGAGGGCCTGCCCTTTGCGGACTACGAGGCCCGGATGGACCGGGATGGGGAGCAGGCGGAGGCGCTGGTGCGGCGGAATATGGAGCTGCTGCGGGGGGAGCTGTTCCCCGTGCTGGACAACCTCTTCCAGGCGGACAGGGAGACGCTGGAGGAGCTGGAGGCCTTTGCCGCAGAGCTTCTGAACGCCCGAGAGGAGCAGGACGCAGGGCTGTTCTGCCAGATCTACCGGGCCCTTCTGAGCCTGGCCCGGCAGAAGGATGACCAGGGCGGGATGATCCGCTCCCTGTACTGGCTGGGCATCGGGCGCAACAGCCTGTGCAGCTGTCTGGTGGGGCTGGAGCTGGAGCTGTCGGAGCCCTACATGACGGCCATGCGCCTGTGCTTCACCGAGGCGGCGGCCTACCTGAAGTACTACGACGAGATCGAGGACGATCAGACCCGGGGGTACATCCTGCGCTCCCGGGCCAATATGGCCCTGGGGGCCTTCAAGTCCCCGGGGGAGAAGGTGGCCCTGGTGCGCCGGACCCTCCAGATCCTCCAGGACCAGGAGTATCAGGCGAAGGCGCCTGGGCTGCCCTGGGAACGGTTTATCTACATGACCCACCAGCACATGGCCGCCAGCATCTCCTACAGCAAGGAAAAGGTCCTGACACCCAAGGATATGACCGACATCATGGAGTCGGTCTACATCGTCTACCAGCGCCGTATCCAGGAAGCGGAGGCCAACTGGGAGCAGCCCCCGGTGCGGTGGGCCTTCCCCTACTACGCCATCGAGTACTACTGCGGCATCAGCCGCCTGGACCGGCTGCTGACCAAGATGGAGGACCTGATGGACGCGGCGGACCCGGCGGCGTTCACCGAGGACAGCATGTATGGGCTGATCTCCCTGCCGGCCTTTTACTGCCAGTACCTCCAGCAGTACCCGGAGCGGATTCCGGAGCGGCGGGAGTATGTGGAGAGCCTGTACCGGCGGGCCCTGGACTATGTGGAGTCCTTCCCGGGGGATTTGGAGAACGAGTCCCTCTTCCGCTACCTCCGGCAGCTGTCCCACACCTTTGTGGAGACCGAGGGGGGCATGCCCTATGGGGCGTTTATGCAGAAGCTGCTCATCCGCTTCGCGCCGGAGATCTACGTCCACTCCCTGGCGGTGGGGGAGGCGGCCAGGGCCCTGTGCGGGCTGATCGTGGAGGAGGAGCCGGACTACTTCGATGACATCGAGGCCGTCCGTGTCCTTGCGGACCCGGAGGAGAAGCGGCAGGCAATCCTGGATTATGCCGCGGGCTGCGGCGTGTTCCACGACGTGGGGAAGATCAACTTTATGAACCTCTACGCCCGCACCGCCCGCCAGTGGTTTGACGAGGAGTATGAGATGGCCCGGCTCCACGCCCCGGCGGGGAACAGCCTGCTGGCGGCCCGCCCCTCCACCAGCCGCTACGCCCCCGCGGCCCTGGGCCACCACGTGTGGTATGACGGCTCCCGGGGCTACCCCGCCGCCTACCGGCGGCTGGAGTGCCCGGAGCGGCAGATGGTGGACATCATCAGCCTGGTGGACTGGCTGGAGAACGTGACCCACACCGCCCGGCTGTATACGGGCATTGAGCGGACCTACCGCCAGGCGGTGCGGGACGCGGTGGACCAGGAGGGCCGGCGCTTCTCGCCCCTGCTGACCGTCCGGCTGCAGGACGGTCCGGCAGCGGCGCGGATCGAACAGGCCTTTGAGGAGGGCCGGCGGCGCGCCCGCCGCCAGATTTACGAGGCCGCGCCGGTGGAGAAACGATAGAAGCGGCAGAAGACGCGCCCGGACAGACGATTCTGTCCGGGCGCGTTGATTTTACAGTGTATTTTTCTTAGACCTTTTTTAATTTTCCCCCCCGGATATTGAACCGCGACCGCTTTTGTGATATTCTGACAGACACGGCGGCCCCCTGGGCCGCCCCTGACGAAAGGATGGCGGAATCGCTTTGAAAGAGAAAATTCTTCGGTACATCGAGCCCCTGCGCAGCCGGTACCGGCTGCGGGACTGCCTGAGCAGCGGAGTGTTCCTGTGCACCCTGGTGGGGCTGGACTGGTGGCTGCGGTGGATCTATCTGGAGGTGGGAATCACCACCCCCGCGTCCTACCACTCGGCGGCGCCCTGGGTCTTCACCATCGCCTGGGCCCTGCTGCTGACAGCCCTGGTGCGGCTGCTGCCCGCCAGGGGGCAGCGCGCTGCCATCCGGGTCCTGGGGTACCTCTTCTGCGCGCTGTATATCACCCACGCCCTCCTCCACCGGGCCAAGGGGACCTTCTTCTCCTTCTCCATCCTCATCTTCGCCGCGGACGGCTTCAAGTTCCTGGATCCCTCCTATCTCCAGGTCCGCAAGCTGGTGTGGGTGGGCCTGCTGGCGGGGATTCTGGGCGTGGGGCTGGCGGCGCGGCTGGTACCGCCGGGCAGGAGGAGCGTCAAGGGCCGCCTGGCCGCCCTGGCGGTGGTCCCCCTGTGCGTGCTGGCCATCAACCTCAACCGGATGCAGAACCTCAGCGACCGGCTGGCCATCCACTTCAACATCCACCAGGCCAGCCTGCTCTACGAGGACTTCTCCACCCCCAACGAGTGCCTGCCCCTGACAGGGCTGTACCAGTACACCTTCCGGGACTTCTGCATGACCTACGGCGTGTACGACCTGCTCAGCCGGGTGGGGAACAACGACGTCATCGAGGAGCTGGACGCCTGGTACGCCGCCAAGACCCCGGACCCGGACAACCGGTGGACCGGTCGCTTTGCGGGCAAAAATGTGCTGCTGGTCCAGCTGGAGGCCATTGACACCTGGATGATCACGGAGCAGTTCATGCCCAACCTCTACCGCATCCAGCAGGAGAGCCTGGACTTCACCCAGCACTACACCCCCCTCTACCTGGACGCGGGGACCTTCAACACGGAGATGATCGTCAACACCGGCCTTGTCTCCCCCTTCACCGGCTCCACCGCCTCCATGTACAGCCGCAACGCCTACCCCGACGCCCTGGCCCGCCTGCTCACGGAGGAGGGGTACACCGCCCGCTCCTTCCACCGCTCCGGCGGGGACGTGTACAACCGGGCGGAGATTCACGAAAACTGGGGCTACGAGCACTACTACAGCGGCGAGGAGATGGGCATCCCCGCCGGGGACCTGGACTTCGACACGGCGCTCATGGGGGCCTACGACGCCATGACGGAGGGGGATCCCTTCCTCACCTTCCTCATCACCTACTCCGCCCACGGCCCCTACGAGGGCAGCGCGGTGTCGGAGCGGTACCTGGACTTCGCCGCCGCCCGGCTGCCGGCGGACACCCCGGAGATGGCCGTCCACGCCCACGCCCACGCCTATGAGACGGACCTGTTCATCGGGGCGCTCTATGACCGGCTGGAGGCGGACGGCCTGCTGGAGGACACGGTGCTGGTGTTCTACGCCGATCACTACAACTACTACACCCTGGACGACGGCCTCGTCATGGCCCAGAAGGGGGTCACGGACAAGAACCTGATGACCCGCACCCCCTTCTTCATCTACGAGGCCCACACGGCCCCGGAGAAGATCGGGAAGGCGACCTCCGCCGTCGACATCCTGCCCACCCTGGTGAACCTGCTGGGGCTGGACAACGACGGCGCCCACTACGTGGGCAACGACATCTTCTCGGACGGCGGGGGCTACGCCATTTTCGCCGACTACTCCTGGTACGACGGGGAGACCTACTGGAACAGCCTGGGGGACGCGTCCCCCACCGGGGAGATTTCCGCCCGGAACGAGGAGATCAAGCGGCGGCTCCAGATGAGCTGGAACACCCTGCGGACCAACTACTTCCGGGAGTGAGGCGCACCCGCCTCCTCGGAACCTGACAAAAACCCGGCTGCGCGCCTTGAAGCAGGCGCGCAGCCGGGTTTTTTCTGTTGACGGCGCGGACGTTAGGACGGCGTCCCGTCGGCCTCGCCCGCGCCTGCGGCCAGCCGCAGGTCCTCCACCAGGGTCAGGGCCGTCTCCAGCACCTGGTCCTTGGGCTGGAGGGTCAGCGTCAGGGCGGGAACCTCGCCGGCGCTGACCACCAGGCGGCGGCGGTACTTGGGGCTGGCGGAGACGGCCACGATCGCCTCCGGCTCAAACCGGGAGATGACAAAGCGCAGCTTGTCGCCCCGCTGGGAGATGTCGGAGATGCCCGCCGCCCCCGCCGCCGCCCGCAGCAGGGCCACGTCCAGCAGGGCGTATACCGGGCGGGGGGGCTCGCCGTAGCGGTCCAGGAGCTCGTCGAGGAGATCCGAGGCGTCCTCCTGGCCACGGATGGCGGCGATGCGGCGGTAGAGGTCCATGCGCTGCTCGTTGGAGGGGACGTAGCTGTCCGGGATGTTGGCGGAGATGGTGAGGTCGGCGGAGCACTCGGTGGAGACCTTTTTCTTCTCCCCCCGCTCCTCCAGCACCGCGTCCTCCAGCAGCTGGAGGTACATGTCGTACCCCACG
Source organism: uncultured Oscillospiraceae bacterium (assembly GCA_910577915.1). GTDB lineage: Bacteria > Bacillota > Clostridia > Oscillospirales > Oscillospiraceae > Pelethomonas. Next base: position 40,626 of record CAJTOM010000001.1, read on the forward strand.
CTCATCATGTACCCCGACTGCTCCGGGCCCAGCAGGTTCCCCGCCCCCCGGATCTCCAGATCCCGCATGGCGATCTTGAACCCGGAGCCGAACTCCACGTACTCCCGGATGGCGGTCAGCCGCTTGGAGGCGACCTCCGAGAGAATCTTGCCCCGCCGGTAGGTCATGTAGGCGTAGGCCCGGCGGGCGCTGCGGCCGATACGGCCCCGGATCTGGTGGAGCTGGGCCAGGCCCATGCGGTCCGCGTCCTCGATGATAAGGGTGTTGACGTTGGCGATGTCAATACCGGTCTCAATGATGGTGGTGCACACCAGCACCTGGGCCTCCCCCTCCACCATCTGCTGCATAACGGCGCTCAGCTCCCGCTCCTGCATCTTCCCGTGGCCCACCACCACCCGGGCGTCCTCCCCGATCAGCTTCCTGATGCGCCCGGCGGTCATGTCAATGGACTCCACCCGGTTGTGGAGGTAGTAGACCTGGCCCCCCCGGTCGATCTCCCGGCGCATGGCGTCGGCGAGCATGGCCCAGTCGTGCTCCACCACATAGGTCTGCACCGGCTGACGGTTGTGGGGGGGCTCCTCCAGGGTGGACATGTCCCGTATGCCGGAGAGGGCCATGTTCAGCGTCCGGGGTATGGGGGTGGCGGTGAGGGTGAGCACATCCACCTGCTTGCTGATCTCCTTGAGCTTCTCCTTGTGGGTCACGCCGAAGCGCTGCTCCTCGTCCACCACCAGCAGGCCCAGGTCCTTGAAACGGATGTCCTTCTGGAGCAGCTTGTGGGTGCCGATGAGCAGATCAATCTTCCCCGTGCCCAGCTCGTAGAGAATCTGCCGGACCTGTCCCGGCGTCTGGAACCGGCTGAGGACCCGGATCTCCAGGGGGAAGCCCCGGAAGCGGTTCACCGCCGTGGCGTAGTGCTGCTGGGCCAGCACCGTGGTGGGCACCAGGATGGCCGCCTGCTTGCCGTCCAGGACGCACTTCATCACCGCCCGCAGGGCCACCTCGGTCTTGCCGTAGCCCACGTCGCCGCACAGGAGCCGGTCCATGGGCGACGGCTTCTCCATGTCCTTTTTGATCTCGGCGATGCAGCGCAGCTGGTCGTCGGTCTCCGCATAGTCGAAGGACTCCTCAAATTCCGTCTGCCAGGGGGAATCCGGGGAGAAGGCGAAACCGGGCCGCCGCTGCCGCTCGGCGTACAGGGCGATGAGGCCCTTGGCCAGGTCCTTGGCGGCGGCCTTGGCCCTGGATTTCTGCTTGCTCCAATCGGCGCCGCCCAGCTTGTTGAGCCGGGCGGCGGGACGGCCCTCCTCGTCGGAGGCGCCGCCGCCGATATATTTGCTCACCAGATCCAGGCCGGTGGCGGGAACATAGAGGCTGTCCCCCCCGGCGTAGGCGATCTTGATATAGTCCTTCTCCACCCCGTCCACGGGCATCTTGCGGATGCCCTCGAAGCGGCCGATGCCGTGGTGGGTGTGGACCACCAGGTCGCCGGGGGTGAGGTCTGTGTAGCTCAGGAGCTTCTGGCGGCTGTCCTTTTTACTCCGCTTGGCCCCCGGCCGGCCGGCGGTGGCGGCGGTGAGCTGGCCCTCGGTGAGCACCGCCAGGCGCAGCTGGGGGTACTCCGCCCCGGCGGACAGGGCCCCCACGGCGATGCGGACCTCCCCGTCCCCCGGCATGGCCCGGCACCGGAAGTCCAGCCCGGCGGCCACGTCCCGCTCCTGGAGCATCCGCTGCAGGTTCCTGGCCCTGGCCTCGCCGCCGCACAGCAGCAGCACCCCGTACCCCGCCGCCAGATAGTGGGCGATGTCCCCGGCGGCGGTCTCTATGCTGCCGCCGTAGGCGCTCAGCTGCTTGGCGGTGATGGACAGCAGGGTCCGGGGGGAGAGGGGGTAGCGGGAAGTGGGCAGGGACTCCATCATGCACAGGGCGAAGGAGCCCAGGGCCTCCAGCCACTCCCCCTGGCTGAGGAGCAGGGCCGTCAGGTCCCCATCCGCCTCCCCGGCGGCCAGGAGGGATTCGGTGTCCTCCCTGGCCTGCCAGAGCACGTTTTTCACCCGCTCCCCCACCCGGCCGCTCTCGCAGACGCACAGGAGCGCATCCTGGGGCAGGTAGGCGAAGGCGCTGGAGAGCCCCGCGTCCGGCAGCAGCTCCGCCGCCGGCAGCAGCAGGGCGGCGTCCACGTTCCGGGTCCGGCGCTGGGTGGCCACGTCGAAGGCGCCCATAGAGTCGATCTCGTCGTCGAAGAACTCGCAGCGCACCGGCTCGTCCATCAGGGGGGAGAATACGTCCAGAATCCCCCCCCGCAGGGCGAACTGGCCCACGCCCTCCACCTGCTCCGCGCGGCTGTAGCCCGCGGCCACCAGCCGGCCGGGCAGCGCGCCCAGGTCGTACCGGCCGCCGGTCTCCAGCTTCACAGCGGCGTCACAGAGGGCCCGGGGCGGGGAGGTCTTCTGGAGAAGGCCCTCGGCGGTGGCCACCGCCACCCGGCCCCGGCCCTGGGTCAGCTCGTAGAGGGCGGCGATCCGGCTGTGCTCCCACTGGCGGGAGATGACGGTGCCCGCCCGGACAAACAGCTCCCTGGCGAACAGGCGCAGGGGCTTTTTCCCCAGCAGGACCTCCAGATCCCCTGCCAGCCGCCCCGCCTCCGTCTCGTCGGCGCAGACCATCACCAGCCCCCGGCCGGATTCCGCCGTCAGGGCGGCGGCCAGCTGGGCCCGGTGGACCCCGCCCAGCCCCGTGACGGCGGCGGGACAGCCGCCCCCCTCCACGGCGGCGGCCAGCGCCCCCGCCTCCGGAATGCGCAGCAAGGTCTGTAAGAGCTGTTCCATGTTGGTTCCCTCCTCTGCCAGAAAGCCTGAAAATCTGCACGCAGGAAAAGGCCCACGCAGGTACCCCCAGGGGTGCGTGTGCCGTGCGGCGGTTCGTATATCCGTGATGGTAGCGGTTTTTGCTCCGCTTGTCAAGGGGAATTTGCGGGGGAGCGTCCGCTGCGGGCAGAGCGGCGGCGGCATTACTTACCACAAAAGCGGATTGACAGCCCGGCGGAAAGTCCTGTTGGCGAAAGTTCCGTTTTTTTCTAGCCGCTTTCGAAAATCCATGGTAAACTACGTATAAGCGGGCCTTCTATCTTCCTGTGATTGGAGACTGATTGCCATGAAAGAGCGTTCAAAGGCGGGGGCCCCCGCGGTATATGAACCTTTTCAGAGCGGATACCATCATGCGGGCTCCGCTTATACGGCAATGCCTCTGAGCGGGGACTGCCGGCTGGGCAAGTATATCAGCGAGTTTTTTGAGGTGCAGCGCTCCAGGGACGACCGGGTGCTCCACATCATCCCGGACGGCTGCAACGATCTGATCATCGCCTTCGACGGGGACAGGGTCCTCAGCCACATCTCCCCCTCCATTTCGGAGCCCTACCAGTTCAACTTCCAGAGGATGGAGTGGATCTTCGGGGTGCGGTTTCTGCCGGGGGCCACGTACACGTTCTTTCGGGACATTCTGAAATACGACTCCGTCAAGGCGGTGGAGGCGGAGCTGGTGCTCTCCAACATCGCCAGCATTGAGGCCCCCCTCTGCGAGTCCATGTCCTTTGCCAAACGCTTCGAGATCGTCACCGCCTATCTGGAGGGAAAGGTGGGGGACTACGACGGCACGGAGCGGCTGCTCAACTACTGCGTGAACCGGATTTTGGCCAGCGACGGCGGGGTGGCCGTGGAGAGCCTGGCCCAGGACACCGGCTACAGCAGCCGTTATCTCCGCCAGCTCTTCACCCAGTACGTGGGCCACTCCCCCAAGTCCCTGGCCAGTATTGTCCGGGTGCAGAAGGCCCTGCGCTACCTGGAGGAGCACCCGGACGAGCCGCTCAGTCAGACGGCCCTGCAGTTCGGCTTCTCGGACCAATCCCACATGAACCGGGAGTTCAAGCGCTACCTGCATCTGACCTCCGGCGCCGTAAAGGAGGATCAAAACTGGCTGCTCCGCCTGCAGACGGACAGTACGCGGTCATTTTAACAGGCAAGTTTGATAAAACGGAGGGCGGAAGCGCCTTCCGTTTTGTTCTATTCATATAAAACAATGGGTTGGTAGGATAGTTCCAGGAGGTGACCGAACATGTATCTCAACAAACAAAACGCGGTTCCCGTTATGGACAAGAAGAATGCCCCCGCCGCCCACTGCGCGTCTGGCGACTGCATCACGTTCCAGACCAAGGATTGCTTCGGGGAGCACATTCGCGCGGACGCCGATCCCGTTCGCACGGTCCCTGACGGGGAGCACAACCTGGCGACCGGACCGCTCTATGTGGACGGCGCAGAGCCCGGCGATCTGCTCAAAGTCGACATCCAGAGGATCGCCATTGATGACCAGGGCTGTCAGGCCCTGCTGCCGGGGACGGGGCCATTGGGCCACCACGTCCAAGAGGAGTACGCCAAAGTCTTCCCCATACGGGAGGGCTGCGTGGTGTTTAGCGACCAGCTCCGCATCCCCGTGTCCCCCATGATCGGCGTCATCGGCACCGCGCCCGCCGGGGAAGGCGTGGCGACCGTCACGCCGGGCGAGCACGGCTCCAACATGGACAACCGGAAGATCCAGGAGGGCGCCACCCTGTATCTGCCGGTGAATGTCCCCGGCGGACTGCTGGCCATGGGCGACCTGCACGCGGTGATGGGCGACGGCGAGGCCTCCACCTGCGGGCTGGAGGTCAGCGGCGAGATCACCGTGAGGGTGACCGTCATCAAGGACTCCGGGCTGCCGGTCCCCTTTTTGAAGACGGCGGACGAGTATATGACCATCGCCTCCGGCGAGACGCTGGACCAGGCGGCCAGGGGGGCCTGCGAGAAGATGTACGCCTTTCTGGAGCAGGCCTCGGAGCTGGACGCCTGCGGGCGCATCACTCTTCTCTCCCTGGTGGGCCATATGGAGATCTGCCAGATTGTCAACCCCCTGGCCACCGCGCGCATGACCATACCGGCGTGGGTAGCGGAGACCTGCGGCTGCAGGCTGCCATAACCGCCGCCCACATCTTACGATTTTAGGAGGAGCAAAATGGAACAGCAGAAACTGAAAAGAAATCTGAGCTTCCTATCCATGGTTGCGCTGGCCTCCGGGGCCGTTATCGGCGGCTGGCTGGCCGAGGCGCCCTACTGGTTTGAGCTGACCGGGGCGGGCGCTGTCATCATCTTCCCCGTCCTGGCGGTCTGCCTGATCCCCATCGGCCTGACGTACAGCGAGCTGTCCGCCATGCTGCCCTTCGCGTCGTCCATTACCGTCTGGACGGACAACGCCATCGGCCACAAGTCCGCCTGGTTCACCCAGTGGGGCATGCTGCTGGTGCAGCTGGTGCAGTCCCCCGGCATGGCGTTCATCCTGGTGACGGCCCTGCAGTACTTCTTCCCCTTCCCGGACGTGTATTCCAAGTACATCGCCATGGGCATCATGGTCCTGTGGTACATCCTCTCCAACTTCAACATCTCCCTGACGGGCGCGCTGTCCACCATCTTCTTTTTCGCCATGATTATCATCTCCCTGATCGTCTCCGGCAGCTTCTTCACCAGCGGCCAGTGGAGCATGGACAACATCACCCAGAACGGCGGCTGGTTCCCCATGGGGCTCAGCGGCGCGGTGATGGCCTCCGCAGTGTTCGTGCTGAAGTTCATTGGCTTTGAGATGACCCCCACTCTGATCGAGGAGACCAACTTTCCCGTCAAGCAGATCTGGAAGGTGGTGTTCAGCGCCCTGTTCTTCCCGGCGCTGCTGTATATGATCGTGGTGTTCGCCATGAGCGGCATGGCCCCCTGGCAGGAGATTGCGGGCATGAATATGCCGGAGCCGGAGCTGGTCAGCCGGTTCGGCATGCTGAAACTGCTGGGCGGCGCCGCCATCTTCTCCGGAATTCTCCACGCCGTCACCACCATTATGGGCTTCTGGTCCTCCTCCTCCCGTGTGCTCTACGGCGGGGCGAAGATGAACTACTTCCCTCCAGCCCTGATGAGGCTCAACAGGAGCGGACAGCCCTACATCAGCAACATTATCGTCCTCTTCGCCTCCCTGTTCTTCGCGGCCTTCACGGGTATGGGCAACTGGGTGCAGTACCTGTACAGCGTCTCCTGCGCCGTGGCCGGGGTGCTCTACTTCCTGGCCTGTCTGGACGCCTATTTGCTCAGAAAAAAGCATCCGGACTGGGAGCGGCCCTTCAAGGTCAAATGCGGCCCCGCCGTGTTCATCCTGGGCATGGTGGTGTCCGTGTGGATCATCATCGGCTCCTGCATGGCCCTGCCTATCGGCGGCTATGTGTCCATCGCCATCTTCATGCTGCTGGGCGTGGGCTTCTACGCGGGTATCCAGTCCTACCGCAGGAAGAACCCCGGCGCCTTCGAGCCCATCCAGCTCACCCCCGCAGACGCGGACAGGCAGTAATTGCCGCCCCCCGCGCAGAAAGCCCGCCCGGACAACTCTGTCCGGGCGGGCTTTCTGCTTCGCACGCAGCGCCGGTTACTGACGGATGACGGTGCCGGTCCGGCCGGCGATGCCGTCTCGGGCCTTCTCCAGCAAGGTGATGAGGGACGCCCGGCCGGGCTTGGATTGGGCGAACTTCACCGCCGCCTCCACCTTGGGCAGCATGGAACCAGGGGCGAACTGGCCCTCGGCGGCGTAGCCCAGGGCCTCCTCCGGGGTCATGGCGTCCAACCAGCGCTCGTTCTCCTTGCGGAAGTTCACCGCCACCTTCTCCACGGCGGTGAGGATGATGAGCATGTCCGCGTCCAGCTGCTCGGCCAGCAGCTCAGAGGCGAAATCCTTGTCGATCACCGCCGCCGCGCCCTTGAGGTGGTTCTTCTCCGTGCGGTAGACCGGGATCCCGCCGCCGCCGCAGCAGATGACCAGATGGCCGTCCTCGGTGAGGGCCCGGATGGCCCCGGCCTCGATGATGTGCTTGGGCTTGGGAGAGGCCACGTAGCGCCGCCAGCCCCGGCCCGCGTCCTCCCGGACCGGGTTGCCGGTGGAGGCGCTGTAGGCGCGGGCCTCCTCCTCGGTCATAAACTTGCCGATGGGCTTGGTGGGGTTGTCGAAGGCGGGGTCCTCCGGGTCCACCTCCACCTGGGTGACGACGGAGCACACGGGCATGTTGCCGATACCCCGGTCCAGCAGCTCCTCCCGGAAGGCGTTCTGGAGGTCGTAGCCGATATAGGCCTGGCTCATGGCCCCGCACACGGACAGAGGGGTATAGCCCTGGGAGGGGTCCTCCTTCTGGAGGGCGCTCATGGCGTTGTTGATGATGCCCACCTGGGGGCCGTTGCCGTGGGCTACCACCACCTGGTTGCCGTCCTCGATGAGATCCACGATGGCCCGGGCGGTGATCTTCACCGCCGCCGCCTGCTCCGGGAGGGTGCTGCCCAGGGCGTTGCCGCCCAGGGCGATGACAATGCGTTTGCTCATAGTTCTCAATTCTCCATCTTCCTATATTCCGGGGAAAACCATACGCCCCCTGGAAGGAGACGTATGTACACAGGGGCCGGGGGCTGCGCCCGCCGCTCAGAAGGCCTTGCGCTTCTCCCCCCGCTTCTCCAGATCCCGCAGGGCGGCCACGGGGTCCTTGACCTTGCTGAGGAAGATCATGGCGGCGATGATATAGGGCTTGAAGGAGGCCTCCTTGTACAGGGGCTCGATGTAGCGATCGAAGACGGAGTTGTCCACCTCACCCTCCTGGCAGCTCAGCCCGGAGATGTCGGCAGGGAGGCAGTGCATATAGAGGGCCTTGCCGTCCCGGGTCAGCTGGATCATCTCCTCGGTGCAGGACCAGTCCTTATGCTGGGCGTTCTGGGCCAGCAGCTCCTTCTCCAGCTCGTCGATGCCGGCCTTGTCGCCCTGGCGGTAGAGGGCGGTGCGCTTCTCCATGGCCTTGAAGGGAGCCCAGGACTTGGGGTAGACAATGTCCGCGTCCTTGAAGGCCTCCTCCATGGAGTTGACCTTCTTGAAGGAGCCGCCGGAGGCCGCGGCGTTTTTGGCGGCGATCTCCTCCACCTCGGGGAGGATCTCGTAGCCCTCGGGGTGGGCCAGGACCACGTCCATGCCGAAACGGGTGAACAGGCCGATGATGCCCTGGGGGACGCTCAGAGGCTTGCCGTAGCTGGGGGAGTAGGCCCAGGTCATGGCCACCTTCTTGCCCTTGAGGTTCTCCACGCCGCCCATCTCGTGGATGACGTGGAGCAGGTCGGCCATGGACTGGGTGGGGTGGTCCACGTCGCACTGGAGGTTCACCAGGGTGGGGCGCTGCTCCAGGATGCCCTTCTCATAGCCCTCGTCCAGAGCGCCCATGAAGGTCTGCTGGTACTTGTGGCCCTCCTCGATGAACATGTCGTCCCGGATGCCGATGACGTCGGCCATGAAGGAGACCATGTTGGCGGTCTCCCGGACGGTCTCGCCGTGGGCGATCTGGCTGGTCTTCTCGTCCAGGTCCTTCACGTCCAGCCCCAGCAGGTTGCAGGCGCTGGCGAAGGAGAAGCGGGTGCGGGTGGAGTTGTCCCGGAAGATGGAGATGCCCAGGCCGGAGTCAAAGACCTTGGTGGAGATGTTCCGCTCCCGCAGGTCCCGCAGGGCGTCGGCCACGGTGAAGATGGCGTCCAGCTCGTCGTCCGTCTTGTCCCAGGTCCAGTAGAAGTCGTTTTTATACATGCCGTTGATCTTCAGCTTTTCAAGGTGCTGGGCCAGCTGCTCGGTTTTACTCATCGGTATCATTCTCCTTAATCGGTAGATTTATTCTCTGCCGCCGGCCGGGCGGCGGGGCGGGAATTTACTTGATGTCGTTGTTGGTCTTGCCGCCCCGGTAGACGCACACATCCTCGTCGCCCTTCCCCTTGTAGAGCCCCACGCAGGCGGCGTACACGGCGGCGCAGGTCACCAGATCCTGCTTCCAGGTGATCTCGTTGGGGGCGTGGGCCTGGCTCTCCGCGCCGGGGCCGAAGCCCACGCAGGGGATGCCGTAGCGGCCCTGGATGGACACGCCGTTGGTGGAGAAGGTCCACTTGTCGATGAGGGGCCGGTCCCGCAGGGCCATGGCGCCGGGGTGGCCGACGCGCTTCTCCCCGAAGAGGGCCCTGTGGGCCTCCGCCAGGGCCTGGACGTGGGGGGCGCTCTCCTTGTTGATCCAGGTGGGGAAGTAGCACTCGGTCTCGTACTTCAGGCCCGTCCAGGCGGGGCGGTCGTACATGTACATGCTGACCTTCACGTCCTGACCGTACTTCTGCACGCTGGGCAGGGCGCGGATCTCGTCCAGGCAGCTGTCCCAGGTCTCGCCGGCGGTCATGCGCCGGTCGATGGACACCGCGCAGCTGTCCGCCACGGCGCAGCGGCTGGGGGAGGTATAGAAGATCTGGCTCACCGTGCAGGTGCCCCGGCCCAGGAAGCGGGCGTCCTCGTAGTGCTCCGGGTTGAACTGGGGGTTGAGCATCTTCACCAGGCCCTTGATCTCGGTGGTCTCGGCGTCGTCATTCTCGTTGAGGGCGCGGATCTCCTGGACGATGTCCGCCATCTTGTAAATGGCGTTGTCCCCCCGCTCGGGGGCGCTGCCGTGGCAGGAGACGCCCTTCACGTCCACCCGGATCTCCATGCGGCCCCGGTGGCCCCGGTAGATGCCGCCGTCGGTGGGCTCGGTGGACACCACGAACTCCGGGGTGATGCCGTCCTCGTTGTGGATGTACTGCCAGCACAGGCCGTCGCAGTCCTCCTCCTGGACCGTGGCGGTGACCAGAATTTTGTACCCCTCGGGGATGAGGCCCAGATCCTTCATAATCTTCGCCCCGTACACGGCGGACACCACGCCTCCCTCCTGGTCGGAGCCGCCCCGGCCGTAGATCACGTCCTCGGTCTCGTAGCCCTTGTAGGGGTCCTGCTCCCAGTTGTCGATGTTGCCGATGCCCACGGTGTCGATGTGGCCGTCGAAGGCGATGATCTTCTCACCGTCGCCCATCCAGCCCAGGGCGTTGCCCTCGGGATCGATCTCCGCCCGGTCAAAGCCCAGGCGCTCCATCTCCAGAATGGTCCGCTTGATGACGCCCTCCTCCTCGCAGCTCTCGCTGGGGATGGCAATGAGATCCCGCAGGAATTTGGTCATGTCCGCCTCATAGCCCTGGGCGGCCTTTTTGATCGCCTCAAAATCCATGGTGTGACCCTCCGTCGTCAATTGATTTCTATTCCTTTTCCGGCGCGCGCCGCGCCCGTGTTCTGCCTCTATCATATCATAGAAAACGCCGTTGTCAAACAAAATTTTAGAAAAGCTAAAAATTTTTTTGATACCGGCAGAGAGCGGGCTGCCGGCGGGAATGCAGGCGCGATATATCGGGCGGAAACAGTTGCGCATTGCGGCAAGTTACGGTATACTGGTGGTTGCGCGCGCGATGCCCGCCGGGACCGGCGGGCGCGGCGGCGAGAAGGAGGAACAAGCCCATGCCGATTCCAGAAAAAGGGAACGACCTGTGCAGGCTGTCCGCGAAGGACATCATATACCGGACCGTATGCGAGTGGATCATCACTGGGGTGCTGCGGCCGGGGGAGAAGATTCTGGACTCCGAGCTGGCCAAGCACTTCAGCGTGAGCCGGACCCCGGTCCGGGAGGCGCTCCAGGTGCTGGAGAGCCAGAAGCTGATCTGCGTGAGGCCGGGCCGGGCCACCGTGGTGGCGGAGCTGGATGTGGACGACATTGAGAAGTGTTACCGCCCCCTGGCGGCGATCCAGGGCCTGGCCGCCGAGCTGGCCTGCGGCCGGCTGACGGAGGAGGCGCTGGCGGCGCTGGAGGAGGCCCACGCCGGCTTTGCCGCCGCCTGCGGCGCGGACAGCGCCGGGGAGGTGATCGCCTGGGACAACCGGTTCCACGAGATCATCGTCCGCGCCTCCGGAAACGAATATGTGGAGGATTTCTCCCACCTGATGATCCTGCACATCCAGCGGATCAAATACCACTATTTTCACAACGACCGGATGCGGAAGGCGTCGGACTCCGAGCACCGCGAGATTCTGCAGGCGATGAAGGCCAGGGACGGCGCTCTGGCGGGGCAGCTCGTCCGCAGTCACTGGCTGCGGGTCATGGAGGACAGCCTCCAGGGCACCATGGCCCGGCTGCGGGCCGCCGGCGCGGCGGACAGCGCCCCGGCGGAATAATCCGTCAAAATAGAAAGAGAGGCGGCCCAGTTCCTGGGCCGCCTCTTCACATATGTACCAAAAAACCGTGGAGAGCGCTGTCTATTCTTGACAAAGTTTTGCACTTTTCCGAGGATGAACTTGACTTTTCCGACAATGTCCTGTATAAGTAGATTAAGCAATATATTGCATATTGCATATAATATATTTTTACAGAAAGGTGGTAGAACACGTGACCAGAGACGAGCGGCTTATTGCGTTTTGCCAGGAGGCGATCCGCATCCCCAGCCCCTCCGGCCAGGAGAAGGGCGTGGCGGAGCTGATGAAGCGGAAAATGGAGGAGTACGGCTTCGACGAGGTGATCATCGACCGCTTTGGCAGCGTGCTGGGGAAAATCCACGGCAAACGCCCCGGCAGGACCGTCCTTATGGACGGGCACATCGACAATGTGGACGTGATCGACGCCCCCCAGTGGAAGCACGACCCCTTCGGCGGCGAAATCGACGGGGGGCGCATCTACGGCCGGGGCGCATCCGACATGAAGGGCAGCGTAACGGCCATGATCTCCGCCGCCGCCTACCTGGCGGAGGATACGGACCGGGACTTCGCCGGCACCGTCTGCGTGTCCTGCACCGTCCACGAGGAGTGCTTCGAGGGGGTCTCCTCCCGGGAGATCAGCCGCCTGGCCAGGCCGGACTTTGTCATCATCGGCGAGGCCACCTCCACCACGGTGAAGATCGGCCAGCGGGGCCGGGCGGAGGTGGTGGTGGAGACCGGCGGGGTCAGCTGCCACTCCTCCAACCCGGAGAAGGGTGTGAACGCGGTCTACCACATGATGGCGGTCATCGAGGAGATCCGGAAAATCGTCCCCAACGAACATCCCCTGCTGGGGAAGGGGATTCTGGAGCTGACAGACATCAAGTCCTCCCCCTACCCCGGGGCCTCCGTGGTGCCCTCCCTGTGCCGGGCCACCTTTGACCGCCGCACCCTGGCGGGGGAGGACGAGGCCGTCATCTTGGGCCAGGTGGAGCAGGCCATCGCCAGGGCCAGGGAGCGGATTCCCGGCCTGGAGGCCCGCGCCTTCCTGGCCGAGGGCCGGGAGGCCTGCTGGACCGGGGAGACCATCTCCGCCAAGCGCTATTTCCCCGCCTGGGTGGTGGAGGAGGACAGCGAGCTGGTGCAGAAGGCCCTGGCCGGCCTGCGGGAGGCGGGCATCGAGGCCCCCATCTCCCACTTCGCCTTCTGCACCAACGGCAGCCACTTCTGCGGCGAGGCGGGCATCCCCGCCATCGGCTACGGCCCCTCCCTGGAGTCCCTGGCCCACGTGCGGGACGAGTACATTGAAATTGAGCAGCTGACAAAGGCCTGCCGGGGCTTCGAGAGCATCCTGCGCCAGCTGACCCGCTGACTGCGGGGACAGCCGTTCCCCCCGGCATACAGAACGAAATAGGAGGAAAGAAAAGTGGAGAATATTCTGAACGCGATTTCCAGCGCCCTCTGGGGCGCCCCCGTCCTGATCCTGCTGGCGGCGGTGGGCATCCTGTTCGGCGTGCGCACCCGCTTCTTCCAGTTCCGCAAATTCGGCCACATTATGAAAAACACCGCCGGCCAGATGTTCAAGAAGGGCGGCGGGGCCATCGGCGACGAGGGCACCCTGACCCCCCTGCAGGCCGTCTCCTCCGCCCTGGCGGGCTGCGTCGGCACGGGCAACATCGCCGGCGTGGCCACGGCCATGGTGGTGGGCGGCCCCGGCGCGGTGTTCTGGATGTGGGTCATCGCCCTGTTCGGCATGCTGACCAAGTGCGTGGAGGTCACCCTGGGCCAGTACTACCGCATCAAGGGCGAGGACGGGGTCTACTATGGCGGCCCCATGTACTACATCGAGCGGGGCATGGGGAAGAAGTGGAAGCCTCTGGCGGTCCTGTTCGCCGTCACCATCATCCTGGGCGGCCTGGGCACCGCGGCCTTCGCCCAGCCCTACACCATGTCCACCGCCGTGCAGAATCTGTTCGGCGTTCCCACCTGGGTGACCACCGTGGTCGCCACGGCCATCTGCGCCGTGGTCCTCATCGGCGGCGTGAAGAGCATCGGCAAGTTCTGCGAGAAGGTCACCCCCCTCATGTGCGCCATCTACATCGCGGGCGCCCTGGGCGTGATCCTGCTGCACATCCAGAACGTCCCCGGCGCGCTGGGAGCCATCTTCAAGTACGCCTTCACCCCCATGTCCGCCGTGGGCGGCCTGACGGGCTCCACCCTGGCTCTGGCTCTGCGGCAGGGCGCGGCGCGGGGCACCTTCTCCAGCGAGGCGGGCTGCGGCTCCTCCCCCATCACCCACGCCACCGCTATCACGGACCACCCCTTCAAGGAGGGCATGTACGGCTCCTTCGAGGTGTTCGTGGACACCCTGGTGGTCTGCACCATGACCTCCCTGGCCATCCTGTGCGCCGGGCCCGAGGTGTGGCAGTCCGGCGTCAAGGCGGAGGCCCTGACCATGAGCGCCTTCTCCAGCACCTACGGCGGCATCGGCAGCTATCTGGTGGCGGTCCCTCTGGTGCTCTTCGCCTTCTCCACTATGGTGGGCTGGGAGATCAACTATGAATCCGCCTTCTTCTACATCTTCCCCCACGGGAAGAACTCCAAGGCCATGAAGCTGGCCATCCGTGTGCTGTGGCTGATTCCGGGGTTCCTGGCCCTGGGCAAGACCCCGGATATGATCTGGACCGTGGTGGACATCGTCTCTGGCTTCTGGTGCATCCCCAACGCCATCGCCCTGCTGGCCCTCTCCGGGGTGTTCATGGCGATCTACAGCGACTATCAGAAGAAGTACATTGACAAGACCGAAAGCGTGGACAAGCCGCTGGAGTACATCGGCAGGGATTGACCCCCGGCAAAAGGACCGGGCGGGAGCCGCATACCGCGGGTTCCGCCTGGTTTCGCCGGGGAGAGCGATCTAAAAATATTTCTTCCGGCCTAAAAATTTTTTTGAAAAAGGGTTGCAATCTGCTCCCAATACTGCTATGATACAAGCAAAAGCGGGCATTGGGGAGGTGATAGCGGATTGGACAGCCAGCGCATGCAGATGCTCAAGCAGATCGCGTCCGCCCTGGCGGCGCAGTTCGGGTCCGGCTGCGAGGTGGTCATCCACGACTTTGACGAGCACCGCTCCGAGCCCTCCATCGTCCACATTGAGAACGGCCACGTCACCGGCCGGCAGGTGGGCGACGGCCCCTCCAAAATTGTTGTGGAGCAGATGCTCACCGGCGAGCGGGACCCGGCGGATCACCTGGCCTACCTCACCCGCACCCCCGATGGCAAGATCCTCAAGTCGTCCACCATCTACATCCGGGACGCCGGGGAGAAGGTCACCGCCATCCTCTCCATCAACTTCGACATCTCCGCCCTTTTAATGGTGGAGGGGGCCATCGGCTCCCTCGTCCGCACCGAGGAGCCCAGCGGCACGCCGGCGGAGCGGATCACCGTGCTGAACGTCAACGACCTGCTCGACGACCTCATTGAGCAGAGCGTGGCCCTGGTGGGCAAGCCGGTGGCCCTGATGAACAAGGACGACAAAGTCCGGGCCATCCAGTTCCTCAGCCGGCACGGGGCCTTCCTGGTTACCAAGAGCGGGGATAAGGTGGCCAAACACTTCGGCATTTCCAAGTACACACTCTACTCTTATATTGACCTGAAACAGGAGGAAAAGCGCCATGAGCAAGATTGATCTGACCATCCAGCCGGAGGGCCTGCGGCACAACATCGAGAAGGCCCGCGAGAACAGCATCATCATCCCCACCATCGCCCAGATGCAGAGGCCGGAGACCATCCCGGAGAAGATTCAGGCGAAGCTCAAAAGCGTGGGGCTGTGGGACGTGAACCCCCTGAATCTGTTCCGCATCACCTGGAAGAACGAGGCCAAGGAGAGCGGCGGCCTGTTCCAGGCGGCGCCCAACTACGTGGAGATCCCCTCCCGCCTGTCGGGCGTGCCCTGCCGGATCATTGCCATGGCGGGGAAGTGGTTCCCCACGGGCTGCCACAAGGTGGGGGCCTCCTTCGGGTGCCTGGCCCCCCGGCTGGTCACCGGGCAGTTTGACGCCACCTACCACCACGCGGTGTGGCCCTCCACGGGGAACTACTGCCGGGGCGGCGCGTTCAACAGCAAGCTGCTGGCCTGCGACAGCGTGGCCATTCTGCCGGCGGAGATGAGCAAGGAGCGCTTCGACTGGCTCAGCCAGATCGCCGGCCAGGTCATCGCCACCCCTGGCTGCGAGTCCAACGTGAAGGAGATCTTCGACAAGACCTGGGAGCTGCGCCAGGACCCCAGCATGATGATCTTCAACCAGTTTGAGGAGATGGGCAACCCCCTGTGGCACTACAACGTCACCGGCGCCGCCCTCAAGGACCTGTTCGAGGCGGTGAAGCGGCCCGGCGACCGGCTGGCGGGCGCGTGCTTCACCAGCGGCTCCGCCGGCACCATGAGCGCCGGGGACTACCTGAAGGAGCACTATCCCCAGATGAAGCTGGCGGTGGGTGAGGCCCTGCAGTGCCCCACCATCCTGGACAACGGCTTCGGCGGCCACCGGATCGAGGGCATCGGCGACAAGCACATCCCCTGGATCCACAACGTAAAGAACACGGACATGGCCATCGCCATCGACGACGAGGACAGCCAGCGGCTGCTGCGCCTGTTCAACACCCCCGAGGGGACCAAGTACCTCAAAGAGGAGCTGGGCCTGGAGGATGAACTCATCGAGAAGCTGAGCTGGCTGGGCATTTCCGGCATCGCCAACGTGCTGTGCTGCATCAAGATGGCCAAGTACTACGAGCTGACGGAGCGGGACGTGGTGACCACCGTGCTCACCGACTCCGCCGCCATGTACCAGAGCCGGATTGCGGAGCTGGACGAGATGCACGGGGCCTACAACGCCGCCGGGGCGGCCATCGACCACCACCTGCACATGCTGGGTCTGAAGACCGACAGCCTGCTGGAGCTGACGTACGCCGACCGCAAGCGGGTGCACAACCTGAAGTACTACACCTGGGTGGAGCAGCAGGCCAGGGACGTGAAGGACCTCAACGCCCTGTGGTACGACACCGAGGGCACCTGGGACGCCGTCCACGCCCAGGCCAAGGAGCTCGACGAGCTCATCAATGCGTTCAACGAGGCCACAGGCCTGCTCAAGGAGCTCTGAGAGAACGCGGAAAAGGGCGGGGCCAGCGGCCCCACCCTTTTTATGTGACGAACGTTCTGTATATTTAAAACAAATGTTTCACGTGAAACATTTTGCTCCCTGCCCTACGCCTCGCCCTCGTCCCCGTCCTCCAGGTATAATTCCTCGGCGTCCTGCTGGACCTTGATGAGAATGTCATGGGCTTTTACGCAGTCGCGGGCCTGAAGCGCCTCCAGCGCGTCCGTGATGCCGTTGAACAGGCAGGTGTAATATTTTGGAAAATTGTCCATTTTATCGGTTCCTTTCGTTAATATAACGGTATATTATCATATGCCCCTGCAAAAAGCAATGCAAATCGCAGGACACATGCAAAATATACATTGCGTGCATATTGCAATACTGTAGCCATATAATATATATGGCGAGGTGTAATATGCGAAAGTTTAAAATTCCCCAGATGTATACGACGACCAATAAGACCATCCGCTTTCCAGACAATGTGATTGCGGAGGTTGAAGAGGCAATTCGTGGAACAAATTGCAATTTTTCTGCCTTTGTGATTGAGGCAACGAGGGTCGCGCTGGAAAATTTAAAGGAAGAGGAACACGGTTCCCAGGAAGAATGAACGAGCGGAGACGCGCCCCATATGCCGGGGCGGCGCTCAAAAAAGGAGAAGCTATGAAAAACGTCAAGCACGCCAAGTGCGTGAGGTGCGGAAAGATCTACGAGGCCGTTCCCCAGCTGACAAACTGCGCCTGCGGGGGGATTCTGGACATCGTCTACGACTACGACTACATCAAAACCCGGCTGACCAGGGAGACGCTGGCCGGGCGGCGGGACAACTCCATGTGGCGCTACCGGGAGCTGCTGCCGGTGGAGGAGGACACCCAGGC
Source organism: uncultured Oscillospiraceae bacterium (assembly GCA_910577915.1). GTDB lineage: Bacteria > Bacillota > Clostridia > Oscillospirales > Oscillospiraceae > Pelethomonas. The sequence goes on from CAJTOM010000001.1 coordinate 57,814, forward strand.
CCCGCCCCTGCGGGTGGGCTGGAGCCCCCTGTACGAGGCCAAGGCCCTGGCGGAGGAGCTGGGGATCGGGCGGCTCTATGTGAAGGACGACGGACTGAACCCCACCGCCTCCCTGAAGGACCGGGCCAGCTCCATGGCGGTGGCCAAGGCCCTGGAGGCGGGGGCGCGGGTGATCGCCTGCTCCTCCACCGGCAACGCCGCCTCCTCCCTGGCGGGCAACGCGGCGGCGGCGGGGCTGAAGACCTACATCTTCGTGCCCAGCCGGGCTCCCAAGGGCAAGGTGGCCCAGCTGATGACCTTCGGGGCCACCGTCATCTCCGTCCAGGGCAGCTATGAGGAGACCTTCGAGCTGAGCAAGGCCGCTATCGAAAAGTGGGGCTGGTACAACCGCAACGCCGCCATCAACCCCTACCTGTCCGAGGGCAAGAAGACCGTCGGGCTGGAGATCATGGAGCAGCTGAACTGGGAGGTCCCGGACTACATCGCCATCTCCGTGGGGGACGGGTGCACCATCGCGGGGCTGTGGAAGGGGCTCAAGGACCTGCACGCCATCGGCCTCATCGACCGGCTGCCCCGGCTCATCTCCGCCCAGGCGGAGGGCTGCTGCCCCCTGAACCGGGCCATCGAGACCGGGGAGGACTGGCGGCCCATGGAGGAGAACACCCTGGCGGACTCCATCGCCGTGGGCGTGCCCCGGAACGCGGACAAGGCGCTGATGGCAATCCGGGAATCCAACGGGCTGACGGTGAACGTGTCCGACGCGGAGATCATGGCCGCCCAGAAGCTGCTGGGGAGGACCTGCGGCGTGTTCGGCGAACCGGCGGGGGTCACCGGCGCGGCGGGGCTGAAGAAGCTCTGCGAGCAGGGGCGGATCGAGAGGGACGCCGCGGTGGTCAGCGTGGTCACCGGCAACGGGCTCAAGGACGTGGCCAACGCCATCGCCGCCTGCGGGGAGCCCATCTCCATCCCCGGCGATATGGACCGCCTGCTGGCGGCCTTCGCGGAGCGCGGCATCACAGTGGAAGAATAGGCGGTTTCAGCAGAAGGGCCGTCCGGCAGATCGCCGGACGGCCCTTCTATTATATGATGTATTTGCCAGGCGCTTACTTCTTCAGGTACTCGTCAATGGCGCTGGCGGCGGTCTTGCCCGCGCCCATGGCCAGGATGACGGTGGCCGCGCCGGTGACGGCGTCGCCGCCGGCGTACACCGCCTCGCGGCTGGTCAGGCCGTCCTCGTTGACGATGATGCCGCCCCGCTTGTTGATCTCCAGGCCCTTGGTGGTGGACTTGATCAGGGGGTTGGGGCTGGTGCCCAGGGCCATGATGACGCAGTCCATCTCCATCTCGAACTCGCTGCCCTCCTTGACGATGGGGCGGCGGCGGCCGGAGGCGTCGGGCTCGCCCAGCTCCATCTCCACGCAGGTGAGGCCGCAGACGGAGCCGTTTTTGGGATCCCGCTTGTCCTCGGGGTTGTTGTAGCCCAGGATGGCGGTGGGGTTGGTGAGGGTCTTGAAGACGATGCCCTCCTCCTTGGCGTGCTCCACCTCCTCGGCACGGGCGGGGAGCTCGGCCTCGGAACGGCGGTAGACGATGTACACATCGGCCCCCAGGCGGCGGGAGCAGCGGGCGGCGTCCATGGCCACGTTGCCGCCGCCCACCACGGCCACCTTCTTGCCCTTCAGGGGCATGATGGGGGTGTCGGAGCCGTCCTTATAGGCCTTCATCAGGTTGATGCGGGTGAGGAACTCGTTGGCGGAGTAGACGCCCTTCAGGTTCTCACCGGGGATGTGCATGAACATGGGCAGGCCCGCGCCGGAGCCGATGAACACAGCCTCGAAGCCCTCCTGCTCCATGAGCTCGTCGATGGTGATGGACCGGCCCACCACCACGTTGGTCTCGATCTTCACGCCCAGGGCCTTCAGGCCGTCCACCTCCTTCTGGACGATGGACTTGGGCAGGCGGAACTCAGGGATGCCGTACACCAGCACGCCGCCGGCCAGGTGCAGGGCCTCGTACACAGTGACCTCGTACCCCTTCCGGGCCAGGTCGCCGGCGCAGGTGAGGCCGGAGGGGCCGGAGCCGATGACGGCCACCTTATGGCCGTTGGAGGCGGGGCGCACGGGCTGCTCGGTGCAATTGGCGTTGTGCCAGTCGGCCACGAAGCGCTCCAGGCGGCCGATGCCCACGCTCTCGTGCTTGATGCCGCGCACGCACTTGCTCTCGCACTGGGTCTCCTGGGGGCAGACGCGGCCGCATACGGCGGGCAGGGCGCTGTCGGCGGCGATGATCTGGTAGGCGGCCTCGAAGTCGCCCTCCGCCACCTTGGCGATAAACGCAGGGATGTGGATCTTCACCGGGCAGCCGGCCACGCAGGGCATGTTCTTGCAGCTGAGGCACCGCTGGGCCTCGTCGATGGCCTGCTCCTTGGTGTAGCCCAGGGCCACCTCTTCAAAGTTGCCGGACCGGACCACAGGGTCCTGGTGGGGCATGGGATTCTTATCCGGACGCATATTTGCCATCTTACTTTACCTCCTGCTTGAACAGATTGCACGTCTCTTCCCGGGCGTGCAGCTCGAAATCCCGGTACATGGCGCCGCGGGCCATAGACTCGTCGAAGTCCACCAGGTGGCCGTCGAACTCGGGGCCGTCCACGCAGGCGAACTTGGTCTCGCCGCCCACGGTGAGGCGGCAGCCGCCGCACATGCCGGTGCCGTCGATCATAATGGGGTTCATGCTGACCACGGTGGGGATGTTGTACTCCTTGGTGAGCAGGCACACGAATTTCATCATAATGACGGGTCCGATGGCGATGACCCGGTCGTACTTCACGCCGGCCTCAATCTGCTCCTTGAGCAGGTCGGTGACCAGGGCCTTCTTGCCGTAGGAGCCGTCGTCGGTGCCGATGATGAGGTTGGTGCTGGCGGCCTCGAACTCCTCCTTGAGGATGATGAGGTCCTTGTTGCGGAAGCCCACGATCAGGTCCACGTGGCACCCGTCGTCGTGGAGCTTCTTGGCCACGGGGTAGGCGATGGCGGTGCCCACGCCGCCGCCGATGACGGCGACCCGCTTCAGCCCCTCGGTCTCGGTGGCCTTGCCCAGGGGGCCCACGAAGTCCTGGATGTACTCGCCCTCCCGCTTGTGGTTGAGCTTCTCGGTGGTGGCGCCCACGAGCTGGAAGATGATGGTGATGGTACCGCGCGCCCGGTCATAGGCGGCGATGGTCAGGGGGATGCGCTCGCCGTTTTCATCCACGCGGAGGATGATGAACTGGCCGGGCTCGCACTTGCGGGCCACGGCGGGGGCCTCGATTTCCATCAGGGTCACGGTGGGGTTGAGAACTCTCTTTTTGACGATCCGATACATAGTGTTTCCTCTTTCCACTTAGATTCGGTTGCTTTGATGGGACGTATGCCCTGCGCATACGTCTTTTATTGTAACACAGCCTGTTCACCGCGTCAATTTCATTTGCGGAGATTTTGCGGAATGTTTGGGGGCGGGACCAGGGGCGCTCCCCGCCCCGCCGGCGGGCCGGAGAGGGGGAATTTACAAATTGTTCAAAATGGAGAGGGCAAAGCGTATTGACAGCGGCGGGCATTGGTGTTAAACTGCCTTTAGCACTCGAGGCAAAGGAGTGCTAAAGGAGACAATGTCATGGAATTGACCGACCGAAAGAAGCAAATACTAAAGGTGGTCACCGAGCGCTATATCGACGCCGCCGAGCCGGTCAGCTCCAAATTCATCGCCCAGGCCATGGGCGGCCGCCTCAGCTCCGCCACCATCCGCAACGAGCTGGCGGACCTGGTGGAGCTGGGCTACCTGGAGCAGCCCCACACCTCCGCCGGGCGGGTGCCCTCCCCCAAGGGGTACCGGCTGTACGTCAACGAGCTGATGGAGAAACGCAGCGTGTCCGACCAGGAGGCCGCCCAGATCAACGAGGCCCTGGGGGGCCAGCTGCGGGAGCTGGACGCCATCATCGCCCGGGCGGGGCAGGCGGCCTCCGCCATCGTCAGCTACCCCGCCTACGCGGTGGCCGCGGGGAGAGGCAGCGTCACGGTCCGGCGCTACGACCTCCTGCCGGTGGACGCGGAGAGCTTCATCGCCGTGGTGATGACGGTGGACAGCCGGGTGAAGAGCCAGCTGCTGCGCACCCAGCTCCCCGTGGAGCCCCAGCAGCTGCCGGCCCTGGCCAACCTGCTCAACACCCACTTCACCGGCATCTGCGCCGAGGAGATGGGGACGAAGCTCATGGGCCTGACGGGCCAGCTGCCGGCGGAGCTGTTCATGGCGGCCTCCCTGGCGGTGGAGTACGCCTCGGCGGTCATTGACCAGGGGAACCGGGGGCAGGTCTACACCACCGGCCAGACCCAGCTGCTCAAGCAGCCGGAGTTTCAGGACCTGGGCCGGGCCAACGAGCTGATGAGCCTGCTGACGGACCAGAAAAGCGACCTCCCTGTGCTGGACGAGAACACCCCCATGCAGATCCTCATCGGCCCCGAGAACGTCAGCGAGGCCCTCAGAGACGCCAGCGTGGTGGTGGCCAGCTACGACATCGGGGAGAACATGCGGGGCCTCATCGGCGTGGTGGGCCCCACCCGCATGGACTACGCCGCCGTGGCCGCCCGGCTGAGCTACTTTGCCGAGAGCTTATCAAAAATGTTTGGAAAAAGCAATCAGTTACCCCCGAAGGAGGACGATAGATCGTGAGTAAGAAAGAGAAATCCGCACCCATGGAGGAACCCGTCTCCCAGGAGCAGACCGCCGGCGCGGCGGAGGCCGAGGCCGCTGAGGAAACGGCCCCGGAGACCTTCACCCTCACCCGCGAGCAGATGGAGCAGATGGAGGCCCTGGCCGGGCAGCTGGCCGCCCTCAACGACAAGCACCTGCGCCTGGCGGCGGAGTACGACAACTACCGCAAGCGCACCACCAAGGAGAAGGAGAGCATCTACCAGGACGCCAAGGCGGACACCGTCGGCAGGTTCCTGGAGGTCTACGACAATCTGGAGCGGGCTGTGCAGCAGGCGGGGGACGAGGACAATGTCCATAAAAAGGGCATGGAGATGATCTTCCACCAGCTGACGGCCGTGCTGGAGAAGCTGGGCGCGACCATCGTCGACCCCATGGGCCAGAGCTTCGACCCCGAGCGCCACGAGGCCGTGATGCACATCGAGAGCGAGGAGCTGGGAGAGAGCGTGGTCAGCCAGGTGTTCCAGAAGGGGTTCCTGCTGGGGGAGAAGGTCGTGCGCTTCGCCAAGGTACAGGTGGCGAATTAGCGCCGGATACGCGCATATTGTGAAGCCGCTGGGCGCCGTCAGGACGGCGGCCCCCGAAATCTGTTAAAAAATTTTTTCTGAATAGTAGGAGGACAACATCATGTCTAAAGTTATCGGTATTGACTTGGGTACCACCAATTCCTGCGTAGCCGTCATGGAGGGCGGCGAGAGCGTGGTTATCGCCAACGCCGAGGGCAACCGCACCACCCCGTCGGTGGTGGCCTTCTCCAAAAACGGCGAGCGCATGGTGGGCCAGGTGGCCAAGCGCCAGGCCATCACCAACCCCGACCGCACCATCTCCTCCATCAAGCGGGAGATGGGCACCGACCACCGGGTGGGCATCGACGGCAAGAACTACACCCCCCAGGAGATCTCCGCCATGGTGCTCCAGAAGCTGAAGGCGGACGCCGAGAGCTACCTGGGCCAGACCGTCACCGAGGCGGTCATCACCGTTCCCGCCTACTTCACCGACTCCCAGCGCCAGGCCACCAAGGACGCCGGCAAGATCGCCGGCCTGGAGGTCAAGCGCATCATCAACGAGCCCACCGCCGCCGCCCTGGCCTACGGCCTGGACAAGGAGGAGGCCCAGAAGATCATGGTTTACGATCTGGGCGGCGGCACCTTCGACGTGTCCATCCTGGACATCGACGACGGCGTCATCGAGGTGCTGGCCACCGCCGGCAACAACCGGCTGGGCGGCGACGACTTCGACGAGTGCGTGATGAAGCACCTGGTGGCCGAGTTCAAAAAGGCCGAGGGCATCGACCTCTCCAGCGACAAGGTGGCCATGCAGCGGCTGAAGGAGGCCGCCGAGAAGGCCAAGATCGAGCTGAGCGGCGTGACCACCTCCAACGTGAACCTGCCCTATATCACCGCCGACGCCACCGGCCCCAAGCACCTGGACGTGACCCTCAGCCGGGCCAAGTTCAACGAGCTCACCGCCCACCTGGTGGAGGCCACCATGGGCCCCGTGCGCCAGGCCATGAGCGACGCGGGCCTCAGCGGCGGCGAGATCAGCAAGGTGCTGCTGGTGGGCGGCTCCAGCCGCATCCCCGCCGTACAGGATGCGGTGAAGAAGATCACCGGCAAGGACGGCTTCAAGGGCATCAACCCCGACGAGTGCGTGGCCATGGGCGCGGCCATTCAGGCCGGCGTGCTCACCGGCGACGTGAAGGGCCTGCTGCTGCTGGACGTCACCCCCCTGAGCCTGGGCATCGAGACCATGGGCGGCGTGTGCACCCGCCTCATCGAGCGCAACACCACCATCCCCGCCAAGAAGAGCCAGATCTTCTCCACCGCCGCCGACAACCAGACCAGCGTGGAGGTCAACGTCCTCCAGGGCGAGCGGGAGATGGCCGCCGCCAACAAGAGCCTGGGCCGCTTCCACCTGGACGGCATCGCCCCGGCCCGGAGAGGCGTGCCCCAGATCGAGGTCACTTTCGACATCGACGCCAACGGCATCGTCAACGTCTCCGCCAAGGACCTGGGCACCGGCAAGGAGCAGCACATCACCATCACCTCCTCCTCCAACATGAGCAAGGAGGACATCGAGAAGGCCGTCAAGGAGGCGGAGCAGTACGCCGCCGAGGACGCCCGGATCAAGGAGTCCGTGGAAACCCGGAATACCGCCGACCAGATGGTCTACCAGGCGGAGAAGACCCTGGGCGAGATGGGCGACAAGATTCCCGAGTCCGACAAGGCCCCCGTGCAGGCGGCCATCGACAAGCTCAAGGAGACCCTCAAGGGCGAGGACACCGCCGCCATCAAGGCAGACACCGAGGCCCTCCAGCAGGCCTTCTACGCCGTCAGCGAGAAGCTCTACCAGCAGGCGGGCCCCCAGGCCGGAGGCCCCGACATGGGCGGCGCGGCCCCCGGCGGCGACCAGGGCGGCCAGCAGTACTACGACGCGGACTACAAGGTCGTGGACGAGGACGGCGAGAGCAAGCAGTAATCATGCGGCATTCCAGTGGGACGGGGCTTCGCCCCGCCCCATTTGGAGTGTTTTGGCAGATGGGAAGTGAGAGCATATGGCAGCAGACAAGCGAGATTATTATGAGGTCCTGGGCATCCAGAAGGGGGCCGGGGACCAGGAGATTAAAAAGGCCTACCGCAAGCTGGCCAAGGAGAACCATCCGGACCTGAACCCCGGCGACAAGGGGGCGGAGGCCCGGTTCAAGGAGATCAACGAGGCCTACGAGGTGCTCAGCGACGCCTCCAAGCGCGCCCGGTACGACCAGTTCGGCTTCGCCGGGGTGGACCCCAGCTACGGCGGCGGAGGCGGCGGCTTCGAGACGGGCTTCGACTTCGGCGATCTGGGGGACATCTTCGGCAGCTTCTTCGGCGGCGGCTTCGGCGGCGGGTCCCGGACCCGCACCGGTCCCCAGCGGGGCGAGAGCCTGCGCATGGGGCTGACCATCACCTTCGAGGAGGCGGCCTTCGGCTGCGAGAAGGAGATCAGCCTGGACCGGGTGGAACAGTGCGAGACCTGCAAGGGCTCCGGCGCGGCCCCCGGCACCAGCCCGGAGACCTGCTCCAGCTGCGGCGGCACCGGCACCGTGCAGCAGCGGCGGCAGACCCCCATGGGGGTGTTCGCCACCACCGGGCCCTGCCCCCGCTGCGGCGGCAGGGGGAAGATCATCTCCACCCCCTGCAAGGACTGCAGCGGCTCCGGCCAGGTCCGGCGGCGCAAGACCCTCAAGGTCAACATCCCCGCCGGCATCGACGACGGCCAGGGCATCACCCTGCGGGGCCAGGGCAACGCGGGGAAGAACGGCGGCCCCGCCGGCGACCTGCAGCTGATCATCGGCGTGCAGCCCCATCAGCTTTTCAAGCGGGACGGCTCCGACGTCTATTGCGACGCGCCCATCACCTTCACCCAGGCGGTGCTGGGGGGCGAGCTGGAGATCCCCACCATCGACGGGAAGGTGAAATACGACATCCCCGAGGGCACCCAGACCGGCGCCACCTTCCGCCTGCGGGGCAAGGGCATCCCCAATGTCAACGGCCGGGGCCGGGGGGACCAGTACGTCACCGTCTACATCGAAACCCCCCGCAACCTCACCCGCGAGCAGAAGGAGGCCCTGCGGAAATTCAGCGCCACCCTCAAGGAGCACAACTACAAAGAGCGCAAAAGCTTCTTCGAGAAGTTCAAAAAATAAGGAGCAGGGAGAAGGTAAACCATGAAAATTTCCATGGCGTGCGACCACGGCGGTTTTGATCTGAAGGAGGATCTGAAGCGGTGGCTGACAGAGCAGGGCCATCAGGTGGAGGACTTCGGCTGCCCCGGGCACGACAGCTGCGATTACGCCGACTTTGCCGGCCCCGCCGCCCAGGCGGTGGCGGAGGGCCGCTGCGACCGGGGGATCGTCATCTGCACCACCGGCATCGGTGTGTCCATCACCGCCAACAAGGTGCGGGGTATCCGCTGTGCGCTGTGCAGCGAGCCCTGGAGCGCGGAGATGACCCGGCGGCACAACGACGCCAACATGCTGGCCCTGGGGGCCGGCATCACGGGGCCTCTGATGGCCCGGCAGATCGTGACGGCCTTTTTGACGCACGAGTTCGAGGGCGGGCGGCACCAGCGGCGTATCGACAAGATGATGTCGGCGGAGAACCGGTGAACCGGGCGCGAAAAAAGAGCGGAGACCCACGACGGGGCTCCGCTCTCTTTTTCTTTTCGCAATCGTCAGTTCTCCATATGCTTGCCCAAAAAGGCGGCGATGGTTTGGGCCAGCTTGTACTCCGTCTCCCCGGTGACCTGGGGCTCGCCGTCCTCCACAAACAGCACCAGGCCCAGCACGTCCCCCTCGGAGATAATGGGGGCGGCCACGGCGGTGCAGTACTTGTCGCCGGTCTCGGTGACAAAGATGCGGCGCTCGTCGCCGGTGTGCTGATAGATGCGGCGGTCCTCCATGATCTGCTCCAGCTGAGGGCTGATGCGCTTGCCCAGCAGCTCCCGCTTGCCGCCGCCGGCCACGGCGATGATGGCGTCGCGGTCGGTGACGGCGGTGATGGCGCCGCAGCTCTTGGACAGGGTCTCGCAGAACTGGGCGGCAAAGTCGTCCAGCCCGCCCATGAGGGAATACTTCTTAAAGATGACCTCGCCGTCGCGGCTGGTGTAAATCTCCAGAGGGTCGCCCTCGCGGATACGCATAGTGCGGCGAATCTCCTTGGGGATCACCACCCGCCCCAGGTCGTCGATCCGGCGCACGATTCCGGTTGCTTTCATTCTCGATTCCTCCCGTTTTCGCTGTGTTTTTTGCAAGGCAGCCAGGCGGTGACGCCTTGGAAAACATGGATAGTATCCGCAGATTTGGGGAAGGTATGCAGTTTTTTGGCTGGAATCCTTTGGCTGCGCCGGCGGGAAAAACGCTCAAAAACAGGAAAAAATTGCGGGGCGGAGACGGCGCGGGGCGCGCCGCTTACCCCCGCCTCCGGGGCCGGTTCTGGGCCAGAGTCCGAATAAAGCGGATGGTGAACCGCCACAGCCACATACCCGCCAGAAGCAGCAGCAGCCCTACGCCCACCGACACCAGAAAGGCTGCGGCCGGCGGCGCAGTCCAGGTCCCAAACTGAACCGCTGTCCAGGGCATCTCGATCCCCACCAGGGACCCCAGGAGCTTCAGCAGGCCCATCGCCGGCACAGCGGCCCCGCAGATCAGAAAGGCCACCGCCGTGATGCTGGTAGCGGGCAGCACGATCAGTCCCCCCAGGCCCGCCAGGCTGTAGAAGGCTGCCACGCTCCCCAGCCGCCGCCAGCTGAAGCGGGGATTCTTCATAATGGCGTCGCTTAGATAGGCCATCGCCAGCTCCCTGGGCTCCCCCAGGCGGGCAGTGATGGCCTGGGGGGAGAGGCCCTGGGCCTCCAGCTCCAGCAGCTCGCTTCGAATCTCCTGCACGATGTCCACCCGCTCCGAAGCGGGCATGGGGCGCAGATGCCGGTCGATCCGGTCCAGATAGGCGTCCAGTACTTGGTCCATGTCAGTCATTCCTCCTTTTGATCTCGTCAATCGCCTGCAGCAGGCCGCTCCACTCCGCCTCCATAGCTGCTAAGTACTCCCGGCCCGCGCCGGTGATGGTGTAGTACTTCCTGGGGGGCAGCCCCTCCGACGAGTCCCGCCAGGAGGAGGCGAGCAGGCCATCCTTTAAAAGGCGGCGCAGCAGTGGGTAGATGGTGCTCTCCCTGGCCGCCAGAATGGGGCGGCGCTCCAGCCGGGTGATCAGCTCGTAGCCGTAGCACTCCCCCCGGGCGATCATCAGCAGGACGCAGAACTCCAGGGTCCCCCGCTTGATCTGGGACCGCCAGTCCTCTATATGCACGATACCTCACCTCCGATAGGTGCATCGTACTACACAGTACCTTCCCTGTCAACTGTATTTTTGAAAAAACAGGCCCCTTAAAGAAACCTTAATCAATTCTTTACCCCTTCTCCCTTGCCCGGTGCGCCGCCGTCCTGTATAGTAGGGTGTACTAGAAGAGATCATACAGTTGGGGGCGTGAGAGGATGGAGGCCATTCATTACCTGCTGCTGGGTATTCTGGCGGCGTTTGCGCTGCTGTATGCCGGGGCGCTGGCAATCCGGCGGAGAGGATAGGGGGGGAGCGTTTTGCTGACACTGAATTACCGGGATTCCCGGCCCATCTACGGACAGATCAAGGACGGACTGCGCCGGATGATCGTCACCGGCGCCCTGGAGCCGGACGAGAAACTGCCCTCGGTGCGGGCCATGGCCGTGGAGCTGTCCATCAATCCCAACACCATCCAGCGGGCCTACGCCGAGCTGGAGGCGGAGGGCTTCATCTACACCCTGCCGGGGAGGGGCAGCTTCGCCGCCCGGCAGCCGGAGGGGGACCCCGCCAGGCGGCAGGAGCTGACCAGCCGCCTGCGGGAGCTGATCGCGGAGCTGAAATATCTGCACATGACAGACGGCGAGATCCTCTCGCTGCTGCGGGAGGAGGGGGCGCACAATGATTGAGGCAAGGAGCGTGGTAAAGACCTTCGGCGGCTTTACCGCCCTGGACGGGGCCAGCATCACCGTGCCGGACGGCGGGGTCTACGGCCTGGTGGGGCCCAACGGGGCGGGCAAGTCCACCCTCATCCGCCACCTCACCGGCATCTGCCGTCCCGACAGCGGGGAGGTGCTGGTGGAGGGGGAGCCGGTGTACGAGAATCCGGAAAAGAAGGTCCTGGTGGCCGCCATCCCGGACGACTGGTACTACTTCCCCTCCGCCTCCGTGGCCGACATGGCCCGGTTCTACCAGGGATTCTACCCCAGCTTCGACAGGGGCCGGTACGAGAAATTCCGGGCGGTCTTCACCCTGCCGGAGAACACCCCCATCCGCCGCATGAGCAAGGGCATGCAGAAGCAGGCCGCCTTCTGGCTGACCATGAGCTGCCGGCCCAAGTACCTCATTCTGGATGAGCCCGTGGACGGGCTGGACCCGGTGATGCGCCGGCAGGTGTGGAGCCTGATGATGAGCGACGTCTCCGAGTACGGCACCACGGTGCTGGTGAGCTCCCACAACCTGCGGGAGCTGGAGGACGTGTGCGACCATGTGGGCATGATGAACCGGGGGAAGGTCCTGGTGGAGCGGAGCCTGGCGGACCTCCAGGAGAACATCGTCAAGCTCCAGGCCGTCTGGCGGGCCGGGGAGACCCCGGTGCTGCCCCGGGAGCTGGAGGTACTCCACACCTCCCACGTGGGGCGGGTCTACACCTATATTGTCCGGGGGACGGCGGCGGCGGTGACGGAGCGCATGGAGCAGTACCAGCCCCTGATGCTGGAGGCCCTGCCCCTGAGTCTGGAGGAGATTTTCATCTATGAGCTGGGAGGTGAGCACTATGCCGTCAAAGAGATCCTTCTTTAACCGGACCCTGTTTCTGAAGAACCTGGGCCGGTTCTGGCCCCTGTGGGGCGGCGTCAGCCTGGCGGGCGCTATGCTCCCCCTGTACCTGCTGCTGGCGATGCTGCAGCGGCAGATCCATTGGGTTGAGCCGCTGGAGTTCGCCGAGAGGCTCTCCGCGGCGGCAGCCTACCTCGTCCCCGCCTTTACCTGCGGCTACGCCATCCTCTGCGCCATGGCGGTGTGGGGTTACCTCTGCAACAGCCGGTCGGCGGGGATGATGCACGCGCTGCCGGTGGACCGGACGTGCCTGTTCGTCACCGGCGTCCTGTCGGGCCTGGCCATGATTCTGATCCCCTACGCCGTCACCGGCGGGCTGCTGTGCCTCATCGCCCTGTTCTGCGGGGCCTTTCACCTGACGGCAGTGGTGACCACGGTGCTGACGGTGGCGTTCGCGGCGGTGCTGTTTTTCGGCATGGCCACGCTGTGCGCCATGCTGACGGGCCACGCCCTTGTGCTGCCGGTGTTCTATCTGCTGGCCAATTTCCTGGCCCACCTGATGGAGATGCTGGTCACCGGCCTGGCGGAGGACTTCCTGCTGGGCGTGTGGATGACGCAGGATATGGGGATGCTGGGCTTCCTCTCACCGGTGATGCAGATCTACCGCAGCGTCCGCCCCGTCGCGGAGCGCCTGCCCGACGGAACGCTGACGGGCTGGCGCCTGCAGGGGCTGTGGGTGCTGGGGCTGTACGCCCTGGCGGGGCTGGCCCTGCTGGCGCTGGCCTGGTATCTCTACAGAAGGCGGCACAGCGAGAGCGCCGGGGACGTGGTGGCCTTCCGGTGGCTGCGGCCGGTGTTCCGGTACGGCCTGGCGCTGCTGAGCGGTCTGACCGCCGGGCGGCTGCTGTACGAGCTGTTCTGGCGGAGCCTGTTCCAGCAGGGGGCCTATGCCGAGCGGCGGCCTATGATGGTGTGCGTCTTTCTGGGGGGTATGCTGGGGTACTACATCGCCTCCATGCTGCTGGAAAAATCCCTGCGGGTGTTCCGGGGCAGCTGGCGGGGGGCAGCCCTGGTGGCGGCGGGGGCGGCGGCGCTGTGCCTGCTGGTGAGCATTGACCTGTTCGGCGTGGAGCGCCGGGTCCCGGAGCCGGAGGAGATCGAGAGCGTGACCCTGCTGGACCGGGGGGGGGCAGAGCGGCCCCTTCACGATGGAGGACGCGCCGGAGACTGCGGCGCAGCTGGCGCAGCTCCATCGGGCCATCGTGGCCGACCGGGACTATATCCGCACCTACCAGCCCAACTGGGACAGCGACGAGGTGCAGGCCTTCAGCCACACCCTGCACCTGATCTACCACCTGAAAAACGGGAAAATTGTGGAGCGGTACTACGATCTGTGGCTGGAGGCCGGCCGGGTGGAAACGCCGGGGACCTACGACAACCTGCTGGCGGAGTTCTACAGCGACCCGGCGGTGATTCTGGAGAGCGTGAGCATCCCCGGAGACGCCCGGCTGGAGGCCATTAACGTGATCATGGGCTATATGGAGAACGGCTACGCCAGCACCAGCGACCACGCCTATGTGGGGGATCTTGAGAGCCGGCAGATTTACGCCGCCATCCTGGAGGATGCGGCCGCAGGCCGCGTTCCCGCCCGGAATGTGACGAGCAGCTTCAAGGATATACACTACTCCTTCTGCCTGGAGCTGGAGTATCTGGTCTGGGAGGAGCAGTCGGGCGCCTACTACGGACACCGCAAGACGGTCTTCCTCGCGCCCTCCATGACCAGCACCACCGGCGTCCTGCTGGAGCTGGGCTATCTGACGGAGACGGAGCTGGCCGCCTGGGAGGCAGAGCTGGCAAGGCAGGGATAACATGGCCCGCCGGAGACGGCGGCGGCGGTAAGATCCGCATCATCATGCAGCGAGCGGCGGGGGCGCGGGCCCCCGCCGTTTTCGTCGAAAAAAGGGGGGGGCTGGAGGCTGGTCAAACCACACAAAGAGAAAATGACGTTTTTGTGAATTTTAAGTAATTTTCCCGAAGTGATCCATTCTGCAAAAAAAGGCTGGAACACCGGGAAAGATTGTGCTATACTATTTAATGCCTGTTTTGCCGGAAATATCTGGCGCAAAAAGGAGGAGATTCCAGCCGGATTGTCCGGTAGAGGGCAACATTTTTCCCTGAAAGAACAATCGAAAAGGGGTGAGAGAATGTCACTGGAAGCCATAGCGAAAATCCGCGCGGCGGAGGAGAGCACAGAGCAGTCCAAGGCCGAGGCGAAGGCCCAGGCCCAGCGCCTGGCCGCCGACGCCGAGCGGGAGGGCCGCGCCCTGCTGGAGCAGGGCAAGGAGAAGGCCGCCGCCGCCGCTGCCGCCGCCATGCGCCAGGCGGAGGAGCAGGCCGCCGCCCTGCGGGACCAGATTCTGGACCAGGCGGAGAAGGACTGCAAAAAGCTCAAGGCGGACGCGTCCGCCCGCATGGACAAGGCGGCGCAGGCGATCTTAGGAAGGGTGGTTGAGAGTTAGTGGCTATTGTCAAGATGAAGCGCCTCCACCTCATCGCCCTGGCCCAGGACCGGGACGCCCTGTTGGCCAGCCTGCAGCACGTGGGCTGCGTGGAGCTGCGGGAGCCCGGGGAGTACCTGGCGGACGAGTCCTATGCCGCGCTGCTGCACCGGGAGACATCCGATCTGGCCCAGGCCAGAGGGGATCTGGCGGAGCTGCAGCACGCCATTGAGGCCCTGCGCCAGTACGCTCCCCAGAAGGGGAGCTTGTTTGCGCCCAGGGCTCAGCTGGGGGAGGCCGAGCTGCTGGACAGCCGGGCCCGCCAGGCGGCCCTGGACAAGGCCGCGGCCATCAACGGCCACGCCCGGACCGTGGGCCAGCTGAGCGCCCGGGAGACCCGGGTGCGCGCCGACCAGCTCTCCCTGACCCCCTGGGCCGCCTGCACGGTGCCCCTGGAGGTGCGGGGCACCGCCCGGACGGAGGTGCTGCTGGGCAGCGTCCCCAGCGGGGTGGACTTCGCGTCCATGGCCGGCGCGGTGGAGGAGGCCGCCGGCGCGGCGGCCCTTGCGGAGCTGTCGGCGGACCGGGAGCAGCGCTACCTGGAGGTCATCGTCCATAAGGACTGCCGCCAGCAGGCGCTGGACGCCCTGCGCTCCTTCGGTTTCAGCTTTGCCCAGCTCAAGGATCTGACCGGTACCGCTCAGGAGAACATCCGGGCCCTGGACCAGGAGCTGGCCGCCATCGCCAGAGAGCGGGAGGCGGAGATCGCCGCCATCCGTGAGATGGGCCCCAGCCTGGACGAGCTGAAGCTTGGCCTGGACCGGGTAGAGCAGGTCATCGCCTCCGAGAGCGCCAAGGAGCGCCTGCTGGCCGGCGGGTCTATCGTCTACCTGGACGGCTGGGCCTCCGAGCCGGAGGTCCCCGAGCTGGAGAAGGCTCTGGCAAAATTCGACTGCGCCTATGAGCTCACGGAGCCGGCGGAGGAGGAGTACCCCGAGGTGCCCGTCCAGCTGCGCAACAGTAAGCTCATCCGGCCCATGAACATGGTCACGGAGATGTACGCCCTGCCGGCCTACGGAACCATCGATCCCAACCCGCTGATGGCCCCGTTTTTCATCCTGTTTTACGGCATGATGCTGGCGGACATGGGCTACGGGCTCATTATGATGATCCTCTCCGCAGTGATTATGAAAAAGGCGAAGCCCAATGGCGCGACCATGCGCTATATGATCCCCCTGATGGGGCTGTGCGGCGTCAGCACCTTTGCATGGGGCGCTGTCACCGGCGGCTTCTTCGGCGATTTCATTCCCCAGCTTATGAAGCTGCTCAACCCCGAGAGCACCTTCGCCCTCCCGGCGCTGTTCTCCCCCGTGGACGACGCGCTGATGGTGATGATGGGCTCCCTGGTGCTGGGCGTGGTGCATATCTTCACCGGTATGGCGGTCAGCATGTACAAGCAGATCAAGCGGGGCGAGGTCATGGCGGCCCTGTGCAACGAGGGGGCGTGGTACCTGGTGTTCATCCTGGCCGGCGTGGCTGCGGCGACGGGGCTGGTGATGCCCTGCGTCATCGCCATCCTGGTGCTGCTGCTGCTGACCCAGGGCTACGGCAAGAAGGGGATCCTGGGCAAGCTCATGGGCATCTTCGGGTCCCTCTACAACAATCTCACCGGCTATTTCAGCGATATTTTGTCCTACTCCCGCCTGATGGCTCTGATGCTGGCGGGCGCGGTCGTCGCCCAGGTGTTCAACACCCTGGGCGCCATGACCGGAAACGTGGTTTTGTTTGTGATTGTTGCCTTCATCGGCAACGGCCTGAACTTCGCGCTGAACATCCTGGGCTGCTACGTCCACGACATGCGCCTGATGTGCCTGGAGTTCTTCGGTCGGTTCTATGAGGACGGCGGCAAGCCCTTCCGTCCCTTGAATATCAACACTCAATATGTCGACATCGTAAAGAAATAAGGAGGAAATCACTATGTTTTTGGAAAATATCGGCGGTCTCGCCATGGCTCTTCTGGGAGCCAGCCTTGCCGTGGGCCTCAGCTGCGTCGGTTCCGCCAAGGGCACCGGCATCGCCGGTGAGGCCGGTACCGGCCTTCTGTGCGAGGACCCCAGCAAGTCCGGTAAGGTCATGATTCTCCAGCTGCTTCCCGGTACCCAGGGCCTGTACGGCATGGCCGTGTTCTTCGTGGCCCTCATCCGCATGAGCTTCATGGGCAACATCAGCCTGGCCGCCGGCATGAGCATCGAGGTGGGCTGCCAGTTCTTCGCCGCCTGCATGCCTATGGCGCTGGGCGGACTGCTCTCCGCCATCGCCCAGGGCCGCGTGGCCGCCGGTTCCATCAACATCCTGGCCAAGAAGCCCGACGACTGGTCCAAGGGCCTGATCCTCTGCGGCATCGTCGAGTTCTACGCCATCTTGTCCCTGCTGTGCTCCATGATCATGCTGTTCTCTCTGAGCGCCTAATCCCGCAGAAAGGGGATTCGATATGAACGGAATCGAAAAAATCACCGCGCGCATCGAGACCGACGCCCGCGCTGAGGCGGAGAAGCTGCTCAGCGAGGGGCAGGAGCGTGCCGCCGCCGTCCGGGCGGAGTACCAGGCCAAGGCGGAGGCGGAGGCCAAGGCCGCCGCCCAGGCCGGCCGGGAGGCTGCCCAGCGCCAGGCCCAGCGCCTGGAGAGCGCCGCCCACATGGAGGCGAAAAAGCGGATGCTGGCCGCCAAGCAGGAGTGCCTGGACGCGGCCTTTGAGCAGGCCAAGAAGAAGCTGCTGGCCCTGCCCGACGACCAGTACGCGGACCTGCTGGCCCGCATGGCGGTGCGGGCGGCCAAGACCGGCCGGGAGGAGATCATCCTCAACGCCAAGGACCGGGAGCGGGTGGGGGCTCAGGTGGCCGCCAAGGCCAACGCCCTGCTGGCGGAAGCCGCCGCCCCCGAGGCCGCCGGTAAGGCCGCCAAGGCGGGCGGCAAGGCCGGGAACCTCCTGTCCAAGGTGGTCACCGGCGCCAGCGCCCTCCTCCAGGGCACGGCCATGCTCACCCTGGCCCAGGAGACCCGGGACATGGAGGGCGGCCTGACCCTGCGGGGCGGCAGTGTGGAGGTCAACTGCGCCTTCGAGACGGAGCTGCGGGTCCTCCGGGAGGAAATGGCGGCCGAGATTGCCGCGATCCTCTTCGCATAAAGCCAATCCAATAAGCGCGTAAGCAAGAAAGGAGGATGGCTTTGGCAAAGAAAGTAAAGGATACCGACTATCTGTTTATCTCCACCTACCTGCACAGCCGGGAGCGGGACCTGCTCACCGCCGCCCGCATGGAGCGCATGATTGAGGCGCCCACGGCGGCGGAGGCCGCCAAGGTGCTGGGCGAGATCGGCTACGGCGAGTTCTCCGCCGCCAGCGAGGGGGAGCTGAGCGCCGTGCTGGCCAGGGAGCAGGAGAAGCTGTTCCAGGACCTGTACCGTTTTGTCCCCGACCGGGCGGTGGTGGACGTGTTCAAGGTGAAGTACGACTACCACAACCTCAAGGCCCTGCTCAAGGCCCGGGCTATGGGCATGGACGGGAAGCGGCTGCTGCTGGACGCCGGGCGCGTGAGCGCCGGCGAGCTGGAGAAGGCCGTGACGGAGGGGGACTACGGCGCTCTGCCCGACGCTCTGCGCCGGGCAGCCGAGGAGGCCGCCGAGGTGTTGGGCACCACGGGGGATCCCCAGCGCAGCGACTTTGTGCTGGACCGGGCCTATTACGCGGAGATGCTCTCCGCCGCCAGGGACACGGGCAGCGGCTTTTTGGTCCGCTACGTCCAGGCCTCCGTCGACGCGGCCAACCTGCGCAGCGCGGTGCGGACCCTGCGCATGAAGAAGGGCGCGGATCTTCTCAAGCGCGTGCTGGTGGAGGGGGGCACCGTCAGCCCCGACAGCATCCAGGCCGCCGCCCTCAGCGGCAGCCTGGAGGAGCTCTTCCGTCCCACCCAGCTGCGCCAGGCCGCGGAGCTGGGCACAGCTGCCGCCCAGGGCGGCAGCCTCACCGCCTTTGAGAAGGCCTGCGACGACGCGGTGACGGCGGTGGCCGCCGGCGCCAAGAGCGTGCCCTTCGGCGTGGAGGCGGTGGTGAGCTTCCTGGTGGCCAAGGAGATCGAGTTTACGGCGGTGCGCATCATCATGTCCAGCCGCATGGCGGGCATCGACGGCGACACCATCCGGGAAAGGCTGCGTGAGGCTTATGTATAAGATCGCGGTTTTGGGCGACCGGGACAGCGTGCTGGGCTTCAAGGCCCTGGGGCTGGACACCTTCTTCGCCGAGGACGCCGACCAGGCCCGCCACACCCTCCAGCAGCTGGCCAGGCCCGCCGCCGGCGGGGCGGAGGAGTACGCCATCATCTATATCACCGAGCAGCTGGCCTCCCTCCTCCAGGAGGAGATCGCCAGATACAAGACCAGCGTGACGCCGGCCATCATTCTCATCCCCGGCAAGGGCGGCAGTCTGGGCCTGGGGGCCCAGGCGCTCCAGAGCGCGGTGGAGCGGGCGGTCGGCGCGGACATCGGCTGATTCTGCCGCCGCTGCGCGGCGGCGCACAGAAGCAACTTCCCCTGCGGCCCGTCGGGCCGCAGCAGCAGGAGCCTTTAATTTAGTAAAGGAAGGCAGTGAAGCAATGAGTCAAGGAAAGATTATCAAGGTTTCCGGCCCGCTGGTGGTGGCCGACGGCCTTGCCGACGCCAACATGCAGGACGTGGTCCGCGTGGGCGAGCAGCGGCTGATCGGTGAGATCCTGAATATGACCGGCGACCAGGCCTCCATCCAGGTCTACGAGGAGACCAGCGGCCTGGGGCCCGGCGCGGCGGTGGAGACCACCGGCATGCCCCTGAGCGTGGAGCTGGGGCCCGGCATCATCGAGAACATCTACGACGGCATCCAGCGCCCGCTGGAGGAGATCGTCAAGCAGACGGGGTCCAACAACCTGGCCCGCGGCGTGGAGGTCTCCGCCATCAACCGTGAGAAGAAGTGGGCCTACACCCCCGTGGCCAAGACCGGCGACCGCGTGGTGGGCGGCGACGTGCTGGGCACCGTGCCCGAGACGGAGGTCGTGCTCCACAAGATCATGGTCCCCAACGGCATCTCCGGCACCCTCTCCTGGGCCATCAAGGCCGGCGACTACACCGTGGACGAGGTGGTCGCCAAGGTCAAGACCGACAAGGGCGAGGTCAAGGAGCTGACTATGACCCAGAAGTGGCCCGTCCGCGTGGGCCGGCCCTACAAGCAGAAGTACAATCCGGTGGCCCCCCTCCAGTCCGGCCAGCGGATCATCGACACCATGTTCCCCATCGCCAAGGGCGGCACCGCCGCCGTCCCCGGCCCCTTCGGCTCCGGCAAGACCGTGGTCCAGCACCAGCTGGCCAAGTGGTCCGATGTGGACATCGTTATCTACGTGGGCTGCGGCGAGCGCGGCAACGAGATGACCGACGTTCTGCGCGAGTTCCCCGAGCTCCAGGACCCCCGCACCGGCGAGTCCCTGATGAAGCGTACCGTGCTGATTGCCAACACCTCCGACATGCCCGTGGCCGCCCGTGAGGCGTCCGTGTATACCGGCATCACCATCGCGGAGTACTTCCGCGACATGGGCTACGCCGTGGCCGTCATCGCCGACTCCACCTCCCGCTGGGCCGAGGCCCTGCGTGAGATGTCCGGCCGTCTGGAGGAGATGCCCGGCGAGGAGGGCTACCCCGCTTACCTGGCCTCCCGTCTGGCCCAGTTCTATGAGCGGGCCGGCGTGGTGCAGTGCATGGGCAGCGAGGACCGCGTGGGCTCTTTGACCGCCGTGGGCGCCGTGTCGCCTCCGGGCGGCGACCTGTCCGAGCCCGTCTCTCAGGGCACCATGCGCATCGTCAAGGTGTTCTGGTCCCTGGACGCCTCCCTGGCCTACCGCCGCCACTTCCCCGCCATCAACTGGCTGAACTCCTACTCCCTGTATCTGGACACCATGAAGCCCTGGTTCGACGAGCACTTCGGCCCCGCCTTCATGGAAAACCGAAACAAGGCCATGAGCCTCCTCCAGGAGGAGGATAACCTCAACGAGATCGTCCAGCTGGTTGGTAAGGACTCCCTGTCCCCCAACGATCAGCTGACCCTGGAGACCGCCAAGATGGTCCGCGAGGACTTCCTCCAGCAGAACGCCTTCATGGATGTGGACAGCTACTCCAGCCACGACCGCCAGATGCGGATGCTGGCCATGATTCTGGACTTCGACCGGCTGGCCCGGGACGCCATCGGCAAGGGCGCGCCCCTGGCCCCCATGATGGACATCCCCGCCAAGGAGAAGATCGGCCGCGCCAAGTTCGTGGAGGCCGACAAGTACGTCCAGGAGTACGCCGCCATTGCGGAGGAGATGGAGCGGGAGATCGCCGAGATCGTAGAGAAAGCGGGTGACCAGTTATGATGAAGGAATACCGTACCATACACGAGATCTCCGGCCCCCTGATGGTGGTGGAGAAGGTTGACGGCGTCACCTACGACGAGCTGGCCGAAATTGAGCTCTCAGACGGCAGCGTCCGGCGCTGCAAGGTGCTGGAGGTCAACGGCGACAAGGCCGTGGTCCAGCTGTTCGAGTCCTCCGCCGGCATCAACCTGCGGGACTCCAAGATCCGCTTTTTGGGCCACCCCCTGGAGCTGGCGGTGTCCGGCGACATGCTGGGCCGCGTGTTCAACGGCATGGGCCAGCCCATCGACGGCGGCCCCGCCATCCTGCCTGAGAAGAGCCTGGACATCAACGGCCAGCCCATCAACCCGGCCGCCCGGGACTACCCCAACGAGTTCATCCAGACCGGCGTCAGCTCCATCGACGGGCTGAACACCCTGGTCCGCGGCCAGAAGCTGCCCATCTTCTCCGGCAACGGCCTGCCCCACGCCCAGCTGGCGGCCCAGATCGCCCGCCAGGCCAAGGTGCTGGGGGACTCCGCCTCCAACTTCGCCGTGGTCTTCGCCGCCATCGGCATCACCTTCGAGGAGTCGGAGTACTTCGTCAACGAGTTCAAGCGCACCGGGGCCATCGACCGCACCGTGCTCTTCACCAACCTGGCCAACGACCCGGCTGTTGAGCGCATCTCCACCCCCCGTATGGCCCTGACCGCCGCCGAGTATCTGGCCTTCGAGAAGGGGATGCACGTGCTGGTCATCCTCACCGACATCACCAACTATGCCGAGGCCCTCCGTGAGGTCTCCGCGGCCAAGAAGGAAGTTCCCGGCCGCCGCGGCTACCCCGGCTACCTCTATACCGACCTGGCCCAGATGTACGAGCGGGCCGGCCGGCAGCTGGGTAAGCCCGGCTCCATCACCATGATCCCCATCCTCACCATGCCGGAGAATGATAAGACCCACCCCATCCCCGACCTGACCGGGTATATCACCGAGGGTCAGATCATCCTCTCCCAGGAGCTGTTCCGCAAGGGCATCAATCCCCCTGTGGACGTGCTGCCCTCCCTGTCCCGTCTGAAGGACAAGGGCGTGGGCGTGGGCAAGACCCGGGAGGACCACGCCTCCACCATGAACCAGCTGTTCGCGGCCTACGCCTCCGGCAAGGAGGCCAAGGAGCTGATGACCATCCTGGGCGAGTCCGCTCTGAGCCCCACGGATCTGCTGTACGCCAAGTTTGCCGACGAGTTTGAGAAGCGCTATGTCTCCCAGGGCTATGAGACCAACCGTAGCGTCATCGAGACCCTGGATCTGGGCTGGGAGCTGCTGAGCATCCTGCCCAAGAGCGAGCTCAAGCGCATCAAGCAGGACATGATCGACAAGTACCTTCCGAAGAAGGACTGATTCTGTCGAGGATGTCCCTTGCAGAGGCGGGTATCGCCCGCCCGTCCGTCAGAGAACGGATGATTATAGGAAAGAGGTGAACAGATGGCCTCAGCGACCATAAACCCCACCAGAATGGAGCTGAACCGGCTGAAGGGCCGGCTGAAGACCGCCACACGGGGCCACAAGCTCCTCAAGGACAAGCGGGACGAGCTGATGAAGCAGTTCTTGGACATCGTGCGCCGCAACCGGGCGCTGCGCTCCAAGGTGGAGCAGGGCCTGGAGCGGGCCAACGCGGCCTTCACCGTGGCCTCCGCCCTGATGAGTCCGGAGATGCTGGAGCAGGCCCTGCTGTACCCCAAGCAGAGCGTGGAGCTGGAGATGAGCTTTCGCAACATCATGTCCGTGAACGTGCCCCAGTACCAGTTCCACACCCGCAACGAGGATCCATCGGAGATCTACCCCTACGGCTTCGCCCAGACCTCCGGCGAGCTTGACGCCGCCCTGGAGGAGCTGGCCAACGTCTTCCACGACATGCTGGAGCTGGCTGAGGTGGAGAAGACCATGCAGCTGCTGGCCGAGGACATCGAGAAGACCCGGCGGCGCGTCAACGCGCTGGAGTACGTGATGATCCCCCAGTTCCAGGAGAAGATCCGCTACATCTCCATGAAGCTGGAGGAGAACGAGCGGGGCAACATCACCCGCCTGATGAAGGTCAAGGAGATGGTGCTCCAGGAGGCCCACGAATTCAAGCAGCCCGCCAACGCCTGAGCGGCGGGGTAAACAACCCAAATAAAAAGGACTGCCCGAGACGCACTCGGGCAGTCCTTTTTCGCGCCTATTCGCTCAGGCGCACCGTCCAGCGGTCCATCCGGTAGAAGGTGCTGGAGGCGGTGGGGGTCAGGTTTCCGGCCACGCCGGGGTGGGTGAGAACGGCGTCATTTTTGAAGCAGATGGGGGCGATGGGGCAGACCTCCTGGAGGTGGGCCAGCAGCTGCCGGGCGGCGGCGGGCCGGTTGTCCGCCGTCAGGAAGTTCTCAAGGAGCAGATCCGTGTAGGAGGCGGTGTAGCCGCCGTAGTTCAGCGCCCCGCCGGTGCCGGTCAGGTCCCGCAGGTCCCAGTCGGCGGTGAGCCGGACCTCGCCGTAGTAGAGGTCAAACTCCCCCGCCGCCAGGGCGGCCAGATAGTCCTCCCAGGGCAGCTGGCGCACGGTGATGTGCCAGTCCAGCAGGGAGAGGTGCTCCGCGATGAACTGAGCGCTGGTCAGCCGGAAGCGGTCCTCCTCGTTGACCAGCAGCACCAGCTCCCGCGTCTCTCCGGTGTCCTGCCCCGCCGCCCGGAGGGCGGCCAGGGTCTCGTCCCTGTCGTACTCCCGCACCAGGTCCGCCGGGTACAGGGGGGAGAGAGGGGAGACCGGGAAGGAGGCCGCCAGGGCCAGCCCCGCCTGCTGGGCGCTGACCAGGGTGTCCCTGGGGATGCCCTGGCTGAAAGCGGCGCGCAGGGCGGGGCTGGCAAAGAGGGCGCCCTCGCCGGTGTTGAAGCCGATGAACTGGAGAATAGGGGTGGGCCGGGCGGTGGACTGGAGCTGCCCGGTGACCGAGGAGAGGTCGTCGGTGGGGTCCACCGTCAGCAGCTGGACCCGCTTGGAGGAAAAGAGATACTTGGCGGTGTCCCGGTCCTTGGCGTGGACCAGGGGGATAACGGACACCGGCATGGCCCGCCCCTGCCACCAGCTCTCGTTGGCGATCAGGGAGCCGCCGTCCTCGGAGAGGCGGTAAGGCCCTGTCCCCACGGGGGCGGTGAGGGCCTCCGTGCCGCTCTTCACGATGGGGATGTCCAGCAGGGCCGGAAGGCCCCGGTTGGGGGCGGTGAGGGTGATGCGCACCCGGCCGGACCGGTCGGCGGCCACGGCGGCCACGCCCCGCAGGCGGTAGGCGTACCGCTCTGAGACCATGGCCCGGCGGAGGGTGGCCGCCACGTCCGCCGCAGTAAGGGGGGAGCCGTCGTGGAAGGCGGCCTCCTGCCGCAGGGTGAGGGTACAGACCAGCCCGGTCTCGTCCCACTCATAGCTCTCGCACAGCAGGGGGATGGGCTGGAAGCTCTCGTCCAGCTGGAACAGGGGCTCGAAGAGCAGGGAGGACACATCCTCCTGCATCCCCTGGCCGCAGTCAATGGGATCCAGGGTCTGGCCCCGGTGGCAGGCCAGGGAGAAGGCGGCGGGGTACTCCGGGCCGGAGGGCTCCTCCGCCTCCTCCGCCAGCGCCGGGGGCTGGTAGTCCTCCCAGATCCCGGCGCCGGGGTCCTCCCCCGGCTCCCCGGCGGCGCAGCCTGCCAGCAGCAGCACCGCCGCCAGAGCCAGCCGCACCAGCCGCCTCACCGTACCGCCTCCAAGCTGATGAGGGCCCCCTGGACCCCCCGCCGGTCCCCGGTGACCCGATGGCTCCAGTAGAGGTCCGTGGTACAGGCGGTGCAGGTGGGGCACACGTCCAGCTGCCGGACCCCGGCCTCCCGGAGCCGCCAGGCGTTGACGCCCTTCAGGTCCACCGTCCATTTCTCCCCCCTGGGGGTGATATAGGGCGCTACCCCGGAGCCAAAGGCGGCGCGCATGGCGTCGGGCACGTCGTCGTGGGTCTCAAAGCAGCACGGCCCGATACCGGCCCCGATGGCAACCCGGATGTCCTCCGGCCGGGCCCCGAAGAGGCGGCCCATCTCCCCCACCGTTTTGGCGGGGAGATCCAGGGCGGTACCCCGCCATCCGGCGTGGACCGCCCCCACGGACCTGGTCACCGGGTCATGGAGCAGCAGGATGATGCAGTCCGCCGAAAAGACCATCAGGCTCAGCCCCGGCTCGCCCGTTACCAGGGCGTCGGCGGTATAGTCCACAGGGACTGTAAAGCCCTTTCCCCTGTCAGCCCCGGTGACACGGCGAACCGTAGCCTCGTGGACCTGCTTTGAGCACACCAGCCCCGCGGGGTCCGCCCCCAAGGCGGCGCACAGGCGGCGGTAGTTCTCCCGGACGTTCTCCCTGTCGTCGGGCGCGGGGCCGCCGCCCCGGAGATTCATAAAGGCAAACACCCCCCGGCTGACGCCCCCCAGGCGAGTGGAGAAGCCGTGGAGCAGGCCGGGGGCCTCCAGCAGAGAGGAGGTGTGGTAGACCACGCCGTCGTGGTTGTGAGCGAGAAAGGACATGAGCGCCTCCTGTTGGACAGAATCATCCCCCGGCGGTAGGTCCCGCCGGAGGACGTGGGGCGGCAGGTCGAATCCTGCCGGTATATACAAGGGATTGTATAACAAATAGTATGCGGACTGTGCCCGCAGGCATACCAGCTCAGGCCTCCTCCGCCGCAGGAGCCTTGGGGTCCGGTTTCTCCTCCTCCGGCAGGGGGACGGGGTGCTCCCGGCTCAGAAACAGGAACACGGACAGCACCAGGGCGCAGCCCAAAAACAGGGGGGCCTTCGCCCAGTCGCCGCCCACCCCGTCGGCAGCGGCGGCCAGGCAGAACATCACCGACAGATTGCCCACGAAGGTGAAGGTGCGCAGATTCCCCTCCTGCCGCAAAAAAGCGGCCAGCAGGGAGAAGGCAGCGGCGGCCATGGCGGCGGCCAGCACGGGGATATAGAACCGGGAGAGCACCGGGTCGCTCTCCTCGGGCAGATAGACGGCCAGCACGAAGAATACAGAGAAGAACATGGCGGGCAGCAGGGGGAACACCGTCAGCGTATCCCCGCGCCGGACCTGACGGGTCAGCAGGATGAATCCGCCCCCGGCGGCCACCGCCAGTCCCCCCGCCGCCATGGCGGCCACCCCCCGCACCGGCAGGGCGCTCAGCAGGAGCAGTACGCCCCCCGCCGCCAGCAGCATTCCGCCGGCAGCCATCACCGGAACGGACTTCACCGGCGGGTCAAAGGCCCCGGCGAAATCGGTGCGCACCCCGGGCACCGTAAAGAAGCAGACCAGGAACTGACCAACGGCGCACACCGCCGCATAGTGGGCCAGCAAGCTGCCCCACAGCGTGGGGATGGCCAGGCCGGTGGCGGGATCAAATCCCACCCGCAGCTGAACCAGCCGCAGGGCGAAAAAAACCAGCCCCAGAATCCACAGGTAGCCCACCTTGCTCCAAAAGCGCTTGTTCATCCTATATCGACATCCTTTCCCAGAACGATTTGCTGTTCGGACAACAGTATACCACGTCCCACCGGATTTGTCATTCATTTTTTGGACAAGCGGGGCATAAGCTGTGGGGAAAGGGGATGGCTGTACCAATGGGAAAACATATCGGAGTGTCGCTGCTGCTGCTGTTTCTGCTCTTTTTCCTGCCCTGGCTGTGGGGCGAGCCCTCCCCGGCGGAGGAGGAGCCGCCTGCCCCGCCGCCGCCGGCCTCGGACGCCGCCCCCCTCCCGGAGGAGGAGCCCGGCGGCGAGCCGGGAATGGACCGGAGCCGGCGCCTGAACGTGCTGGTGGGGGGCAAGCTCCAGCAGATGGATATGGCCGGCTATCTTATGGGAGTGGTGCGGGCGGAGATGCCCGCCTCCTTCCACCTGGAGGCACTGAAATCCCAGGCGGTGGCGGCCCGGACCTACACCCTCCACAAGATGGAAAACGGGGGCAGCGCCAACCACCCGGAGGCGGACGCCTGCGACGACATCACCTGCTGCCAGGCCTATAAGAGCGCCCAGGATGCGGCGGCGGAGTGGGGGGAGAAGGCATCGGAGAACGAGGAGAAGATCCGCCGGGCGGTGGAGGAGACCGACGGCCAGTGCGCCCTCTACGAGGGGCGGCCGGTGCTGGCGGTGTTCCACTCCTCCTCGGCGGGGACCACCCAGGACGCCGCCGCAGTGTGGAGCGGCTCCCTGCCCTATCTCCAGAGCGTGGAGACGCCGGAGAGCGAGGAGACGGTGCCCAACTACCGCTCCACCGCCTCCTTCCAGGCCGGGGAGCTGAAGGACCGGCTCCAGGCGGCCCTGCCGGAGGCGGCGCTGGGGGGGAGCCCCTCCAACTGGTTCACCAACATCCAGCAGCAGCCCGGCGGCACGGTCACCGCCCTGACGGTAGGCGGCGTGGAGGTGGGCGGCAACCAGCTGCGGACCATCCTGGATCTGCGCAGCGCCTGCTTCACCATCGCCTTCGAGGGGGACACGGTGACCTTCTCCGTCACCGGCTATGGCCACGGCGTGGGCATGAGCCAGTACGGAGCCAACGTGCTGGCCCAGGGGGGGATGGACTACCGGGAGATTCTCAGCTGGTACTACACCGGGGCCAGCGTGGAGCCCTACGGGGATGCCGCCGGCGACTGACCGGGCACACCGTTTTTGACTGCCGGCCTGGTCAGGCCCCGCCCCTGTCTCCATCCAAGACGCAGCTGCCGAAGCGGGAGAAAAATCTCCGCCTGCATAACAGATCCGTAATGGGGATCTCCTATTACCATTCCCGCTGAATATCTTCTTCCTTAACCTGATATTGGGCCAGGAAATCTTCCAGGTCACCGCTGTTTCGGATCAGCATCAGGTCATCAAATTTTCCGCTGACCGGATCCTTGAAGCCCGCCACCTGTTCCCCGGTACAGATGCTGGAGCGGATCACGGGAATTTTCCCCGCTTTATGATATGGCTGTACCACTGACTTTTTTCGTTTACCGAACATGGCGACCTCTCCTGATAAAGTTTGTACCATTTTTCATTCAATAGCGCTCTCTACATATCCATTTTTCAGGACCTCCCGCCGGATATAGGCGATGGTCCGCGCCTCCCCCTCGTCCCGCAGCATCAGCAGCAGCCGCTCCAGCAGGGCCTGGGTGTTGGGGTGGATGATGTAGTGGTCCAGGCTCCGGGCGTAGTACTCCCAGGGGGAGGCATCGGTGTACGTATCCCCCTGGTAGGTCTGGCAGGCGGCAATCCGGTCGCAGAACATCTCCACCACATACCGCGCCGGCATCTCCATGCCGCCCATGTGGTGGGGGGGCTGGGGGGTGTAGTCAATCCAGTACTCCAGGTGGTGCTTGTTGCGCCCCTTGTGGTGGAGCCAGGCGGAGGAATAGCCCCGGTCCTGGCGCTCAGCCTCGTTGGGGCTGTGGTCCCCCTGGTAGTAGCGGACCCCCACCGGAAACTCGGCGGGGCCGTACTTGCTCAGGTCGTGGAGCAGCCCCTGACGGTACAGCCCCACCCGGAAACAGTATTTCATCACCCGCAGTTTGTGGATGGTAATGGTTGTCAAATGGCCCCAGAATCTGGACATGGTCCCGCCTCCTCATTTACTTGATTCGCTTGATCACAATCGCCCCCGCCGCGCCCACAACGGCTCCGGCCAGCACGCCGGATACCAGCAGCGCCGGCAAATACCAGAGGGCCCCCCGGCCCAGCACCGCCGCCGCCACCAGAATCTGGCCCAGGTTGTGGCCCACGCCGCCGGCGACGCTGACCCCCAGTATGGAGAATGTCCCCGCCCGCTTCAGCAGGAGCATCAGGGCCAGGCTCGCCGCCGCCCCCGCCAGGGAGTAGGCCAGGGAGTAGGCGTTCCCGAAGGTCATGGACACCAGCAGCACCCGTGCCAGGGAGACGGCCGCCGCCGGGCGAGGCCCCATGCGGTACAGGGCGAAGAGGACCACCAGGTTGGTCAGCCCCAGCTTCATCCCCGGCAGGGCCGCCGGCAGGGGAAACAGGCTCTCCAGCCAGGACAGGACCATGGCCAGCGCCACAAGGAGCCCATAGCGGGCCGCCGATCTGCTCATGCCGCCGCCCCCTTACCGCACCGCCGCGTCGAAGGCGGGGTCAGCGCCCCCCTCGATGCGCACCGACAGCCGGTGGGGCAGGCACAAAATGCTCTCGCCCGCCCGGGAGACGGCCCCGGTGCCGACGCAGGTGCGGTCCCCGCAATTGGCCTCGGTCACCGCCGCAGCCCCGCGGGAGATGGTGAGCACGTTGTAGCGGTCTGTCCCGATGGTGACCGTCAGGTCCTGGGAGAGGGGGTAGCGGGCGGTCTCCACGCCGTCCACCGCTACCACCGCCCAGGCCCCGGCTTCGCCGGAGCGGAGCAGCAGGGACAGCAGTCCCGCCAGCAGCAGCACGCCCCCCGCCAGCAGCAGGTCGAACCGGTATTTTTTGATCATGGCGCTTCCCTCCCGTGTCTCTCGTATGATTTTGGCGGCTCTGGGCAGAGTAAAGGCATCCTGCGATGACGAGGAGGCCCCCTATGCGCTCTGACGCCGCCCTTCCCCGGCAGCGGGCCCTGGAAAGGCAGCTGCTGCTATTTTTTCTCTTCTCCGCCGCAGGCTGGGTGTGGGAGGTGGCCCTGGGTGTCGTGACCACCGGGCAAGTGATCAACCGGGGCTTTCTCCGGGGGCCGTGGCTGCCGGTGTACGGCGTGGGCGGCGTGCTGCTGCTGGGCCTGCTGAAGGACCTGCGGGGCCGCCCGGCGCTCCTGATCCCCGCCGGCGCGCTGGTGGGCGGCGCGGTAGAGTACAGCGCCGCCCTGCTGCTGGAGGGGCTGTTCCGCCGGCGGTGGTGGGACTACACCGGCTGGGCCGGGAGCCTGGAGGGCCGGGTGTGCCTGGCCAGCGCGGTGGCCTTCGGCCTGGCGGGGTGGCTGGTGGTGGAGCGGGCGGGGCCCGCCCTGGAGCGGTATCTGGCCCGTCTGCCCGCCGGGGCGCGGCGGACCTGCTGCCGGTGCCTGAGCGCCCTGTTCGCTCTGGACTGGACGGCGGCCCTTCTCATCCCCCACACCGGGCCGGGGATCACGTTCCCGCTGTAGCTGCGTCTATCATACCACCAGGTATGGGTGGTCCGTCAAGAGAGAATTTCTCCGGCGGCAGATTTTGACGGGAGATGCCGGAGACAAAAAAGGCCGCGCCGGGCAAGCTCGCCAGCACAGATACAGAAAACGCCAGGGACACTCATCGTCCCTGGTGTTTTTGCCGTTACTGCCGGTCCCGCAGGGGTCGTATCGGTCATAGGGTACTACGAGAAAAATGAAAAATGCTCTATTGTCAAACGGAGCAAAGTAGTATATAATCCCTCTGTAAATGAAATGGGTGACAGGGGAAGCGGTTATTGCGGGGGGAAGTGATTACTCTGGATGACACCAAAACGCGAATCATTCTTGCGGCAATCAGGGCCGTGCGGCAGTACGGCCTTGAGGGGGTACGCATCCAGAATGTCAGTGAACTGGCAGGCGTTTCGTCAGGGGCCATTTACCGCCACTTCGACGGCAAGGATCAACTGCTGGTAGAGTGCTTCACCTATGTGGACAAACAGGCGGCGGCGATTTTTGAGCACTTGAAGTTCCATCCTCTGGCAATGCTTACGGATCCCATGGGAGCGATAAAGGGACTGTGGCTGCCCTATTTTCGCTTTTGGACGTCCCACCCGGATGAAACCGTTTTTTATCATCGTTTCCGGGACAGCGCATTTTTCCCCAAGTACGACAAGAGCCGGGATGTGACCTATTTCAAGACATTTATTGGAATGGTTCACGCTTTCAAAAAGGTATTTCCAAGACTGGATCGGATCAATCAGGATTTGTTGTGGCTCCATGTCCTCACATCTACTGTTATGTACGCAAAATATGTGGTAGAGGGAACATTGCCAAACAGTCAGGAAACCGAGGACACCGTGTTTCAGTTGCTGACCACCGGGCTGAGCGGCTATTTGAAACCAGATAAAACCCCCAAATCAGGGCGAACATAAAAATGTACCGCTGAAAAGCGGCTCATTTTTGAACGTCCGGTAATGAACATTCACTTACTTTGGAACAACCTCCTTTTTACAGAAGAGGCTGTGACTGTATGGGAAGAACATCTGGCCGATACCCGGGAAAAAGATTCGTCCCGGTTGGCGGATATTGGGGGTCATTCCAACATTACAAAAATGAAATTGCTAGTAGATCCTTTAAGTAAACATAGTGAGGGATACGCTTATGGAAAAAATATTGATTGTGGACGACAGCATTGTGCAAGCAGCCCAATTAAAAGCAATTCTGGAGGACGAGTACGATATTACCGTCGCTCAGAGGGCGGAGGACGGGCTGCGCTGGGCGCGTGACGGAAACTTTTCGCTCATTCTGCTGGATGTCGTGATGCCGGGAATGGACGGGTTTACGCTCCTGAAAAAGTTACAGGAGGAAATCATTACCCAAAGCGTCCCGGTTATATTGATTACCAGCTTGTCTGGCGTGGCAGACGAGCAGCATGGGCTGATTTTGGGCGCGGTCGACTATATCACGAAGCCGTTTAACCCCCTGATCGTGAGGGCGAGGGTCAACACGCACGTCAAGCTGTACCGCTATCGCAGGCAGATCGAGCAGCAATCCATGACCGACCAGCTCACAGGAATCGCTAACCGGCGCAGGTATGAGGAGTACAGCGTCACAAAGTGGAGCGAGGCAATCCGGCTGCACGTCCCCATCTCCATCTGTATGTTTGACATCGACCGCTTCAAAATGTACAATGATATTTTTGGCCATCCCGCCGGAGATAAGGTGATTGCCGCCGTAGCGCAGACGGCCGCGTCCCACCTGCAGCGCAGCACGGATTTTCTGGCCCGCTACGGTGGCGAGGAATTTGTGGCGCTGGTGATGGGCGACCCCTCCGAGCAGATATTCGGACATTTGCAGAAAATCCGCCGCGCGGTGGAAAACCTGCACATTTCCCATGACCCGTCCGTGTCTCAGTGGGTCACAGTCAGTATCGGAGGGGTCACCGTGATCCCTGAGCCGGGGAACGGCTACGACTTTTACTTAAAAATTGCGGACACCATGCTGTATGACGCAAAGAAAAACGGCCGGAACAGGGTCGTTTGGGCCGATGAAAAGCTGAAACAGCTATGGGAGAAACGATCATCCAATCAGCATTGAGAAATTAGGATACCAGGGAGGTATATTGTGGGTTTATTTGATCTTTTCAATAAGAAGGCGAAGGCGCAGCCGCCTCAAGAAAGTAAGGACGCAGGCGAGGAGCTTGATATTTATTCTGGCATGCGGGTGGAAGTAACAACGGATGCAGGACAGCTGCTTTTTGTGGCAAAGCTGCTTGGCCTGCACGGAAATCAGGCGGAGCTGCACCAGTATTCCGAATCCGAAATTGCCGAAGACATCGGAACCATCCATGCCAGAATTCGAGGGTACAGCGACCACGAGAGAAAAGCGGTCTATATGGAGGGCGTCATTACGCCCGGCCCCAGGCATATATGGCAGGTGGAGGAATTGACCGTCGTTCGCGTGGGCAATGACCGCGCCTTTTTCCGATTGGAGACAAACCTTGCGGCCACCGCCACCATGTTCAGCGGCCTGGCGATGGGAGAAAAGCCCTGCAAGCTGCTGAATATCAGCGTGGGCGGGGCCAGTGTCAGCTCGGAGTACAGATACTACGAGGGAGACAAATTCCTGCTGAAAGTCAGGCTGTTAGAGGAGCGGCCAGAGTCGGCTATATTCACTCAAATCGTTCGCATCATAGAGAAGGACGACGGCAAATTTGAATATGGGTGCCGATTCATAGAACTGACCGAGGCTGACCAGGATCAAATAACAAGGAATATTTTTGCGGTCCAGCGCCAAAAAAGAGCCCGCTCCTAACCACTCGGGAAAACATAATGGATGTGGTGCCCAATGGGCCTGAAAATGGATGGAACGGATGCCTGTCTGCGGACGCAAACGCCCCATCTACAGATCCACCCGCTCAAACCGCCGCACCCCTACCCGGCAGGCCAGAACGCAGCACAGCGCGTACACCAGCCCGCCGGCCGCCAGCACCGGCAGCTGCCGGACCAGAGAGGCCGCGTCCACCCCGTCCAGCCACGCCAGGGCGGGGACATGGACCAGCGCTTCCATGGCGCACACCCCCAGCGCCAGGGGCGGCAGGGCGGTGAGGAAGGCCACGCCCACCCGGTAGGCTGTCCGATAGAACCGGGCGAAGAAGACCAGGTTGAACACCCCGTAGAGGGCCAGGGCAAAGCCGTAAAAGGCGGCGTTGGCCTCAATGCCCACCGGATTCCCCTCGGGCAGGTACAGCGTCCGCAGAAAGGCGAAGGGCAGGGACAGGACCAGCTGCACCAGCTGGACGAACACCGCCAGCAGCAGCTTCCCCCGCACCACGTCCCCCTTCCGCACCGGCAGCAGGGCGGTGTAAAACACGTCCCTGGTCTCCCGGTCGAACATGAAGGTCTGGAAGAGACCCAGAGCCCCGAAGAAGATCACCACCCCGTAGGGGTAGGCCGGGATGAGCACCAGAGCCCCCATGAACAGGAAGACAAACACCGACGGGTGGGCCGCCAGGCGCAGCTCCTTGTACAGCAGGTCATACATGAACGCTCCTCCTCTCCGCGCGGACCATGATCTCCTCCAGGCTCAGCTCATCGCGGTCCTCCGGGGTGCGCAGGTGCCGGAAGGAGCGGATAAACTCCGCCTTTTCCCCGCAGGCCAGAAGCCTCCCGCCCCGGAGGTAGGCGACGTCGTCGGCGCACCTGTCCAGATCGCTGGTAATGTGGGTGGAGAAGAGGATGCTGCGCTCCCCGCCGGCCGTCAGAGCCCGGAACAGCTCCAGCAGCTCGTCCCGGCTCACGGGATCCAGCCCGCTGGTGGGCTCGTCGAAGAGGAACAGTCTGGCCCCATGGGACAGGGCCAGGGCGATCAGGTACTTCACCCGCATCCCGGCGGACAGCTCCCCCACCCGCTTGCGGCCATCCAGCTCGAAGGCCTCCATGTACCGCCGGCAGGCCTTCTCGTCCCAGCGCCGGTAGAACCGGCGGGTGACGGCGGTGATGGCGTCCAGCCGCTTGTGCCGGTAGAAGTCGATGCCCCCCAGCACCACGCCCAGCTCCTGCCGGCTCTCCAGCTCCCCCTCCGGGAAGGGGCGGCCCAGCAGGGTGATGGTCCCCGCGTCGGGGGAGACCAGGTGGAGCAGGGACTTGAGCAGGGTGCTCTTCCCCGCCCCGTTTTTGCCGATGAGCCCCATAATCCGCCCCTGCTCCAGGGTGAGGGACACCTTGTCCAGAGTGAAGCGGGGGTAGGCCTTGGTCAGGCCCTCCACGGCCAGCGCCCTCATGACTCCTCCTCCTGCCTGTCCGCGTCCTGCTGGACCTGGTTGGCCAGCTCCAGCAGGCCCGTGAAAAACTGGGCGGGAACCAGGGCGATGCCCGCCGTTCCGGGATTGGTGTCCCCCAGCACCACCAGCTCCTCCCCCTTTCCCAGGGAGAAGAGCTCCCGGGCCCGCTTGGGGATGACGATCTGACCCCGCTCCCCCATCTGCACCACGCCGAAGATGTGCTTCCCCCTGGGGGGCAGCGGCAGGCGGCCGGGCCGCTGGTCGAAGCGGAGCAGATCGTCCAGGGACACGTCATACAGCGCCGCCAGGGCGTCGCAGCGGAGCAGGTCCGGGGTGGACTCCCCCAGCTCCCACTTGGCCAGGGCCTGGCGGGTCACGCCCACGGCCTCGGCGGCCTTCTCCTGGCTCAGCCCGCTCAGCCGCCGCAGGGCGGAGAGATTTTGGGCCAGGCAGTTTTTCTGCATCTGATTTGTCGGATCTTTCATACCAATCCCTCCTCTGTACCCCCTATTTTACACGGAAATACCGGCATGACAACCAACCGGCGCTGACAAAAGATGTTCGCTTTGGTTGCGTCAGGCGGGAGCGGCAAAACCCCTCGGCCCGGCAATCGCCGGGCCGAGGGGTCAGCGCCTTTTACGCGGTGGCGAAGCGCAGCCGCTCCCCGCCGCTGTCCACGGTGAC
Source organism: uncultured Oscillospiraceae bacterium (assembly GCA_910577915.1). Taxonomy (GTDB): domain Bacteria; phylum Bacillota; class Clostridia; order Oscillospirales; family Oscillospiraceae; genus Pelethomonas. Next base: position 92,921 of record CAJTOM010000001.1, read on the forward strand.
GTGCTGCCCGTCGGAGAGGGTCCCCCGGATCAGCATGGCCGCCAGTTCCGTCTCCACGTACTTCTGCAGGTACCGCTTCACCGGCCGGGCGCCGTAGGCCGGGGAGTAGCTGGCCTTGGCGATGAAGCGCCGGGCGTCCTCCGTCAGCGTCAGGGTGATGTCCCGGTCCGCCAGGCGGCGGGCCACGGCGGACAGGGCGATGTCGATGATGCCGCCGATCTGCGCCTCCGTCAGGGGGGAGAAGACCACGATGTCGTCCACCCGGTTGATGAACTCCGGGCGGAAGCAGTCCCGCAGCTGGCCCAGGACCCGCTCCTTCACTGCGGGGTCCACGGACCCGTCCTGGCGGATGTTCTCCGTCAGATAGGCGGAGCCGATGTTGCTGGTCATAATGACGATGGTGTTTTTGAAGTCCACCGTGCGGCCCTGGTTGTCGGTGAGCCGCCCGTCGTCCAGCAGCTGGAGCAGGATGTTGAACACGTCCGGGTGGGCCTTCTCAATCTCGTCGAAGAGGACCACGCTGTAGGGCTTGCGGCGCACCGCCTCGGTGAGCTGGCCCCCCTCGTCGTAGCCCACGTAGCCCGGAGGCGCGCCCACCAGGCGGGAGACGGCGTGCTTCTCCATGTACTCCGACATGTCGATGCGCACCATGTTCCGCTCGTCGTCGAAGAGGGAGGCCGCCAGGGTTTTGGCCAGCTCCGTCTTGCCCACGCCGGTGGGCCCCAGGAAGATGAAGGACCCGATGGGCCGGTTCTCGTCCTTGAGCCCCGCCCGGCCCCTCAGAATCGCCTCGCTGACGGCGGCAACCGCCTCCTCCTGGCCGATGACCCGGCGGTGGAGAATCTCCGGGAGCCGCAGGAGCTTGGCCTTCTCGCTCTCCACCAGCTTGCTCACCGGGATGCCGGTCCACTTGCTGACCACGGCGGCGATCTCCTCCTCGGTGACCTCCTCCTTCAGGAGGTGGTCCTCCTCTCCGGCGTCCACCCGCCGGCGCTCCTCCTCCAGCTGCTTCTCCAGCCGGGGCAGGGCGTCGTATTTCAGACGGGCCATCTGCTCCAGGTCATAGCTCCTCTCCGCCTCCTCCATCTGGCGGCGGGTGTCCTCAATCTCCTGCTTGATGCGCTTGACGCCGGCGATAGACTGCTTCTCGGTCTCCCACTGGGCCCGCATAGCGTCGTTTTTGCTCTTGAGCTCCGCAAGCTCGGCGTCGATGTGGGCCAGCCGGTTTTTGCTCCCGGCGTCCTCCTCCTTGGTGAGGGCCTGCTTCTCGATCTCCAGCTGCAGAATCTTCCGGCTGATCTCGTCCAGCTCGGCGGGGAGGCTGTCGATCTCCATGCGGATCTTGCTGGCAGCCTCGTCCATCAGGTCGATGGCCTTGTCCGGCAGGAACCGGTCGGTGATATACCGGTCCGACAGACCGGCGCAGGCGATGAGGGCGGCGTCAGTGATGCGCACGCCGTGGTGAATCTCGAAGCGCTCCTTCAATCCCCGGAGGATGGAGATGGTGTCCTCCACCGTGGGCTGGTCGATGAGCACCTTCTGGAACCGGCGCTCCAGGGCGGCGTCCTTCTCGATATACTTGCGGTACTCGTCCAGGGTGGTGGCCCCGATGCAGTGGAGCTCTCCCCGGGCCAGCTTGGGCTTGAGGAGGTTGCCCGCGTCCATGCTGCCCTCGGTGCGGCCCGCGCCGACAATGTTGTGGAGCTCGTCGATGAACAGGAGAATGCGCCCGTCGCTTTGCTCCACCTCGCTGAGCACCGCCTTCAGCCGCTCCTCGAACTCCCCCCGGTACTTGGCCCCGGCGATGAGAGCGCCCATGTCCAGGGCGAAGATGGTCTTATCCTTGAGCCCCTCCGGCACGTCGCCGTTGAGAATCCGCTGGGCCAGCCCCTCCACCACGGCGGTTTTGCCCACGCCGGGCTCGCCGATGAGGACGGGGTTGTTCTTTGTCTTCCGGCTCAAAATCTGGATGGTGTGGCGGATCTCCGCATCCCGGCCGATGACCGGGTCCAGCTTCCCCTGCCGGGCCATGTCCACCAGGTCCCGGCCGTACTTGGTCAGAGCCTCGTAGCTCTCCTCCGGGTTCTGGCTGGTGACCCGCTGGCTGCCCCGAACCTTGGTGAGGGCCTGGAGGAGCTTCTCCTTGTCGATGCCGTACTGGCGGAAGATGCGGGCGCCGGGGGTGCCGGTCTCCTCCGCCAGGGCCAGGTACAGGTGCTCCACGGACACGTACTCATCCTTAAACTGCCCGGCGATGGCCTCCGCCGCCGTCAGCAGCTGGGTGAAGCGCCGGCTGGCGTAGAGCTGCTCCGCTCCGCCGCCGGAGACCTTGGGCAGGCGGTCCAGCTCCCGCTCAACCTCGCCGGCCAGGGTCTCCACGTCCAGGCCCATGTAGGCCAGCAGGCGGGGCACCAGCCCCTCCCGCTGGCGCAGCAGGGCCAGGTGCAGGTGTTCGCCCTCCAGCTGCTGCTGGCCGTTGGCGATGGCGATGGACTGGCAGTCTGCCACCGCCTGCTGGGCGTTCTGGGTGTATTTGTCAAAATTCATGGGTATGCCTCCTTGTTGGGCTGCTATGTCCCGGGGGACATAGACAGTGTGTTTCTTTTCACCTGCGATGATACACCTGTTTGAGAGAAATGTAAAGAGGAAAATTAGCACTCCCGTGACAAGAGTGCTAATTTTCTGTGAACGGAATGTGAATTTTCCCGCGGCCCGCCGGCAATTCCCCCTTGACGGCGGGGGCCGGGGCTGATAGGCTGATAGAATCAGCGCGGCTGAAGGGAGGAGGACAGGTATGAGAGAGATCACGCTGCAGGAGGTGCTGGACGCGCGGGAGGCCCGGGCAGAGCGCCAGCGGCGGCTGCTGGCGCAGTGGGGGCAGCCCCTGCTGAGCTGCACCCTGAACATCGCCGGTCCGGTGAAGCGCTCGGCGCTGGGGGACTTCCTCTTCCGGGAGACCCTGCAGGCCCTGGAGGGAGCTCTGGGGGACCGGCTGCTGCACCGGGAGACCCTGGCGGCGGAGACGGGGCCGGAGGCCCTTCTGGTGTGCGCGCTGCCGGCGGAGGCGGTCAAGGCACTGGGGGAGTCCCTGGAGGACAGCGGCCCCGCCGGGCGGCTGCTGGATCTGGACGTCATCGGCCCGGAGGGGGAGAAGCGCTCCCGGAGGAGCCCCCGGCCCTGCCTGGTGTGCGGCGGGCCGGCGGGTCCCTGCGCCCGCAGCCGGGCCCACGGCCTGACCGCCGTCCAGCGGGAGACGGAGCGGCGGCTGCGGACGTTTGCCGCCGGGCGGCTGGGGGAGCTGGCGGTGGAGGCTTTGGAGGCGGAGGTGGCGCTGACCCCCAAGCCCGGCCTGGTGGACCGGCGCAACAGCGGGGCCCACCGGGACATGGACCTGCCCCTCTTCCGCCGCTCCGCCGAAAGCCTGGCGCCCTACTTCCGCCGGGCGGCGGCGCTGGGCATGGAGGCGGCGGCGTGCATGCCGGAGCTCCAGCGGGCGGGCCGGGCGGCGGAGGAGACCATGCTGGCCGCCACGGCCGGGGTCAACACCCACAAGGGGGCGGTGTACGCCTTCGGGCTGGTGCTGGCGGGCCTGGGGTCCGTGCTGGTCCGGGGCGGGGACGTGTTTGAGACCGCCGCCGCCCTGGCGCAGGCGGGACAGCCCCCGGAGGCCGGTACCCACGGCGGCCGTGCGGCCCGGCTCTACGGCGCGGGGGGCGCCCGGGGGGAGGCGCTGGCGGGCTTTCCCCACGCCCGGCGGGCCTGGGAGGCCCTGGGAGCGGGTGGGCCCTACGCCGCCCTGCTGACCCTGCTGGCGGAGGTGGAGGACACCAACCTGCTCCACCGGGGCGGCCCCGCGGGGCTGGCCTTCGTCCGGGAGGAGGCCCGGTCCATCCTGGCGGGGCCGCAGGCGGCCTGGAGCAGCCGGCTGGAGGCGCTGGACGGCGCCTGCATCGCGCGGAACCTGTCCCCCGGCGGCAGCGCCGACCTGCTGGCGCTGGCCCTGCTGCTGGGGCGGACGGAGGAGGTGTGGCGGGAGGGCGCTATAAAATTTGCCTGAAAGTGGGATTTGTCACTTGACAGAGCAGGTCCCAGGCTGTACTATATATGCATTCGTGTCAATTGGTATCTACTATATCTTGTGTTTATAGGGCGGACACTCCGTTCCATGAGCGAAGAGAGAGGAAAATCCATATTTCACTGAGGAGAAGACGGAATGACGATTGAAAAGTTGAAGAAACGGGACGGACGCGTGGTGGAGTTCGACAAGGAGAAGATTGCCGCCGCGATCGCCAAGGCCTTTGAGGCCACCTACAAGCCGGGGCAGGAGGAGATGGCCCGCTCCCTGGCGGAGGAGGTTCTCTCCATTCTGGAGGTGGAGGGGGCGGCCGCCCCGGAGGTGGAGCACATCCAGGACATCGTGGAAAAGGTGCTCATGGACAAGGGCTATATCCAGACCGCCAAGGCCTACATCCTCTACCGCAACGAGCGCAGCCGGGTGCGGGAGATGAATACCCGCCTGATGAAGACCTACGAGGACATCACCTTCTCCGACGCGGTGGACTCCGACGTGAAGCGGGAGAACGCCAACATCAACGGCGACACCGCCATGGGCTCCATGCTCAAGTACGGCAGCGAGGGGGCCAAGCAGTTCTACCAGATGTTCGTCCTCAAGCCCGAGCACGCCAGGGCCCACCAGGAGGGGGACATCCACATCCACGACCTGGATTTCTACACCCTGACCACCACCTGCTGTCAGATCGACATCAAAAAGCTCTTCAAGGGCGGCTTCTCCACCGGCCACGGCTATCTGCGGGAGCCCAACGACATCGCCTCCTATGCGGCCCTTGCCTGCATCGCCATCCAGTCCAACCAGAACGACCAGCACGGTGGACAGGCCATCGTCAACTTCGACTACGGCATGGCCGACGGCGTGAAGAAGACCTTCCGCCGCTACTACACCCGCAACCTGGCCAAGGCCCTGATGCTCTGGCACGAGATGGAGGACCCGGAGGAGGAGCTCAAGGCCCTGCGCAAGCGCATCGAGCGGGAGAAGGGCCTCTATCCCCGGCTGGAACAGTGCCAGCCCTATCTGGACGAGGAGCTGCCCTGCCTGGTGGAGGCCTACGGCGATGAGGAGCGGATGCGGAAGGCCCAGGCCATGGCCGTCCACTACGCGGAGAAGGAGACCGACCGGGCCGCCTTCCAGGCCATGGAGGCCTTTATCCACAACCTGAACACCATGCACAGCCGGGCCGGGGCCCAAACCCCCTTCTCCTCCATCAACTACGGCATGGACACCTCTCCCGAGGGGCGCATGGTCATGCGCAACCTGCTGCTGACCACCGAGGAGGGCCTGGGCAACGGGGAGACCCCCATCTTCCCCATCCAGATCTTCCGGGTGAAGGAGGGCGTCAACTACAACCCCGGCGACCCCAACTACGACCTGTTCAAGCTGGCCTGCCAGTGCTCCGCCAAGCGGCTCTTCCCCAACTTTTCCTTTGTAGACGCCCCCTTCAACCTCCAGTACTACGACCCCCGGCGGCCGGAGACGGAGGTGGCCTACATGGGCTGCCGCACGCGGGTGATCTCCAACGTCTACGACCCTGACCGCCAGCAGTGCAACCAGCGGGGCAACCTGAGCTTCACCTCCATCAACCTCCCCCGGATCGCCATCAAGTCCAAGGGGGATCTGGACATCTTCTTCGACGAGCTGGACCGGAAGATGGACCTGTGCGTGGACCAGCTGCTGGAGCGTTTTGAGATTCAGGCCCGCAAGCACGTCTACAACTTTCCCTTCCTCATGGGTCAAGGGGTCTGGCTGGACAGCGAGAAGCTGGCCTGGACCGACGAGGTCCGGGAGGTGCTCAAGCATGGCACCCTCTCCGTGGGCTTCATCGGCCTGGCGGAGACCCTGGTGGCCCTGACGGGCAAGCACCACGGCGAGAGCGAGCACAGCCAGCGCCTGGGCCTGGAGATCATCGCCCGGATGCGGGCCCGGATGGACGCGGAGAGCCAGAAGACGGGGCTGAACTTCTCCCTGCTGGCCACGCCGGCCGAGGGGCTGTCCGGCCGGTTCATCCGCATCGACAAGCAGAAGTTCGGCATCATCCCCGGCGTCACGGACCGGGACTACTACACCAACAGCTTCCATGTCCCCGTCTACTACCCCGTCAGCGCCTTTGAGAAGATCAAGCTGGAGGCCCCTTACCACGCCCTGACCAACGCCGGCCACATCAGCTACGTGGAGATGGACGGCGACCCGCTCAAGAACCTGGACGCCTTTGAAAAGGTGGTCCGGTGCATGAAGGAGGCGGGCATCGGCTACGGCTCCGTCAACCACCCGGTGGACCGGGACCCCTGCTGCGGCTACACCGGCATTATCGACGACGAGTGCCCCGGCTGCGGCCGCCACGAGGCCGACGGGCGCATCGGCTTTGAGCGCATCCGCCGCATCACCGGGTATCTGGTGGGCACCATGGACCGCTGGAACGACGCCAAGAGCTCCGAGGAGACGGAGCGGGTGAAGCACCATATCTGAGGACCTTCCCATCTCGCGCGAAGAGGCCGCCGGCGATGCCGGCGGCCTCTCTCTGTTCAGTTTGCGCCGCCCCTCAGTCCACCTTGGGCAGCTGGGCCAGACTCCGGGCGATGTCCTCGTCGGTGGGTGCAAAGTTGTGCATCTCCCCGCCGTGGAACTTCCCGTAGGCCACCAGATCGAAGTACCCGGTGCCGGTAAGGCCGAACAGGATGGTCTTCTCCTCGCCGGTCTCCCTGCACCGCTTGGCCTCGTTGATGGCGGCCAGGATGGCGTGGCTGGACTCCGGGGCGGGGAGGATGCCCTCCACCCGGGCGAACTCCTCGGCGGCCGCGAAGACATCGGTCTGCTTCACGGCCACAGCCTCCATGAGCCCGTCGTCATACAGCTGGCTGAGAACGGAGCTCATGCCGTGGAAGCGCAGGCCGCCGGCGTGGTCGGCGGAGGGTATGAACCCGGAGCCCAGGGTGTACATCTTCGCCAAGGGGCACACCATGCCGGTGTCGCAGAAGTCGTAGCGGTACGCGCCCCGGGTGAAGCTGGGGCAGGAGGCTGGCTCCACGGCGATGAAGCGGTAGTCCGCCTCCCCCCGGAGCTTCTCCCCCATGAAGGGGGCGATGAGGCCCCCCAGGTTGCTGCCGCCGCCGGCGCAGCCGATGACAACGTCGGGCTTCACGCCGTATTTATCCAGGGCGGTCTTGGCCTCCAGGCCGATGATGGACTGGTGGAGGAGCACCTGGTTGAGGACGCTGCCCAGCACGTAGCGGTAGCCGGGGGTGGATACGGCGGCCTCCACCGCCTCGCTGATGGCGCAGCCCAGGGAGCCGGTGGTGCCGGGGAACTGAGCGAGAATCTTCCGGCCCACCTCCGTGGTCTCCGAGGGGGAGGGGGTAACGGACGCGCCGTAGACCTTCATCACCTCCCGGCGGAAGGGCTTCTGCTCATAGGAGCACTTGACCATATATACCCGGCAGTCCAGCCCCAGGTAGCCGCAGGCCATGGACAGGGCGGTGCCCCACTGTCCGGCCCCGGTCTCGGTGGTGACGCCGGTGAGGCCCTGCCGTTTGGCGTAGTAGGCCTGGGCAATGGCGGAGTTGAGCTTGTGGGAGCCGGAGGTGTTGTTGCCCTCGAACTTGTAGTAGATCTTCGCCGGCGTGTCCAGCTTCTCCTCCAGGCAGTAGGCCCGGACCAGGGGGGAGGGGCGGTACATCTTGTAGAAATCCCGAATCTCCCGGGGAATCTCGAAGTAAGGGGTGTGGTCGTCCAGCTCCTGGGCCACCAGCTCTTTGCAGAAGACGCCCTCCAGCTCCGCGGCGGTCATGGGCTGGAGCGTGGCGGGGTTCAGGAGGGGGGCGGGCTTGTTGGCCATGTCCGCCCGCAGATTGTACCATACCCTGGGCATCTCGTCCTCAGACAGATAGATCTTGTAGGGAATTTTCTTCTCACTCATGGCTTTGCTCTCCTTTCAGATGGTGCGGGACAAAAGAAAACGCCTCTGTCCCTAGCTTTCTCTGCTGGGACAGAAGCGATACACACTTCTGCGGTGCCACCCGGCTTGGCGCCAACGGCGCCCTCTCACTGCGCGCCAACACGCGCCGGCTTTGGTAACGGAGATCCCCTCCGGCTCGCCTAATCGCCCGCCATCCCGGCGCGCTTTCGGTCCGCCCTCGAAAGCCCATTCAGCCCGGCCATCCCTGCCGCGTTCCCACCCTTCGCGGCTCTCTGAGAGGTACCTGCCCGGTCTACTCACACTTTCTCAACGGTTTGGATGGAGGTACTATAGCACTTTAACGCGGGAATGTCAAGGCGTTCCCGCAAAAAATTTTTTTGCAGGAATATCCCTGGAGAAAATCGCCGTCCCCGGCGGCGGCCCCCGCCCCTTTTTGTTCCATTTCGCACGTTTTCACTTGACAGAAGGCGGTGGGAGCGAGTATTATAGAAAAGGATTTTTGTCGGTGGAGAAAAGGGGTATCCGCCGATTATTTCCGCGCCCGGCGCAGCGTCACCGCCGGGCTGGCGCAAACCCCCATTCCATAGAGGTAAAAACAACATTTTAGGAGGAAAACTAGTCCATGTTTGAAATCATCCACCTGGTGATCGCGGTTGCCGCCGCGGTCGCGGTGGCTGGCGTCGTTTTCTTCCTCCTCGGTGTCACCTATCGTAAGAAGGTGGCGGAGAAGGAGATCTCCAGCGCGGAGGAGGAAGCGCGCCGTATCATTAACGAGGCCATCAAGAGCTCCGAGAGCAAGCAGCGGGAGATCCTGCTGGAGGCGAAGGAGGAAATTCTCCGCGCCCGCACCGAGTACGAGCGGGAGGAGAAGAGCCGCCGGGCGGACCTGCAGAAGCAGGAGCGCCGGCTGCAGCAGAAGGAAGAGAACCTAGACCGCAAGACCGAGAACATCGAGAAGAAGGAGGAGGCGCTGTCCGCCAAGCACGCCGCCGCCGACAGAACCCAGGAGGAGATCGAGCTCATCAAGCGCAGCCAGACCGAGATGCTCGAGCGCATCTCCGGCTTTACCGTGGAGGAGGCCAAGCAGTACCTCATCTCCCAGGTGGAGGGTGAGGTCACCCACGAGGCCGCTGTGAAGATCAAGGAGATCGAGCAGCGGGCCAAGGAGGAGGCCGACCAGCGGGCCAAGGAGATTGTGGCCACCGCCATCCAGCGCTGCGCCGCCGACCATGCGTCTGAAATCACCGTCAGTGTGGTTCCCCTGCCCAATGACGAGATGAAGGGCCGCATCATTGGCCGCGAGGGCCGCAACATCCGCACCATCGAGACCCTCACCGGCGTGGATCTTATCATTGACGACACCCCGGAGGCCATCACCGTCTCCTGCTTCGAGCCCGTGCGCCGGGAGGTGGCCCGGGTGGCCCTGGAGAAGCTCATCGCCGACGGGCGCATCCACCCCACCCACATCGAGGAGATGGTGGAGAAGGCCCGCCGGGAGGTGGACGCCGTCATCAAGAGCGAGGGCGAGCGCGCCGCCTTTGAGACCGGCGTGCGGGGCCTCCACCCCGAGGTCCAGAAGATGCTGGGCCGGCTCCACTACCGCACCAGCTACGGGCAGAACGTGCTGCAGCACTCCATCGAGGTCAGCCACATCGCCGGCCTCATGGCCGCCGAGCTGGGGCTGGACGTCCACGCCGCCAAGCGGGCCGGCCTGCTCCACGACATCGGCAAGGCCCTGGACCACGAGTATGAGGGCACCCACGTGAACCTGGGCGTAGAGTTCTGCCGGAAGTACAAGGAAAAAGAGGACATCCTCAACGCTATCCAGGCCCACCACGGCGACGTGGAGTGCAAGACCCTGATGGCCTGCCTGGTCCAGGCGGCGGACGCGGTGAGCGCGGCCCGTCCCGGCGCGCGGCGGGAGAATCTGGAGAACTATATCAAGCGCCTGGAGAAGCTGGAGGAGATCACCAGCACCTACCCCGGCGTGGAGAAGTCCTTTGCCATCCAGGCCGGCCGGGAGGTGCGGGTCATGGTCCGCCCCGAGGCCGTCAGCGAGGACCAGATGGTCATCCTGGCCCGGGATCTGGCCAAGAAGATCGAGAGCGAGCTGGAGTACCCCGGCCAGATCAAGGTCCATGTGATCCGGGAAACCAAGGTGGTAGAATACGCCAAATAACCGGGACCTCGGGGGAGGGTGACGTATCCCCCGGAGAACCGCCAAACGGAAGAGACAAAAAACCGGACGCCTGCGGGCGTCCGGTTTTTTGCGGCGCACTTGCCATCCCCTCCCCCGGTTGGAAGCGCCGCATCATCACCGGGAAGCAGGATCAGAAAATAGTCACCGTCCAGCGGTTCTCGTACCGCCCGCCCGGCTCCAGGGCCGCCAGGTCGCACTGCTGGCTCAGGTCCTCCACCACCCCCTGCCGGGAGGGCAGGCTCAGCCAGGGCTCCAGGCACACGAAGGGGGCCTCGGTCTCCGGGTTGTGCCACACCCCCAGGTAGCGCATCTGGGGGAAGGTCATGGTGACCCCCCGGCTGCCCTCACCGGCGGAGAGGGTGACTGTCCGGTCCATGTGCTTGAGGATGACGGCGTCACGGTCGAAGAGGTCGTGGCGCAGGGGCAGCACCCGGCCCTCCTCCAGGGGGTAGGGGGCCTCCTGGCCGCTGATCATGTACTGGTCGGACAGGAGCACCTGCCAGGGCTGGCAGGGCTGCCGGAAGGTGAGCCGGTAGTCTGTGAAGGCCCGGCCCTCCTCCAGGGGCACCCGGAAGCCGGGGTGGGCCCCCAGGCCGAAATACATGGTCTTCCCGTCCCGATTCTCCACCCGGCAGGTCACCGCGAGGGAGGCCCCCTCCAGGGCGTAGGTGATGGCGAAGGAGAACGCAAAGGGGTAGGCCGCCCTGGTCTCCGGGCTGTCCGCGGCGGAGAGGGTGACGCGGTCCGCCGTCTTCTCCTCCACCGCGAAGGTCAGGCGGTTGGCGAAGCCGTGGCGGGTCATCTCGTAGGACTGCCCATCGAGGGTGTAGCGGTCCCCGGTGAGGCGGCCCACGTAGGGGAACAGGTTGGGCGCACGGTTGCGCCAGTAGGCCGGGTCGCCGCTCCAGAGGTACTCCGTGCCGTCGGCGGCGGTGATGCGCATCAGCTGGGCCCCCAGCTCGTCGACGGTGACGGACATGGCGCTGTTTTGGATGGTGTGAAGCATCGGGGTGGTCCTCCCTTGTGAATTTTCGGTCCTGTACTCCTCCTGGGTTGTTTTCTATAGGATATGATACTAAACTACAGCCGGGATTGCAAGGGGGCCGCCGGTTCTCCGCCGGTATTTTTTTGCACAGGCAGGATCCTGCGGAAGCCCCCGCACCGGCGCCGGGGAAAATTAACGTCCCTCCGCCAAATTTCCCTTGACAAGCGCCAATAGTTAGACTATACTAACTTTTGTGGAAATTTCTGTACGCCTATGAAGCGGAAAGGATATAGCAGCCATGACAAAGCAATCAGGAAGCATGACGCTGGACCAGCTGCCGGTGGGGGGCAGCTGCGTAATCGAGCAGGTGGGCAACCAGCGGGGAGCGGTGAAGCGCCGGCTCGTTGACATGGGCCTCACCCCCGGCACCACGGTGGAGCTGATCAAAATGGCCCCCTTCGGGGACCCCATGGAGCTGCGCCTGCGGGGCTATGAGCTGAGCCTGCGCCGGGAGGATGCCGCCCAGATCCGCGTCAGCACCTCCGCCGTGGGCGCGCCGCCCCAGGAGACCGTGTCCGAGAGCGCCTACCACCTGGGGGCCGCCTGTCACGGGGACTGCGCTGCCTGCGCCATGGGGTGCGCCAACCCCAGGGAGCTGGAGGCCATGCACCGGGCCCACCGTCACGAGCAGGAGCACCACCCCAGCACCTACGACCCCCGCTCCCACGACCAGCGCCCCTGGAAGGTGGCCCTGGTGGGAAACCCCAACTGCGGCAAGACCACCCTGTTCAATGCCCTCACCGGCTCCAACCAGTACGTGGGCAACTGGCCCGGCGTAACGGTGGAGAAGAAGGAGGGGGAGGCCCGCCTGGGGGACGTGCGCTTCACCGTGGTGGACCTGCCGGGCATCTACTCCCTCTCCCCCTACTCCATGGAGGAGCTGGTGGCCCGGAGGTTCATCATTGAGGAACAGCCCGACGCCATCATCGACATCGTGGACGCCACCAACCTGGAGCGGAACCTCTACCTCACCATGCAGCTGCTGGAGCTGGAGCGTCCGGTGGTGCTGGCGGTGAACTTCATGGACGAGGTGGAGAAAAACGGGGACGCCATCGACTGCGCCCGCCTCTCCGCCCGCCTGGGGGTCCCCGTGGTGCCCATATCCGCCAGGGACGGGATCAACATCGACCGCCTGGTCCAGGAGGCCCACCGCCAGATGCACACCGGTCTCACGGTGGAGCCCGACGACCTCTACGACGACTTCACCCACGCCATCCACCACCGGGTGGGGGACCTGATCCACGACCGGGCCTACGCCAAGGGCATCCCCGCCCACTGGGCGGCCATCAAGCTGCTGGGGGGCGACGAGGAGGTGGCCCGGGATCTGGAGCTGGACCGGGAGACCCTGGACCGGATCGACGCCATCGCCGCCGAGTACGAGGCCTCCAGCCCCCTGGGGGACCGGGAGACCCTGCTGGCGGACAGCCGCTACCGCTTTGTGGAGCGGGTGGTCCGCGCCTCCGTCAAGCGGGGGAACCACGGCGGGGCGCTCACGGTCACCGAGCGCATCGACGCGGTGGCCACCCACAGGATCTGGGCCATTCCCCTGTTTCTGGGGATGATGCTGGCGGTGTTCCTGCTGACCTTCAGCGGGCCGGGGGCGTGGCTCTCGGACGGCATCGCCTGGTTTGTGGAGGAGGTTTTGTGCCCCGGCGTGTCCGGCTGGCTGGTGGCCCTCCACGCCCCCGGCTGGCTCAGCGGCCTGCTGGTGGACGGGCTCATCGCCGGCGTGGGCGGGGTGCTGACCTTCCTGCCCATGATCGCCCTGCTGTTTCTCTTCCTGTCCATGCTGGAGGACAGCGGCTACATGGCCCGGGCGGCCTTCGTTATGGACCGGACCCTGCGCCATTTCGGCCTCTCCGGCAAGGCCTTCATCCCCATGCTCATGGGCTTCGGGTGCACGGTGCCCGCCGTCATGGGGGCCCGGACCATGGAGAATGAGAAGGACCGGCGGATGACCATCCTGCTGGTGCCCTTCATGTCCTGCGGGGCGCGGCTGCCCATCTACGGTCTGATGACCGCCGCCTTTTTCCCCCGGTGGGGGGGCCTGATCGTGTTCGGGCTGTACCTGCTGGGGCCAGTGATGGCCATTCTCTCCGGGCTGATTCTCAAGCGGAGCGTCTTCCAGGGGGAGCCGGCCCCCTTCCTGCTGGAGCTGCCCCCCTACCGGATGCCCACTCTGAAAAACATCTGGCTCCACGTGTGGGAGCGGGTCCGGGACTTTCTCACTCGGGCGGGGACCATCATCGCCGCCATGAGCGTGGTGGTGTGGTTCCTCCAGAGCTTCGGCGCCGATCTGCGCATGGTGGAGGACACCTCCGACAGCATTCTGGCCCTGGTGGGAGGCCTCTTGGCCCCGGTGTTCGCCCCCATGGGCTTCGGCGTCTGGCAGGCGGCGGTGGCCCTGCTGACGGGCCTCATCGCCAAGGAGGCGGTGGTCAGCTCCATGAGCCTCTTCTACGGCTTCTCCCTCACCGACTACGCGGCGGCGGGGGCGGCCATGGCGGCCACCTTCTCCCCGGCGGCGGCCGTCGCCTTTCTGGTCTTCTGCGCCCTGTATACCCCCTGCGTGGCGGCCATCGCCACCATTCGCCGGGAGATGAACAGCCTCAGCTGGACAGCCCTGGCCCTCGTCTGGCAGCTGGGGACGGCCTGGCTGGCCTCCTTCGCCGTCTACCAGCTGGCGCAGCTGCTGCTGTAGCGGCCGGCGGGAAAAACAAAAGGCAATTTCCTGAAAATATGGTTTGCATTTTTTCCGCGTTTCTGGTAGGATAGAGGGGAACCATTCCAACAACAGGAGGCTGTCCTTATATGAAGAAGCTGGTAGTCAGCAAGACCGATCCCTGCAAGGCGTGTCTCAGCTGCGTCCGGGCCTGCTCCGAGGCGTTTTATAAGACCTTTGACCCGGACCTGAGCTGCATCCGCATCGTGGCCAAGCCCGACGGCGAGCCCAAGGTGCAAAACTGCATCATGTGCGGCAAGTGCGCCCGCACCTGCCCCGAGGGGGCCATCACCCAGAACGCCAAGGGCGTGTACATGATCGACAAGAGCAAGTGCGTGGGCTGCGGCGAGTGCGTCAAGGCCTGCCCCATGCAGGTGATGGCGATGCCCGCCGCGGAGGGCGCGAAGCCCAGCAAGTGCATCGCCTGCGGCATCTGCGCCAAAGCGTGCCCCATGGGGATCCTCTCCGTGGAGGAGAAGTAGGGTACATAGCGGCCGGAGGAAATCCGGCCGCTTCCTTTGCGCCCCGGAGGGGCGCGGCGCTCCCAGTATACAGGAAGGAGAGACCCGTCTATGAAATCATTTTTAATCGTCGGCCTGGGGTCCTTCGGCCACCACCTCTGCCGGGCCCTGGCGGAACAGAAGTGCGAGATTATGGCGGTGGACCGGGACGGGGAGAATCTGGAGGACATCCTCTCCCTGGTGGTCAGCGCCAAGGTGGGGGACTGCACCCACGAGGAGGTGCTCCGCTCCTTCGACGTGGGCAGCTTTGACGCCTGCTTCGTCTGCCTGGGGGACAACAACGTCCTCGACAGCCTCCAGATCACCAGTCTGCTCAAGGAGCTGGGGGCCAGGAAGGTCTTCAGCAAGGCCGACGACGACGTCCAGGCCAAGTTCCTCCTGCGCAACGGGGCCGACGAGATCATCTACCCCGAGCTGGAGGTGGCCTCCAACATCGCCGTCAGCGAGAGCTCCGACTCCATTTTCGACTGCATCCGCCTCACCGCCGACTACTCCATCTACGAGCTGGCCCCCATGAAGCGCTGGCTGGGCAGGAGCCTGAAGGAGCTGAATTTCCGGGTGAAGTACAATCTCACCGTCATCGCCGCCATGCGCGACGGCGTGGTGCGCCCCAACCTGAGCCCCGACTACCTCTTCAAGGAGGAGGAGCACCTGCTGGTGCTGGGCCGCATTGAGGACATCCGCCGGGTGGTCCGCTGACGGAGGGGGCCCATGGAGACAAAGAAGTGGGAGGCCATGCTCACCGCGGTGGAGCTGGGCAGCTTCACCCGGGCGGCGGCCCGGCTGGGGGTGACCCAGTCGGGGCTGACCCACATGATGAAGGCCCTGGAGCGGGAGACCGGCCTGTCCCTGCTGCTGCGGGACCGGTACGGGGTGCGCCCCACCGCCGCCGGGGAGCAGCTGCTGCCCGCCGTCCGGGACCTGCTCCAGGCCGCCGGCCGGCTGGAGGGGCAGATCGCCGCCCAGAGCGGCCAGCGGCGGGAGAACATCCGGGTGGCGGCCTACTCCAGCATCTGCATGCACTGGCTGCCCACCATTATCCAGCAGTTCCGCTGGGCCTGGCCCGACGTATCCGTGGACATCCGCATGGGCAGCGTGGCGGAGATTTTCCGCTGGCTCCAGGAGGGGAAGGTGGATCTGAGCTTCGCCAGCCGCCAGGACCAGGGCCGCTACGACTGGGTCCCCCTGTGGGACGATCCCCTGCTGGCCATCCTGCCCCCGGACTGGCCCCTGGGCGGGGCGGAGCGCTTCCCCGTGTCCGCCTTCTCCGGCCGGGAGTTCCTGATGCCCTCCCTGGGCTTCGACCTGGACATTCTGGAGGTGTTTGAGACCCAGAACGTCCGGCCGGACATCCGCAGCAACACCGCCGTGGAGGACGCGGCCATCCTCTCCATGGTGGAGCACGGCCTGGGGGTGAGCGTCCTCTCCCAGCTGGTGCTCCAGGGGCGGCGGGACAACGTGCTGGCCCTGCCCCTGGACCCGCCGGCCTGCCGCCGCATCGGCATCGCGGTCCCCTCCCTGGAGGAGGCCCCCGGCCACGTCCGCCGGTTCATCGAGTACTCCCAGCGCATCGTGGGCGCCCTCCACGGCGCGCCGGATTCCTCCCCACAGCAGTAAAACCGGCCCGGGAGCGCTCCTGGGCCGGTTTTTTCCTTTTATTTCGTTCCGAAAATCCGGTCCCCCGCGTCCCCCAGGCCGGGGACGATGTAGCCCTGCTCGTTGAGGCACTTGTCCACCGCGCCGCAGTAGATGTCCACATCCGGGTGCTCGCTCTGGATGCGCTCGATGCCCTCCGGCGCGGCCAGCAGCACCATCAGCTTGATGTTGACGCAGCCGTACTGCTTCATAAAGCCGATGGCGGCGGCGGCGGAGCCGCCGGTGGCCAGCATGGGGTCTACAATCAGCACGTCCCGCTCAGCGATGTCCTTGGGCATCTTGCAGAAGTACTGCACCGGGTCCAGGGTCTCCTCGTCCCGGTACAGGCCGATGTGGCCCACCCGTGCGGCGGGCACCATCCGCAGCACGCCGTCCACCAGCCCCAGCCCCGCCCGGAGGATGGGCACCACGGCAAATTTCTTCCCCCTGAGGGTGGGGGCCATGGTGGCGCAGATCGGCGTCTCCACCGCCCGCTCCGTCAGCGGCAGATCCCGCGTGGCCTCGTAGGTCAGCAGCATCCCGATCTCCGATACCAGCTCCCGGAAATCCTTGGTGGAGGTGTTCTTGTCCCGCAGGATCGTGAGCTTGTGTGCCACCAGCGGGTGGCCGACGACATGGACCTTGTCAGTAAACATGGTGAATCTCCCTTCCTTCATAACATGTGGCGGTATTCTTCGCCGCCGGCCCCACAGAGTCGAACCCCGCCGGGACGGCGGATGGGGCCGTACCAGCCCCCCTCACCCCTCGCGCCGGACGGCGGCGCAGCGCTCCAGCCGCTCCCTCTCCGCCTGGCTGAGCCGCAGATATACGGGGACGACCTCCTGCGCGCCGGCCGCGCCGCCGGGCCACCGCCGGGCGGCGGCCATCGCCACCCCCACGGCGCTCTGCCAGCGCAGATGGGGCGGCGCCAGGCGGCAGGGGAGGCCCCGCGCCGTGAGGAAGTCAAAGCAGAGCTGCGCGCCGTCGCCCACAATGGTGAGGGACTCCCCCAGCTCCGCCAGATCGGCGGCGGCCTCCTCCAGGGAGACGGCCCGGTCCGGCCGCAGCCGCTCCAGAGCGCCGCCCCGGGCGCGGAAGACGGCGTTGTAAATCTGCTGCCGCCGGGCGTCCATGGCGCACACCGTCACCCCCTCCAGGTGGGCCAGGGGCCAGGCCATGGCCTCCAGGGTGGAGACGGGGACGCAGGGCTTCTCCGCGCCCCAGGCCAGCCCCTTGGCGGAGGCAACGCCGATGCGCAGCCCGGTGAAGGACCCCGGACCGGCGGCCACGGCAATCCCGTCCACGTCCCGGAGGGCGCAGCCGCTGTTTCGCAGCATGTCCTCCACCATGGGCAGCAGGGTGCGGCTGTGGGTCAGGCCGGCAGACTGCCAGGCGGAGGCCAGCACCTGCCCGTCCTCAAACACCGCGCAGGAGGCGGCCTTGGCGGAGCTCTCCAGTGCCAGCAGCTTCATGGTCCCTCCCTCCCCTCAATGGTGATCCGCCGCCAGTCCTCGTGCTCCCGGCAGCGGCCAATGGTCACCCGCACCGCCTCCGGCGGCAGGGCGGCGGCGACCCGCTCGCTCCACTCCACGGCGCACACGCCCCCCCGGTCCAGGTAGTCCTCCCAGCCGATGTCGAAGAGGTCCTCCTCCCCGCCCAGGCGGTACATGTCGAAGTGAAACAGGGGCACGGGCCCCTCGTACTCGTTGACGATGGTAAAGGTGGGGCTGGTGACCCGGCCCGCATACCCCAGCCCCCGGGCCAGCCCCCGGGTGAAGGCGGTCTTCCCCGCCCCCAGGTCCCCCAGGTAGGCCACCACGTCCCCCGGACGCAGCCGGGCGGCCAGGGCGGCCCCCAGCGCCTCGGTCTCTCTTTCGTTGTGGGACAGGTACTCCATGGCAAACCTCGCTTGTCCGGCTGAGTAGGATGCTTTCAATCCTGTAGTATACCATAGAAGCGGCCGGTATAAAAGGGGGGAGTGGGAAATTTTCTCGAAAAAACGCGCCCGCCGGGGGAGCTCCATGCTCCTCCGGCAGGCGTGGGTCCTTATGACGGGCGGATGCGCCGCAGCTGCCCGGCGTGCTCCTCGGACAGCTGGTGGCTCACCGCCATCCTGCGGATGATCCGCTTCACGGTGATCTCCAGCTCCGTGCCCTCCCGGTAGTCGGCGGGGTAGATAAAGTCCACCCGCCTCTGCCGCAGCAGCCGCTCCACCCCCTCCCGGTTGACGGCCTGGTAGACGGCGATGGCCTGGCCGCCGTAGGCCCGCATCATCTTCATGCAGGGCACGTCGCTGAGCCCGTCCCCCAGGTAGATCATGTTGGTGAAGGGCACCCGCTTGCTGTCGTCGGGCATGGAGTCGTTGAGGGTCCGGTCGTCGGCCACGTCCAGCACCCCCTTGTTGATCCGGTAGACGAACTGGGTCTTGGCGGTGAAGTTCACCGCCAGCTTGGGCCAGACCGGCCGCCCCTCCCCGTCGTAGTAGAACTCGCTAGCGTAGATCTCCTTGAAGGCCCCGGCAATGGCGCTGCCGTCGATGATCTCCCGGAGGCCGGAGGAGATCACATAGTGCTCCACCTCCACCCCCAGCAGCGCCCCGTAGCGGTTGAGGCGGTCAAACCAGTCCGTCACGCCGGGGAAGAAGGAGATACTCCGCCCGCAGCGGTTCAGGCTCTGCCGGGTCAGGGGAACCCCCAGCTCCCGGCTCTTGCGGATCATGGTGTACATGTAGGCCAGAATCCCGTCCATGTGCTCCCGCCGGCCGAAGGCGTTGGCCTCCGCCCAGAAGTCCCCCGGGGCCATGCCCAGACTGGGGATGAAGGCGTAGTTCTGCATGTCCTGGGTGCACAGGGTCCGGTCAAAGTCGTAGAGCAGCGCCACAATTGTCCGGTCCATCCCGTCTCCTCTCCCGGCCGCTATCCCCGGTTGTAGTTGCGGCCGAACTGCAAATCGTCCAGATTGATGACCCTGGTGGCCTCCAGGTCCTCCCCGACGGACTCGCTGCCGCTGTCGGCGAAGGGGTCCTCCTCCGGCGCGGCCTCCTGGGCGGCGGCGGCAAAGGCGCTGAGCACGCTGTGCACATCCTGTCCCGCCGTGCCCAGGTCCTCCTCGGGCGGAGCCGCCTCGTCCTCCGGCGGGATCTCCGCCTGGTACTCCTCCCGGAGCTCCGGCTCCGCCGTGGCCGCCTCCACAGCGGGGATGGGGGGCGGCGGGGGCGCCACGGGCTCCGGGGGCAGCTCCGGCAGCAGCTCCAGGGCCGCCAGCTGCTCCTGGCAGACCTCGGTCACGTCCCTGATGAACTTGCGCAGCGTCTCCTGTCCGGCGGACAGCCGCATGCGCTCCAGGCCCAGCTCCCGGTCCACCTGGGCCCGGACCTCCTCCAGCCGGCGCTCCTCGCCGGCCACCTCCTGCTCCAGCTCCGCCAGGCGGGCCTTGGCCTCCCGGGAGGCCTCCTCGATCATACGGTCTCTGCGCTGCTCGGCCTCGGCCACGATAGCCGTGGCCGACTTCTGGGCGGCCAGCAGGGTGGAGCAGATGGTGCCCTCCGATTCCCGATACTTGTTCACCTCGTCCACTGTCTTCTTCAGCTTCCCCTTCAGCGCGGCGTTCTCCTTGAACAGGGCGGAGTAATCCTCTGTCAGCTTATCCAGAAAGTCGTCCACGCTGGCCATGTTGTAGCCGCCCATTACCGACTTGGCGAACGTGCAGTTCGCCACCTCCTGCGGGGTCATCATTGCGCAATTCCCTCCCTATTCTCATTTGTCAAAGGTCAGGGCCTGTCTCTCACGTAAAGGTCAAAAATACAGCCCGTTGTTCTCCAGCTCGTCGATCAGATCCCCCTGGATGTCCACGGAGTAGGGGGTGATGATGTAGGTATTGGCGGCCACCTTCTTGATCTTGCCCTCCCCGGCGTAGGCCACGCCAGAGAGGAAGTCGATCAGCCGCCGCGCGATGTCCTTGTGGGTAGATTCCAGATTGACCACCACCGTGCGCTTCTCCTTGAGGTGGTCGGCGATCTCGCTGGCGGCCTCGAACCGCTCCGGCTTGACCAGCACCACCTTCAGCTGGGTGGTGGCATGGATGTTCACCACCTTGCCCCGCCGGCTGTCCACCACGCCCCGCTCCGAGCTTCTGGGCCGCTCGTCCAGGAAAGGGGAGTCCTGTTCGTCGAACAGCTCATCGTAATCATCGTCCTCGTCGCTGAGGGGGTTGATCATTCTCTTAATATTGTCCAGCAAGCTCATGTGGAAACCTCCATATTTCATTGGTACTGCCGGTGACCGAAAATCGCGGAGCCCACCCGAACCATGGTTGCCCCGGCGGCAATGGCATCCTCAAAATCGTCGCTCATACCCATCGACAGATATTTAAAGCCATTATCATACAAATCTCGGCTTATGTCAACATAAAACCGGGAAACTTTTGTAAAATAGGGTAAATTCCCGTGGGGCTCCCGCTCTGCCGGGGGGATGGTCATCAGCCCCATGACCCGGACCGAGGCAAAGGCCCTGGCCCGCTCCGCCGCGCCGTACAGCGCCTCCGGGGCAAAACCGCTCTTGCTCTGCTCCCCGCCGATGTTCACCTCCAGCAGCACCTCCTGGACGATCCCCCGCTTCTCCGCCTGCCGGTCGATCTCCTCCAGCAGCTCCAGGGAGCCCGCCGAGTGGATCAGGCTCACACGGCCCACCACCTGGCGCACCTTGTTGCGCTGGAGATGGCCGATGAAGTGCAGGGGCGCGCCCTCGTAAGCGCCCTCCGCCAGCTTGGCCGTCATCTCCTGCACCCGGTTCTCCCCCAGGGCGTCGATGCCGGCGCCGATGGCCGCCCGGCAGGCCGCCGCGTCGTTCATCTTGCTGGCGCCCACCAGCAGAATCTCCCCGGGGTCCCGCCCCGCCCGCGCCGCCGCCGCGTCCATGCGGGCGCGGATGGCCTGGATATTTGCCGCAATACTCATCATCTGATCACCTTTCCATCATAAAGATCCGCCGCCGCGGTTATCACCTGGTCCCCCGCCCGCAGGCGGCGTCCCTCCCTGGATCGGGCGGGGAAGGCCGACAGCCCCTCCTCGTCCGGCGTCACCAGAATGTACTCGTCCTCCTGCCACAGCACCGTCACCGGCTTGAGCCGGGCCGTATTGCCCCACAGGCAGTAGACGCAGGTCATGGTCTGCGTGCGGGGGTTCCCGCTGCCGTCCAGCACCGGATTGCCCTCGTCGTCGGTAACCGGCTGGGTGTCCACCCGCACGGAGCTGCGGGGCACCCGGACGCCGGCGTGGCTGTCGAAGATGATCTGGGCGTTCTGCTGGCGCAGCAGGGTGATGAGCCCCAGATTCCGCTCCGAGGAGAACACCACTACCCGCCGTCCGCCGTCCTCGGCGCTGATGGCGGCCACCCGCATCTCCGCATCCCGGTCCAGCCCGCTCTGGAAGCGGATGGTGACCGTGTCCCCCCGCTGCATCCGGCCCACGTCCTCCGAGCGCATCAGCGTCAGAAAGTACCACTCCAATCCGTAGACCATCCGGCCCACCCCGGCGGCCCCCTCCTCCGGGGAGAGGGTGCGGTAATCGGCGGGGGTCATCCCCAGGACGGCCTCCGGAGTCAGCACGCTCTCGTATCCGTCCACCAGGCTGGAGAAGAGCCCCGCCCTGGGGGCGGTCACCCGGGCGGTGCCCGGGTCGGCGGCGGCGGACAGGGCGCTGATCTGCTCCTGCAGGCTGGCAACGGAGGCCTCCAGGGCCCCCGTCCCGGAGTAGGCGTAGGTCCGCTTGAGTACGGCAGAGCGCAGGGCGGAGGCGGTCTCCTCCGGGGCGGCGCCGCCCCGGGACAGCCCCTGCCGGAACTTGATGAGGGCACCTGTGATCTCGTCGTCCAGCCGGGCGGAGGTCTGGTTCCCCGCCGCCAGGGTGCGGGCGTAGAGCAGCTGCTGGAGCTGCTCCTCCAGGGAGCGCAGGGTGTTGGCCTCCTCCAGGGCCCGGACGCTCTGGTAGATCAGGGCCACGGTTCCCCCGGCGCCGACCCGCTCGCCCTCCCTTCTGGCGGAGTAGACCAGCTCCCCGCCGCCGGCGAGGACCTCCTCCGACCGGGCCACGTAGCCGGACACCGTCACCGCCTCCTCGCCGGTGTAGGCGTAGGCCACGGTGGTGGTGTAGGGGTCGGTAAAATAGGCGGCCAGGTTGACGCCGAAGTAGATCAGGACGGTGAGAAAGATGGCGGCCAGCATCAGTTTTGTGGCAAGGGTGCTGTTTTTCATGATGTAGTTTCTCCTTGGCGGCCAGCGGGCCGGACGGACGCCGGGAAACCTGCTAGAGGGTCTCCTCCCACTCCGTCAGGTCCACGCTCTTGGCGGGGCTGACGGTGGAGATGGCGTGCTTGTAGATCAGGTTCTGTTTGCCCTCCGCGGTGAGGACGACGGTAAAGGCGTCAAAGCCGGTGATGGTCCCCCGCATCTGGAATCCGTTGACCAGGAACACGGTGACCGGGGTTTCGCCCCGCCGGGCGGATGCCAGGAAGGCGTCCTGGAGCTGTGGTGTTTTTGCCATGGTGTCTACCTCTCTTTATGGTTGATTCGGACGGGCAGACCCGATGGCTTGTCCCGCCCCAGGGCTATTGTAGCCCCTGGGCGGTGATGATTTCTGTCGCAATTTGGAGAGCCCAGGCAAAATTCCTCTCTTTTTCCCAATAGATCCAGTGGATGGCCGGATTCCGCCGCAGCCAGGTCAGCTGCCGCTTGGCGTACTGCCGGGAGCGCAGCTTGATCTCCTCCACCGCCGCCTCCAGGCTTGTCCTCCCCTCCAGTGCGGGCAGCAGCTCCTTGTACCCGATGGCCTGGAGGGCGGTGGCGTCCCCCGGCGCCGCGGCCGCCAGGGCCCGGACCTCCTCTGGGAGCCCGGCGGCCATCATCGCGTCCACCCGCCGGTCGATGAGGGTCCGCATGTCCTCCCGGTCCCGGAAGGCCAGCCCGATATAGAGGGGGTCGTACTTCCCCGGCATCTCCCGGCTCACCCGGTTGTGCCGGGAGATGGTCTGTCCCGTCTCCCGGTACACCTCCAGCGCCCGGAGGATCCGCTTCACGTCCGCCGGATGGAGCCGCCCGGCGCTCTCCGGGTCCACCCGCGCCAGCTCCTCCAGCAGGGGCTCCATACCCCGTTCCTCAAGCTCCCGTTCCAGCGCCCGCCGGACCGCCCCGCCGCTGCTGCCGGGGGCGAAGGCCCGCCCGGCCACAATGGCGTCCAGGTACAGTCCCGTGCCGCCGGCCAATACAGGGAGTTTATTTCTTTTCAAAATATCCTGTATACAATCATCCGCCGCCTGTACAAACCGGGCCGCGGACCACTGCTCCCCCGGATCCGCCACCCCCACCATATGGTGGGGCACGCCGTCCATCTCTGCCTCCGACGGCGCGGCGGTGCCGATGGCCATCCCCCGATAGATCTGCATGGAGTCCACGCCCACCACCTCGCCGGAGAATTTTTTTGCCAGCAGGATGCCGAGGGTGGTTTTTCCGCAGGCAGTGGGGCCGACGACACAGAGGATTTTGGGTTGACCCATAGGGGGCTCCTTTCTTCGCCGCCTCCGGCGGCGAGGGGTGGATTCTTCTATACGGAAGCTTGTGGGGGCTGCGCGCCCCCACGCCCTGCGGTTACTTTTTGTGCAAACAAAAAGTAACCAAAAAATTGCCAAAACCGGAGGTTTT
>CAJTOM010000002.1 GCA_910577915.1 uncultured Oscillospiraceae bacterium
GATGTGGCCGTGCAGAATCCTGGGGCCGCGTAGGCCCCACAAGCGGTAGGGCTGCGCCGCAGCTCCCCCTCGCGCCCGGAGGGCGCGGCGCCCCTAGTCCTCCATTGCCACCTGCACCCTCTCGATGCCCGCCAGCGCCCGTTCCACAAGCCCCTCCACATCCAGCGCCTTCTCATACTCCCTCACCTCATCCAAGTGGGGGTGCGTTTTAGGATGCCGGGGCGTAAACACCGTACAGCAGTCCTCAAAGGGCTGAATGGAGGTCTCAAAGGTACCGATCCTCCGGGAGAGCAAAACAATCTCCTGTTTGTCCATGCCGATGACCGGCCGGAGCACCGGCAGCTCACATACCTCGTCGGATACCGCCAGCGCGTCCATGGTCTGGCTGGCCACCTGGCCAAGGCTCTCGCCGGTGACCAGGGCCTTGGCCCCCGTCCGCCGCGCCACCGCCTGGGCCAGGCGCATCATAAACCGGCGCATGATGAGGGTGAAGTGGTCCTCCGGGCAGTCCCTCCGGATGGCCTCCTGGATCTCCGTGAAGGGGACGATGTGCAGCTTCATCCGCCCGCACCAGGGGGTCAGCTCCCTGGCCAGCTGCTTGACCTTGTCCAGGGCCTGCTGGGAGGTGTAGGGCGGGGAGAAGAAGTGGACCAGCTCCAGCTGTACCCCCCGCTTGGCGATCATGTAGGAGGCCGCCGGGCTGTCGATGCCGCCGCTGAGCAGGCTCACCGCCGTGCCCCCCATGCCGATGGGCAGCCCCCCCGCCCCCGGCTCGCTGGGCCCGTGGACGTAGGCCGCCTTCTCCCGGACCTCCACGTGGACGCACAGCTGGGGGCTGTGCACGTCCACCTTCAGGTGGGGGTAGGCGTCGTGGAGGAGCCCCCCCACGTACTGGCTGATCTCCATGCTGTTCATGGGGAAGTGCTTGTCCGCCCGCTTGGTCTCCACCTTGAAGGTCGCCGCCTCCCGCAGCTGTCCGTCCAGGTAGTGCCGGGCGCAGTGGAAGATGGCGTCCTTGTCCTTGGGGCAGGAGCGGGCCCTGGTGGCGGCGATGATGCCGAACACCTGCTTGCAGGCGGCGTAGGCCCCGTCCAGGTCGCAGCTCTCCCCCTGGGGCTCCACATAGATGGTGCTCTGCTTGGAGTAGACGTGAAAACTGCCGTAGTGCTGGAGCCGGCGGCGGATGTTGGACACCAGCTTATCCTCGAAGGAGCGGCGGTTGAGCCCCTTGAGCACCACCTCCCCCAGCTTCAGCAGGATGATCTCGTTCATAACCTCAGTTCCTTTCCTCTTTGTCCCCCCTATTATAGCCGATGCCGGCCGGATTGTCCAGCGGCGAAGGGCCGGGCGGCCGCAAAAAAACGGGACTGACCGGCCGCCCCGTCAGTCCCGCCTGCGCATCACGTCCACCAGGCGCTCCACCGCCTCCCGTTCCTCCTCCGTCAGCCCGGCGGTGTGGATGACGTCCGCCTCCCCCCGCTGGGGGAATACCAGCGCGTCCACGGAGAAGTCCAGCAGCTCCATCATCATAAACAGCAGGGGCACCGACGGCTTTCTGCGGGCGCTCTCCAAGTTTTTCAGATGGATGGGGGTGATGTCCAGCAGCTCCGCCAGGGCCTCCTGGGTCAGCCCCCTGCGCATACGGGCGGCCCGTATGGCCTCGCCCAGCTCCCATTTCTCTGCACTCATTTCTCTCAGCTCCCTTTGTCGTTATCTTACAGACAACTTTCCCGCTTGCAAATTGTCTAAAAGAATACTATAATATATTCTTATAGATAACCAAAGGAGAGACCAGTTATGCCCATCGCCATATGTCTTTTTCTGCTTGCCGCCGCGCTGGTGCTGGCGGCGCTTCTGCGGAGCCCCCAACGTGGGACGGCCGCCCCGCCGCCGGCCGCTCCCCGCCCGCCGGAGATCGAACCCGCCGACGCGGAGCGGCTGGGAGAGGTGATCGAGCTGCTGCGGGCGGTGATGGACCACGGGGAGCTGGGGGGACCCGGCTACATCACGGTGCGGTTTCCGCCCCTCGACGGCGGTGCGCCCACGGTGACGGCTCAGTACCCCAACATCAACGAGACCCTCTACCGCCGGACCGTCCGCCGGGAGCTGGACCGGGCGGAGCTGGAGGCGGCGGGGGTACCGGGAGCCCTCTTTGCCCACAGCCCGGCCTTTGCCGCCGAGAGCGGCGGCGTGGTGGTCCTCACCGCCGAGGTCCGCGGCCTGACCCCGGATCTGGCGGCGGGCATGGCCGACCGGCGGCGGCGGGGCCCTCTGCTGGCGGCCCTGGCGGAGGCGCTGGAGGGCGGGGACCTGTCCGTGCGGGCGCTGGGCCAGGAGCTGCTGGTGGAGTGCCGGCGGCGCTGAGCCGCCCCTTGAGAAACTGCCGCCGGTGTGCTATACTGGAGCAAAATCTACAAAAGCGAGGTTATGCCTATGACGCCCTGCCGCCACCGCGTGAACTACTACGAGACCGACAAGATGGGGATCACCCACCACGCCAACTATCTCCACTGGATGGAGGAGGCCCGCGTCGACTTTCTGGACCAGCTGGGCTGGAGCTACGCCCGGCTGGAGGAGCTGGGGGTGTTTTCCCCGGTCACCTCTCTGGAATGCGCCTACCGCGCCCCCACCACCTTCGGCGACCTGGTGGACGTGACCGTCGCCGTCCGGGAGTACCGGGGGGCCCGGCTGGTGGTGGGCTATGAGATGCGCCGGGCGGACGGAACCCTGGTGCTCACCGGCACGTCCTCCCACTGCTTTCTGGACCGGGAGGGCCGTCTGCTGCGGCTGAAGAAGGTGCTGCCCGGCCTCGACGCCCTGCTGCGCCGGCTGGCGGAGGAGGCGCGGCGCTGAAAAGGGCGGACCCGCTCCGGCGGGTCCGCCCTTTTTCCGATGGATCAGCTCTTCCCTATGATCTTGCCGCCGCACTTGGGGCAGGTAATCTCAATGCGCCCCTTGCCCGCCGGCACCCGGCAGATGGCGCCGCAGCTCTTGCAGGTGAAATACCGGTGCTCCCTGTCTCTCCGGCGCTGCCGGGCCCCCTGGAGGCGGCCCTTGAGGGGGAGCCACCAGCCCAGAAACCGCTGGTTCTCCGCCCGCCGCCGGGGCAGGTTTTTGGAGAAGATGCGGAAGATCACCACCGCCGCCAGCAGCAGGGAGAGCATATTGAGGATCCCCGCCGCCAGGGCCTGCCGGGCCAGCAGCACCTCCAGCAGCCAGATGACCAGATAGAGGGCCAGCAGGGCGGTGTTGAGCTGGTCTGCGCCGTTGCGGCCGTACATAAACCGGGCCAGGGAGCTGCTCATCCGATACAAGAAGTTCCGCATGGAGAGGACCTCATTTCTATCAGCGTTTATTCCAGTATAGCGGGCAATTGTGAACAAATAAAGATCCGCCGGCAAAATAGCGCCAAGAATTTCCTGCCATATTTCAGTGGCTGTGTCCGAAGATCAGCGCCATGCCCAGCAGCATTCCCAGCATGGTGGCCACGCCGCTGAGCTTGTGCTGCCACAGATGCTCCGCCTCGGGCAGCAGCTCACCGAAGATGACGTACAGCATAGCCCCGGCGGCGAAGCTGAGGGAGACGGTCAGCAGCAGCGGGTTCATGGCTCCCGCGGAGTAGCCCAGCAGAGCGCCCAGGATGGTGGGCAGGCCGCTGAGGGCGGCCACGCCGGCGGCGCCCGCCGGCCGGGAGCCCCCGGACAGCATGGGCGCGGCGATGGCCATCCCCTCGGGGATGTTGTGCAGGCCGATGATGAGGGCCGCCAGCACGCCGCCGTGTCCCGCCGCCTGGGCGGGGGCGGCGAAGGTGGCCCCGATGGCCATCCCCACCGGCATGTTGTGCAGCGCCACCGCCGCCGCCAGCACCAGCCCCGCTGTGTGCAGGGTGTGGTGGCCGCAGGCGCAGGGGGCCCCGTTGTCGCGCCCTAGGCGGACGCCGCCGTGGGCGTGGTCTGCATCCTCCCCGTGGGCGTGGTCCTCCCCGTGGCCGCCGTGGGCGTGGCCGTGGGAGTGGGAGTGGTGGGCCTGCCGGTCGATCCAGCAGTTGAGCAGGTAGGTGCACAGAAAGCCGATGGCCAGCCAGCACAGCACCGGCAGAGCCCCGCCGCCCTCCATGGCGTCCCCCACCAGATCGAAGCACACCACGCTGAGCATGACCCCGGCGGTGAAGCGCAGCAGCAGGCTCACCGCCCGGTCGGAGGGGCTGTGGACCGCCGCCGCCAGGCAGCCGCCCAGGGCCAGCCCGCCCACGCCGGTCAGGGTGGTGATGAAAAGGATGGTCAAGTAGATATTCATGGAAAAGCTCCTCAGTCATGGGATATGTTGCAGTATATCTCCTGGCCGGTGGAAAAGTCAAGCCGCAAAATGGCGGACTGCCCGGCGGATGTCCGTCTCCGCCTGTTTTTTTCGGAGAAAATGATTGTCCCCGGCGGAAAACTGTGATAAGATACCTCTATACAGTCCGGCCCCCGGCCGGAACATGAACGAGGAGGACACTATGGAGAAGATTTTGAAGCGCAGCGAGCAGGACGCGTCCAACTGCTGGAGCGTCACGGACCTGTTTCCCAGCGACGAGGCCTGGTCGGCGGAGCTGGAGGCCTGCCAGAAGCTGCCGGAGCAGCTGAGCGCCTACCGGGGCCGGCTGGGCGAGTCGGCCGAGACCCTGTACGACTATCTGGTTCTCAACGAGAGCGTGAACCGGCGGGTGGAGTCCCTCTTTGTCTACGCCTTCATCCGCCTGGACGAGGACACCGCGAACCCCGGCTACCAGGCCATGAAGGGCCGCTGCCTCAGCTTCCTGGTGGAGCTGAGCAGCGCCTCCGCCTTTGAGGGGCCCGAGCTGGTGGCCATCCCCGACGAGACCCTGGACGGCTTCTACGCCCGGAAACCGGAGCTGGAGAAGTTCCGCCGCTTCCTCACCAAGGCCCGGCTGGAGAAGGACCACATCCTCTCCCCCGCCGAGGAGAACCTGCTGGCCTCCGCCGGCGAGGTGGGCCGGAGCCCCGGCAACATTTTCAACAGCTTCCACGACGCGGACATGCGCTTCCCCTCCGTCGCCGACAGCCAGGGCAGGGAGCACGCCCTGACCAACGGCTCCTACATCTCCCTGATGGAGAGCGGCGACCGGGTGCTGCGTGAGAACGCCTTCAAGGCCTTCTACGGTGTCTACGGCGCGAACCGCAACGCCCTGGCGGCCATGCTCAACGCCGAGGTGCGCAAGTCCATCTTCTTCTCCCGCGCCCGGAAGTACGAGAGCTCCCTGGCCAGCGCCCTCCACCCGGTGGAGGTGCCCGAGGCGGTGTACCACAACCTGCTGGAGGCGGTCCACCAGAACCTGGACAAGATGTACCGCTACATGGCCCTGCGCAGGAAGGCCATGGGCCTGGACGAGCTCCATATGTACGACATCTACGCCAGCATGCTCCCCGAGGCCGACCAGGTCATCCCCTTCTCCCAGGCCAGGGACGAGGTGCTGGAGGCCATGAAGGTCCTGGGGGAGGAGTACCACCAGGTGCTCTCCTCCAGCTTCGAGCAGCGCTGGATGGACGTCTACGAGAACGAGGGCAAGCGCTCCGGGGCCTACTCCATCGGCAGCCCTGTCCACCCCTTCGTGCTGCTCAACCACAAGCCGACCCTCAACAGCGAGTTCACCCTGGCCCACGAAATGGGCCACGCCATGCACTCCTACCTCAGCGACAAGAACCAGCCCCCGGTCTATGCCGAATACGTGCTGTTTGTGGCGGAGGTGGCCTCCACGTGCAACGAGGCCCTGCTGATGCAGTATCTGCTGAAGCGGACCACGGACAAGAAGCAGCGGGCGGTGCTCATCAACTACTTCCTGGAGCAGTTCCGCACCACCCTGTACCGCCAGACCATGTTTGCGGAGTTCGAGCTGAAGATCCACCAGCTGGCGGAGACCGGCGAGGCCCTGACGGCGGATGGCCTGTGCGCAATCTACTACCAGCTCAACCGGCTCTACTACGGGGACGGCGTGGTGGCGGACAAGGAGATCGAGATGGAGTGGTCCCGGATTCCCCACTTCTACCGCCACTTCTACGTCTACCAGTACGCCACCGGCTTCTCCGCCGCCATCGCCCTGTCCAAGCGGATTCTGGAGGGCGGCGAGCCGGCGGTGCGGGACTATCTGAAGTTCCTCTCCGGCGGCTGCTCCACCGACCCCGTGTCCCTGCTGAAGATGGCCGGCGTGGACATGTCCACGCCCCAGCCGGTGAACGACGCCCTGGCGCTGTTCGGCGAGCTGATCGAGGAGCTGGAGGCGCTTCTGGCCTGACGCGCCCGGAAGCCTCCGCCCCCTTCAAAATCACACAAAGCGGCCCGGCGGCAATATGCCGCCGGGCCGCCCGTTCTCGTTTCAGGGGAATCCGCCTATCCCCGCAGGCCGATTCTCCCGTCCCGCAGCTCCAGCACCGCGTCGGCCAGCCGCTCCGCCTCCTCGGTGGCGTTGTGGGCCACCAGGACCACAGTGACCCCCTCCAGCCCCAGGACCGTGCGCTCGATGCCCCCGGCGGTGTCCGGGTCCAGGTGGGAGGTGGCCTCGTCCAGCAGGAGCACCGGCGTCCGGCGGGCCAGGGCCCTGGCCACCACCAGCCGCTGCCGCTCGCCCCCCGACATCCCGGCGGCGTTTTCGCCCACCCTGGTCCGGAGCCCCTCGGGCAGCGCGGCCAGGAACGCCCCCAGCCCCGCCTCCTCCAGGGCCCGGACCACCCGCTCCTCCTCCATGGGGGCGCAGAGGGCCACGTTGTTGTAGAGGGTGTCGTCGAACACGAAGGGCTCCTGGGTCATCACGCAGACGCTCCCGGAGACGCTCTCCCGGCACAGCTGCCGCATCTCCGTCCCGCCCAGGGTGATGGACCCCCGGTAGTCCCCCCGCAGCCCCGCCAGCAGGGAGAGCAGCGTGGACTTCCCGCCGCCGCTGGCCCCCGTCAGCAGGTATTTCCCGCCGGGCTGAAAGGTCCAGGAGACGTGGGACAGCACCGCCCTCTGCCCGTAGGAGAAGGAGAGGTCCCGCACCTCCAGCGCCCCGCCGGGGCGCGCCGGCCTCTCATCGCCCCCCAGGTCCTCCGGCTGGTCCAGAAGCTCCCGGAGCTTCTGGGCGGAGACCCGCGCGGTCCGCAGGTCCGCCAGGTTGGCATTGAGGGTGTAGATGGGGCTGCTGATGTAGACAATCAGCTGGGAGGCGGCCACCACCTGGGCGGTGGACAGCACCCCCGCCAGGGTCAGCGCCCCCCCGAACAGGAAGACCCCCAGGTGGGTGATCCGAGAAAAAATGAAGGACACGTTGCTGCTGACGGCCTTCAGGGCGTTGGTCCTCCGGCGGCACGCCTCCGCGGCGCCCATGGCGGCGGCGTAGCGCGCACTCATTCTGTCCTCTATGTGGAAGGTCTTGGCGGTCAGGAAGGCGGCGAGGCTCTCCTTCATGGCCACCAGGTGCCGCTCCTGGGCGTCGGAGTACCGCCGGCCCGCCAGCTCCAGCCTTTTGGCGAAGAGCAGGGGGACGGCGGTCTGAAGCAGCACGTTGGCCAGCACGAAGGCTCCCAGCAGCCCGTTGGTCCAGAATAAAACGCCTGTCGCCGCCGCCAGCCGGATCATGGTCATATACAGCTCCAGCAGAACGGAAAAGTAGCTGCCCCGGAGCACGTCCATGTCCGCTGTCAGGTTGGCGATGTAGTCCGCCGTGTTCCGCCGCGCAAACACGGCGGCGGGCAGGCGGATGATTTTGTGGTGAACGTCGGAGAGCAGGGCGGTCATGACCTGCTCCACCAGCCGGTGGCGGACCAGCCGGGCCGCCGTATCCACCAGGAAATCCAACAGGATGTAGGCCCCGAAAAAGAGGGCGTAGATCCAGATCTGGTCCAGCTCCCCGTGTGTCCCGTAGTCCACGGCGGCGGCCATGGCGGCGGCCGTCACCACAGAGCAGAGGGCGCTGGCGGGGGCGAGGATGGCGTATAGGATCACAGGAACTTTCTTTATGAACAGATAACGGTACATAGAACCTCCTGACTTGTCAGATTGCCGAGGCCGCGTGCCGGTGCGCGCGGCCTGTACGTTCCGTTACCTGTTCACGATGGGATACTGCGGGTAAGCCGCCCGGGTGAGCCGTCCTTCGATGTCGTCCACGCCCTCACCTCCTTTTCCACAGTATATCACCCTCCGGCCGGGCATACCAGCCGGTGGAGGGTAAAATTTTTTGAGAAATTTTCTGAAATCTCTTGACCTTCCCCCTGGTGGAGGGTGTAAAAAAGCTCTGCACAGGCCTGCCGGGAGGCCGGCCTGCACAGAACAGAGAGGAGAGACATACATATGGTCGGTACGGGTACAATGATCGTCATGGGCCTTTTGGCGGTGTTGACCGCCGTAGTTCCCCTGGGGGTGATGCTCCTGCTGCGCCGGCGGGGCGGGCGCTGGGGGGCCTTCTGGACGGGGGTGGGGACCTTCTTCCTCTTCGCCCTGGTGCTGGAGGCGATGTTCCACCAGCTGGTGCTGGGCTCCCCCCTGGGGGCGGCCATCCGGGGAAACATCTGGCTCTACGCCCTCTACGCCGGCCTGGCGGCGGGGATTTTCGAGGAGACCGGGCGGCTTTTGGCCTTCCGGCTGATGCTCCGCCGCCGGCGGGAGCGGATCACCGCCCTGGCCTACGGCATCGGCCACGGCGGCGGCGAGGCCTTCCTCCTGCTGGGGGTGACGTACCTCAGCAACCTGGTGCTGCTGGCCCTTCTGCAGAGCGGCGCCGCCCTGCCCCCGGAGATCACCGCCGCCCTGGAGCCCCTGGCGGCCGTTCCTGTCTCCGCCTTCCTGTGGGCGGGGTTTGAGCGCGTGGGGGCCATAACCCTCCACATGGCCTGTTCGGTGCTGGTCTTCGCCGCCGCCGCGGGGCGGGGGAGGCGGTGGCTGTTCCCCGCCGCCGTGCTGCTCCACTTCGCCGCAGATTTCGTGACTGTCATTGCCGGCGCGCGCATCCCCATCGCGGCCACGGAGCTGCTGGTGGCCCTGTGCGCCCTGCTGGCGGCTGTGCTGGCGGCGCGGGTGTATAAAAATTTGGAGGAAAATCCGGAAATGACTTGACCTTCCCCCTGGTGGAGGGTGTAGAATAGGGGGTGAAAAGAGAGGTGTCGGGTTTGAAGATCAACGAGGTGGAGGCCCTGGTGGGCATCACGAAGAAGAACATCCGCTTCTACGAGGAGAAGGGCCTGCTCTGCCCCGTCCGGAACAGCGAGAACGGCTACCGGGACTACGGCCAGGCCGAGGTGGAGGAGCTGCGCCGGATCAAGCTTTTGCGGAAGCTGGGGCTCCCCATCGAGGAGATCCGCCGGATGCAGGAGGGGAAGCAGACCGTGGGGGACGGCATGCGCCGCCACCTGGTCACCCTGGAGCGGGACCGGCAGAACATCGACGAGGCGGTGCGGCTGTGCCGCCTGCTCCAGGAGCGGGAGATCCCCCTGGGGGAGCTGGACGCAGAGGACGTGCTGGCGGAGATGGAGCGGCTGGAGCAGTCCGGCGCGTCCTTCCAGAACCGGCAGCGCCAGGACGTGCGCATCCGCTACGTGGCCCCGGTGGCCATCGCGGCGGTGGCGGTGGTTCTGCTGGGGGCGCTGATGGGCCTGCTGGCCTGGGGGATTCTGTACGACCCCGCCGCCGCCCCGCCCCCGGCCCTGACCGCCGTGCTGATGGCCGGCCCCGGCCTTCTGATTGTGGGGGTTCTGCTGGCCCTGTTCCAGCGGGTCAAGGAGATCGGAAAGGGCGAGATCGACGACGCGAAGCAATACTAAGAACCAGTATTCATAGGCGGGGGATGGCGGATGGGGGAGGGATTTTGTCGCCCTGCAAGGCAAAAAATCGCAGGAATACTTTGTGTATTTCAAGATTTTTTAACGCAGCAGGGCGGAAAAAGACCCGGCCAGACGGCGTCAAACGCCTGTGAATACAGGTTCTAAAGCAATACCGGACCCTGTTTGCTCAATAGCGGAGTGCTGGAGAAGCATGAAAGGAGATGTTCCAATATGGGAAAGGGTAAAAAGAAGATCGCTCCTATTGTCACCGCCGTTCTGGTGGTGCTGTACGTGGGGCCGCTGGTGGTGATGATGGCCGCGGCGGCGGGGCTCATGGGGGCCAGCGACGCGGCCGCCGTCGTGCCCTTCTTCCTGCTGTACGCCCTGGCGGGCGGCGCGGTGATCCTGGGGGTGCTGTGCGCCATGGCCCAGCGGCTCCGGGAGATCGACGGAGGGGAAGAGGATGAGGCCAAAAAATACTGATTCCCAGGCCCGGCGGCGCAAAAGCGCCCTCTGGGGGGCCGCGTCCTCCGGGGTGATGCGGCTGGCGGCGGCGGCGGTGCTGCTGTGGCTGCGCGCCAGCCTGGACCCGGCGGGCTTTTTGTCGAAGCTGCTGCTGGTGGCGGTTGTGTTGGATCTGGGGAGTATTCCCCTTATCTGGGTCAGCTTACAAACAAGACTGAAAGAGATTCAAGGAGGAGAAGAAGATGCTGCTGCTCAATATTGATCACGTGCCCGGCCGGGAGATCGAGGCCCTGTCCATCGTCAAGGGGACCATCGTCCAGTCCAAGAACTTCGGGAAGGACTTCATGGCGAGTATGAAGACCCTGGTGGGCGGGGAGATTACCGGCTATACCGAGATGCTCATCGAGGCCCGGCAGATCGCCACCAAGCGCATGGTGGACGAGGCCCAGGCCCTGGGGGCCGACGCCGTCGTCAACGTCCGCTACGGCTCCTCCTCTGTCATGCAGGGGGCCGCCGAGGTGATCGCCTACGGCACGGCGGTGAAGTTCAGATAATCCGCGCTGCGGGCCCGGCAAATCTTGCGGGATTTGCCGGGCTTTTTGCCGGCTCCGCCCGCCCGGCGGCCGCCTGCGGAGGAGGCCCATGCGGACCGCTCCGGGACGGCGGATTTCCCTCTTGACAGGGGGCGGCGGGGCTGGTATCTTGTAGATGTCCGCAATATGCAGACAAATACTGGTGAGGTGAGTGCGCCATGGAAGAGCTTTTGGAGAGGCTGCTGGCGGAGTGCCGCCCCTACGCGGAGCAGGGGCAGGTGGCTCAGTATATCCCGGAGCTGGCCAAGGGGGACCCCTTGAGCCTGGGCATCTACATGATCGGCTGCGACGGAAAACACAGCTGGGCCGGGGACTGCCGGAAGCCCTTTACCATACAGAGCGTCGTCAAGCCCGTGCTGCTGCTCCAGGCCCTGCTGGACAACGGCGTGGAGGCTGTCCAGAGCCGGGTGGGCGTGGAGGCCACCGGCAAGCCCTTCGACGCCATTAACGCCGTGGACCAGCCCCTGAGCAGCGGAAACCTCAACCCCATGGTGAACATGGGCGCCATCGTCATGTGCTCCCTGATTCACGGGGACAGCTACGGGGAGCGGTTCGAACGCCTGCTGGCGCTCACCCGGCGGCTGGCGGGAAACGAGGAGATCGGCGTGGATGAGGACGTGTACCGCTCGGAGAAGAGCCACGGCAGCAAAAACCGGGCCCTGGCCTACCTGCTCAAATCCTACGGCCTGCTGGAGGGCGGGGTGGAGGAGGTGCTGGACTGCTACTTCCGGGCCTGCTCCATCCGGGTGGACTGCCGGGACCTGGCAAACATCGGAGCGGCGCTCTCCAACCGGGGGCGGCTGCCGGTGTCCAACCAGCGGGTTTTCCCCTCCCACCTGGCCCGCTACGTCAACGCGGTCCTGATGACCTGCGGCATGTACAACGGCTCCGGGGAGTTCGCCGTCCGGGTGGGCATCCCCGCCAAAAGCGGCGTGGCCGGCGGCATCATGGGGGTGGTCCCCACCCGCATGGGTATCGGCATTTATGCCCCCGCCCTGGACGGCAAGGGCAACAGCCTGGCCGGCATCCAGCTGCTGGAGCGGCTGAGCCGGGAGCTGTACCTCAGCATCTTCTGAGGAGGGCCGCTTTTGGACAAATTGAGCACTTCGCTTCAAATTGTCAAAAATAAAACTGTACAAGCTCGCCAAAAAATGGTATACTACGGTCATCCCCAAAGGAGAAGCATGAAAGGAGCGATTTTATGAAGTTCACTTTTACCTGCAAAAAGGTTTCCCTCAACGACTCCATCAAGGAGTACGCCGAGAAGAAGATCTCCAAGCTGGACCGCTACTTCCGGGAGGAGGCCAACGCTCTTGTGACCTTCTCGGTGGAGAAGGGGCACCGCTGCGTGGTGGAGGTCACCATCACCAGCGGCGGGACCATGTTCCGCGCCCAGGAGGAGTCCAGGGACGGCGACATGCGCGGCGCCATCGACACGGCCTGCTCCACCATTGACCGCCAGATCCGCAAGAACAAGACCCGGCTGAGCAAGCGCCTGCGCCAGGAGGCCCTGGCGCCCGACGTTCCCGCCGAGTTTGACGTCAGCGAGGAGGCCGAGTTCCAGGTGGTGCGCACCAAGCACGTGGCCGTCAAGCCCATGAGCGTGGATGAGGCCATTTTGCAGATGAACCTGCTGGACCACGACTTCTTCGTCTACCGGAACACCGAGAATGTCATCAGCATCGTCTACCGCCGGAAAAACGGCGGCTACGGACTGCTGGAGACGGACGGAATTGAGTAATCCGCGCCGCCGCCGACGGCTCTCGACAAAGGTTCCTGAAAACGGACAAAACTTCCTATGGACATCGGGCGAAGGCCGGTGTATGATACTTTATGGAAGCTTTCCAATATCCCACCCGCCTGGGCCGCTGTCTCTGACAGCGGCTCTTTTTTCGTGCGGGCTGCGGAGGGCGGTATGCAGTTGTCAAGGTGCGCTCTGTGCGGTCTTCTTGACCCCGCCGCACGCGGCCCGGTACCTGGGCCTGGTCGCACTTACTTCCGGACTTGGCTACCGCGGTGGTGGTGCTCCCTACAATAGGGGGGCGGAAACGGTGGAGGGTTGTACGGGGATGTGCGCCGGGGAGAAAAAATTTTCCCCGTTCAGGCGGGAGGGGCTGGGGACGGAGGGGCCTGTCATATCGGGGACAGACCTCCCATATATATAGAACCGGGATAAACGATACTATGGGGGGTCTGATCATGCCTTATGAGGAGTTGAGCGGGATGCAGCACCGGCTGGAGCTGGACGGGCGGGAGCGGCTGCTGGTGACGGGGGTGGAGGAGGTGGAGCGCTTCGACGAGGAGGAGATCGTGATGAACACCACCGCCGGCACCCTGGTGGTGGGCGGCACGGGGCTGCACATCGGGAAGCTGAACCTGGACGGCGGGGAGCTCCACGTGGACGGGGCTATCCACACCCTGCTCTATGAGGACCGGGGGCCCTCCGGCGGACAGGGCGGGCTCTTCCGGCGGCTGTTCGGCTGATGGAGCTGGGCAACTACATATCGGAGCAGCTGGCCATGTTCCTGCGCTCCATCCTGCTGGGGGGGACGCTGGGGCTGATCTACGACCTGCTGCGGACCCTGCGGCGGCTGGGGGGGCGGGTGTGGGGCGGGGTGCTGGACGGGTTTTTCTGCGTGCTGGCGGTGTCGGGCCTGTTCCTCTTCACCATGGCGGGGGACGGGGAGCTGCGCCTGTTCGTGCTCATGGGGGCCCTGGGGGGCGGGGTGCTGTTCTTCTGCCTGCTCAGCCGGCCCATGCGGCCGCTGTGGGATTTCTGGCTGGAGCTCCTGCTGGCGCCGGCGGAGCTGGTGTGGCGGACGGGAAAAAAATGTGGACGCCGGACCAAAAAAAGCTTTTCTTTTTGCCGGAAGTGGGTTACAATGAAAGGTAAACATTGGCGCGAGCGGCTGCGTCCGCCCCGCCAGGAGGGAGATGAGGAGATGAACCGTGCACCGGTTAAGGAGAAAAAGAAGGCCCAGCCCCGGCAGGAAAAAAAACGGCCCAGCGGAAAGCTGACCCTTCTGATTCTGGCGGCGCTGCTGGCGGGCATCGGAGTCCAGCTGTACAGCCTGTACGGTCAGATGCAGGCGGCCAGAGCGGAGGAGGCGGTCTACGCCCAGAGGCTGGCGGAGCTGGAGGAGACCAACCGGCGGCTGCAGGAGGATGTGGACAACAGCGGGAGCCTGGCCCTTATTGAGAACATCGCCCGGGATGAGCTGGGCATGGTGAGCGAGGGCGAGAAGATATTCCGATTCGGTAAATAGACAGCACAGGAGCGGCGCCGGGATCTTCCGGCGCCGCTCCTGTTTCTGATCAGCTGCCCACAAAAATTTTGACGCTGCGGGGGCGGATGGCGAAGCGGCCGCCCACCTCCCTGGGGGGCATCTGGATCTCGTCCCAGGTGTCCGCCATCTGCAGCCAGCCCATAGAGGCGGGGAGCTCCGGCAGACGGACCGTCAGCTCTTCCCAGTAGGCGTTGGCGGCCACGTAGACGATCTGGGGGCCGCTGTCCCGCTGCCAGCCGGCGAACATGACGCCCACGTAGTGGTCGTGCCCCGCGAAGTGGTCCCGCCAGGGCTCCACGCCGTGGAAGCTCACGTCCGGGAAGCCGCAGGCCCCGCCGCCCAGGTTGGTGCGCAGCACCTTGTGCTCCTTGCGGAAGCGGATCATGTACTGGAAGAAGCGGAACATATCCGCGTTTTTCTCCAGCAGGGTCCAGTCCAGCCAGGAGGTGATGTTGTCCTGGCAGTAGGCGTTGTTGTTGCCGAACTGGGTGTTGCAGAACTCGTCCCCGGCCAGGAACATGGGGATGCCCCGGCTGCACATGAGCAGGGCGAAGGCGTTGCGCACCATCCGCCGGCGCAGGGCGGTGATGCCGGGGTCGGTGGTGGGGCCCTCCACGCCGCAGTTCCAGCTGTTGTTGTCGTTGGCCCCGTCGGTGTTGTTCCAGCCGTTTTTCAGGTTGTGCTTATCGTTATACGAGAAGAGGTCCCAGAGGGTGAAGCCGTCGTGACAGGTGATGAAGTTCACGGAGGCGTTCTCCCGGCTGGCGGGCTCGTAGATGTCCCGGGAGCCCACCAGGCGCAGGGCCGCCGCCTGGGCCATGCCCTCGTCCCCCTTGAGGAAGCGGCGCACGTCGTCCCGGTAACGGCCGTTCCACTCCGCCCAGCGGTTCCAGGCGGGGAAGGAGCCCACCTGGTAGAGCCCGCCGGCATCCCAGGCCTCGGCGATGAGCTTCACGTCCCCCAGGATGGGGTCGAAGGCCATGGCCTGGAGCAGGGGGGGCTTGTTCATGGGGGAGCCGTCCTCGTTGCGGCCCAGGATGGAGGCAAGGTCGAAGCGGAAGCCGTCGATGCGGTAGGCGGTCACCCAGTAGCGCAGACAGTCCATAATCATCTGGTGGACCATGGGGTGGTTGCAGTTGAGGGTGTTGCCGCAGCCGCTGAAGTTGTAGTACTTCCCCTCGGGGGTGAGCAGGTAATAGATGTTGTTGTCAAAGCCCTTGAAGGAGAAGAAGGGGCCCTGCTCGTTGCCCTCGGCGGTGTGGTTGAAGACCACGTCCAGATACACCTCGATGCGCCGGCGGTGGCAGGCCCGGATGAGGTTTTTCAGCTCGTTGCCCTCCCGGTTGTACTCGGTGCTGGCGGCGTAGCTGGTGTTGGGGGAGAAGAAGCTGACAGTGTTGTAGCCCCAGTAGTTGTAGAGCTTCTCGCCCCCCACCTCCCGGTAGTCCTGCATCTCGTCGAACTCAAAGATGGGCATGAGCTCAATGGCGTTGACCCCCAGGCTCTCCAGATAGGGCAGCTTCTCCATGAGGCCGGCGAAGGTGCCGGGGTAGGCCACGCCCGAGGAGTGGTCCCTGGTGAAGCCCCGGACGTGGAGCTCGTAGATGAGCAGATCCTCCGTGGGGATCAGGGGCTGGCGGGTGTCCCCCCAGTCGAAGTCGTCCTTGACTACGCGGGCCTTGTAGTGCTGGCCCCTGGGGGAGGAGTCGCCCCAGCGGCTCTGGCCGGTGACGGCCCGGGCGTAGGGGTCCAGAAGGTACTTGTGGCGGTCGAAGATCTTCCCCTTCTCCGGCTCGTAGGGACCGTCCACCCGGTAGGCGTACTCAAAGGACTCAATGTCCAGCTTGAAGACGATCATGGAGTAGACGTTGCCGATGCGGTAGTGCTGGGGGAAGGGCAGCACGGCGTAGGGCTCCTGGGCGTCCCGCTCAAACAGCAGCAGCTCGATGGAGGTGGCCCCGTGGGAGTAGACGGTGAAGTTCACCCCGCCGGGGATGGCGGTGGCGCCGTTGATCTCGTAGAGCCCCGGCCGCACGTCGAAGCCGTTGATGGTGTTCAGGGGCACCATGTGGATGGTGCGCGGCAGGCTCAGCTTCTCCACCGCACTGTCGGACAGTCTCTCTTTTTTCATCTGCTCCTCCTTGCATCCCCGCCCCGCAGCGCGGGGACGGAGGTCTTTTTTCCATTATACGCTATTTCCGCCGGGATGTCTATCGGGTTTTTGAGGAGAGGGGGCCGGCGGCAGGGGATCGCGTTAAATATGCATATGCCATATGGTCATAATGGCGAAATCCGCCGCCATGTGGATCACCCATGAATTGTATATCGTCCCCGCTTTGTCATCGGCGTAGTCGAACAGGCAGCCGCCGGCGGTTAAGCCGATCAGGGCGAGCAGCAGCAGGAGAGGCGGGAAGGACGGTCCGATCATGGCGATATGGTAGACGGCAAATATGACGGAGCTGAAAGCGTAGGCGATTTTTTTCGAGGTGTATTTGGATAATTGAAGGAACGACAGGAGGCGAAATAGAAATTCCTCCAAAAAGGAGT
Organism: uncultured Oscillospiraceae bacterium; assembly: GCA_910577915.1. Classification (GTDB taxonomy): domain Bacteria; phylum Bacillota; class Clostridia; order Oscillospirales; family Oscillospiraceae; genus Pelethomonas. The sequence continues at coordinate 16,681 of CAJTOM010000002.1, forward strand.
TGCAGAATGAGATGTAGAGGGCGACCCAGATGAAGCTGCCGCTGTCAACCTTTTGGTCCGCGGAAAGGGATTGGACCAGGGAGGCGTAGTCGAAGAGGTCTCTTGTCAGGGCATAGGCGCCTATGATTACCCCGTAGAGCAGGGCGCCGAGCGCCAATAGTGCGGCGATACGCTTTCGGCTGAGCGAAAAAGAGCGGTCAAAGAGCTTTATATGGGCGGCCTTGGCGATGATGATGGGGAGGACCAGGAAGAGGGCGGCCTTTATGGCGGATTTGACAATGTAGGGCGGTTCGATGGCGGTTTCGACGAAGGCCATTGCGCCGCAGCAGGCGGCAGTGAAGGCCATGATCCCGTATGATCTGCGTTTGTCTGCTTGTTTCATGGTTTTCGGCCTCCGGGGGTGGGTTGCTGTTGATTATATCATGGGAGGTTGGTTTGTTCAACTTTGTTTTTTGAAGATGATGCTATGCCGCCTCATTCCGCCAGGTCCCTTACCGCCGCCAGGGCGGCGTCAATCTCCTCCTCGGTGGTGAACCACCCCGGACTGAACCGGACGGTCCCCTGGGGGAACGTGCCCAGGGCTCTGTGGGCCGCCGGGGCGCAGTGGAGGCCGCAGCGGGTGAGAATGCCGTAGTCCTGCTCCAGCAGGAAGGCCGCCTGGGCGTTGTCCATGTGGAGAAAATCCAGGGAGATGACCCCGGCCCGGTTCTCCGTCCCCCGGGGCCCCGCCAGCCGGACGCCCTCCAGGCCCTCCAGACCCGCCAGAAAGCGGCCGGTCAGCGCCGCCTCACGTTGGTGCAGGGCCTCCACGCCGGTGTCCAGCACAAAGTCCACCGCCGCCTTCAGCCCGTAGATGCCGGGCAGGTTGGGCGTGCCGGACTCAAACCGGTCGGGGAGGCTGTGGGGCTGGCGCTCTGCGTCCGAGGCGCTGCCCGTGCCGCCGGCGACGATGGGGGACAGCTTTCCGGCGAAGTCCGGCGACAGCAGCAGGGCCCCGACGCCCTGGGGGCCCATGAGCCCCTTGTGACCGGGGACCGACAGGGCGGACAGCCCCCAGCCCGTAAAATCGACGTCCCAGTGCCCGGCGGTCTGGGCGGCGTCCAGCACCAGGGGCACGCCGTACCGCCGGCACACCGCCCCCGCCGCCGCCGCGTCCTGGACCGCGCCGCCCACGTTGGAGCCGTGGGCCATGACCATCAGCCGGGTGCTGGGCCGGATGAGGGGGGCGATGTCCGCCGGGTCCAGCCGCCCCGCGCCGTCGCAGGGCACCCGGTCGAAGGTCACGCCCCCCAGGGCCAGGTCCTGGAGGGGGCGCATGACGGCGTTGTGCTCCACGGCGCTGACCAGGCAGTGGTCCCCGGGCCGCAGCCAGCCCCGCAGAACCATGTTCAGCCCCATGGTGTTCCCGCTGGTGAGAATGCAGCAGCGGGGGTCGCCGTGGCGGAACAGGCGGCACAGCCCCTCCCGCAGCAGCAGGGCCGTGAGCCCCGCCTCCCGGACGGAGGCGTGGGCCCCCCGGTTCAGGGAGCCCCCCACCTCCGTGAGGCAGCGGAGCACGGCCTGGGCCACGGCGGGGGGCTTGGGGAAGGAGGTGGCGGCGTTGTCCAGATAGATCGGCATAGAAGAGCCCTCTTTTCTCTCATCATGCAACGTGTAAACGCACGCCGGGAGGCTTCCGCCTCCCCTGGCGTGCGTTTCTGCTGGCGCGGTCAGATGTGCTTGACCCGGTCCTTCTCCTCGGCGGCCTTGGCGTCGTTCCAGTGGCTCATGTCCCCCACCAGGTAGCCGGTGATGCGGCGGATGCGGCTGAAGGGCCGGGGGGCCAGGTGGTATTTGAGGTCCACATACTCCCCGTCCACGTGGACGTCCAGCGCCTGCACCGCGCCCACCTGGTAGCGGCTGTTGGCGCGGGCGATATAGGCGTCCAGCTCCCGCTGGCTGATGGCTCCGCCGGTAACGTTGACTTGCATCATGGTGATCGTCCTCTTTTCTCTTCTGTCAGGCAAATAGTACTTTACTTTTTGGTAAAGAGAGTATATCATAAGTCCCAGGCAGAGGTATGTTGCGGCGGCAACAATTCCAAAAATATTTTTCTGTATTTTGTGGAGCGGACCCCTTAAGACCACAATATATCGGATTCCCGGAGGAGGAGACACGGCATGGAGTACAGCGCCCTGTCCATTTTTCACGACATCACTAATGCGGAGGTGGACGCCATGATCCAATGCTTCCGCATGCGGCGGGGGGAGTTCGCCCCCGGCCAGACCATCTGCGTCTACGGCGAGTCCGGGGGCGAGGTGGGGGTGCTCCTCCGGGGGGAGGCGGAGCTGGTCCGGTTTGACTACGCCGGCACCCGCACCATCCTGGAACGGCTGGAGACCGGGGGCGTGTTCGGGGAGGCCCTGGCCTTCACCCCCACCCTGGGGGACTGCGTGGAGGTGGTCAGCGACCGGAACAGCGAGGTGCTGTTCATGGAGTACGAGCACATTATGAAGCGCTGTGAAAGGGCCTGCACCCACCACAGCAAGCTGGTGCGGAACATGTTCCGCCTGGTGGCGGACCAGACCCGGCGGCTCAGCCGCCGGGTGGAGGTCCTCAGCCGCCGCAGCATCCGGGACAAGCTCCAGTGCTACTTCCGCATCCGCTGTCTGGACGCCGGCGGGGACACCTTCGCCCTCCCCTTTACCCTCAGCGCCCTGGCGGACTACATCAGCACCGACCGCAGCGCCATGATGCGGGAGCTGAAGAAAATGAAGGAGGAGGGCCTGCTCCGGGTGGACGGCCGGCAGGTGACTCTGCTGGAGCCCTTCCCCCGCGCCCCTTTTTAGAAGTTCCCCGTTCCGGTGACCTTGATGCCCGCCGTGCTGGTAAAGGTCTTGCCCTTGCGCACATCTGCGGCGGTGGCGTCCCCCAGGTTGCTCATAGGGGTCATCAGGGCCAGCGCGCCCCCCTGCTTGAACAGCCAGCCGTTGGCGGTGGCTCCGGCGCTGATGAGCTTGAACTGTCCGGTGGAGGCGTCCACGTAGGGCGTCCGGTTGGAGAAGCTGACGGTCTTGGTGTATACCTTGGCCACCCCTTCGATCTTCTGGCCGTTGACATAGGCGGTGGCCCCCACCCCCATGTCCTGGGGGGTGGCGGTGGCGTCGGAGGTGTCGGGGCCGGTGGAGATGGCGTCGATCCTGGCCGCGTAGCCGGAGAAGGGCGCGGACTCCGCCACGCTCTGGCCCTTCCGCATCAGGGCGGCCCGGATGGCGGCCTTGGTCTGGCGCAGCCGGGCCAGCTTGTCCGCAATGGTCCCCATCACACCGCCTCCCCGTTGATCTCGTCCAGGGCCCCGGCCACCGCGCCCAGCTGCTCGTCCAGCTCGCTCCGGTCCGCCTTCTCCGCCAGGGCGGCCCGGATCAGGGACAGCAGACGGCCCAGGCCCGCCTCACCCAAATATTTTTTCATCCCTCAGCCCTCCTCACCGGGCCGCGTCCCAGAGGGACTGGAGCTCGCTGTTGGAGACCTCCACCATGTCCGAGGAGGTGATGACCACGTAGGCGCTGCCACCGTAGCGGTAGGACAGGTTGGTGGTCAGATCCACGTAGATCTTCCCCCGCTCCCCCTGGATGGGGGCGGCGTGGGCCTCGTCCTCGTAGAAGTCCCCCTGGTGGAGATAGCCCTCCACCACGTCGTCCACGTAGGAGGGCAGGTAGGCGGAGCCGATCTTCCCGTCCGCATCCAGCCCGGCCAGCCCGCCGGGCTGGCCTTTTTGCGCGGCCACGTAGGCCGCCGCCTCCCCGGCCCTGGCGAAGTAGTCCGCCCCGTGGCCCTCCAGGGCGGCGGCGTTGTCCACCACGCCGTCATCGTCGGCGTCGTAGGCGCTTTTCAGCATGTCCCCGGCGCCCGCGCCGGCGATGCGCTCTGCCAGGACCTTGCCCTGCCGGGCGGAGAGGACCTTTTCCGGGTCCGCGCTGGTGAGGCTGTCCTCCACGGCGGAGACCGCCAGGGCCCCGATGTCCGCCGGGGCGATGGGGTCCGCCCCTGCGGTGCCGTGGACGGCGGCGTGGGCGGTGGGGGTCCGCTCGTCGGTAAAGCGGGGGTCCGTCGCCTCCGCTTTGCTCCCCAGGGCGGCCCTGAGCAGGGTCACCAGGTAGGCGGCCGCGTTTTCACCGAGATACTTTTTCGACATGTGTCATTCCTCCATTCCAAATTTCCAGAAGCTCCAGATTGCTCAGCTCGTCCAGCCCGTCCACAGCGGCCTGGGCCCGCTCCGCGGCGGCCTGGGCCGCCGCCCCGATCTCCAGCACCCGGTCCAGGTACCGCTGCCAGGGGCCCGGCTGTCCGTCCGGGGGGCTCCCCAGGGCGGCGGCCACGTAGATTCCGTAGGTCCGGGACTTGACCACCGTATCCTCCGCCAGATACCGCAGCTCGCACCGGCCCCGCCCGGCCGCGGCGGTATCCGCTCCGGTGACGGTCCACAGCCAGCCCTCCTCCGTCCGCTCCAGGCTCACCGGGTAGGCCGCGCCCCCGCCCGGCGGCTGGACCAGGGCCTGGACGGAGCCGGGGCCCAGCTCCCGCTCCCAGTCCGCCGGCTCGGTGAACAGAAGCCGGCGGGCCAGGTGCTCCCCCTGTCTGCCCAGAGACAGCACGCCGCTTTTTCCCACAACATACTGCACACAAATTCCTCCTTTCCGTTTTTGGTGCGGGGCCCCGGGGGCCGGGGCCCTATATGTAGGAGAAAACAGGGGGGAGGTTGCACGTGCGTGTGCAACCTCCCGCTGTTTTTTTGCGGAATGCACGGCCGCTGCGCCGCCCCGCCAAAAATTTTCCTGCTCCGGCGCGGATTTCCTCTTGCTTTTCCGGTCCGTTCGCGCGATAATAAAGGGACAAAGCCTGTCAAATACTGTCGAAGGAAGTCCCTGCCATGAACCGTCTTTTTTCACTCTCCCTGGCCCTGCTTCTCCTGCTCACCGGCTGCGTGGGCCGGGCCGCCCCGCCCGCCGGCGACGGCGGCGCGCCCCTCCAGACCGAGGAGATCACTGCCACCGCCAACCAGGCGCCGGAGCCCGCGCCCCCCGCTCCCCCGGAGCCGGAGGAGGAGCCCCAGGAGCCGGAGGAGCCCTACGTCCGGGTGATTGACCCCGCCGGCCCCATGGTGGCGCTGACCTTTGACGACGGCCCCCACCAGCTCTACACCGGCCAGCTGCTGGACATTCTGGAGGAGCACCACGCCGTGGCCACCTTCTTCGAGGTGGGGCGCAACGTGGCCCTGTACCCCGACTCCCTGCCCCGCATGGCGGAGCTGGGCTGTGAGATCGCCAGCCACTCCAACGCCCATCGGGACCTGAGCAAGCTGCGCAAGGCCTCTATGCTCCAGGACCTGGACGCGGCGGATCAGGCCTTTTTGAACGCCGGCGTGGCCGCTCCCACCCTGGTCCGCCCCCCCTATGGGGCGGTGAACAAGCCGGTGAAGAACGCCAGCGGCCGCACCGTGGTCACCTGGACCGTGGATACCCAGGACTGGATGAGCCAGGACGCCCAGACGGTGATCGACTACGTCCAGGGCCTGAGCAGCCTGGACGGGGAGATCGTGCTGCTCCACAGCACCTACGAGAGCACCGTCCAGGCCATGGCGGTGCTGGTGCCCTGGCTCCAGGAGCAGGGCTACCAGCTGGTAACGGTGTCGGAGCTGATGGCCTACTACTACGGCCAGCTGCTGGAGCCCGACCAGTTCTACGGTTATACATACTTCTCCACCCACGCCCGCACCGATACCCCCCTGGAGCTCCCCGCCCCGCCGGAGGAGACCGGGGAGGAGGCCCCCGCAGAGGAGGCGCTTCCCGGGTCGTCTGCCCCGGAGGTCCCCGGCGTCCCCGGCAGCTAGACATAGGCGGGACGCCCGGCAGGGGGCGGCCGCGATTTAGAAAAAATCCCCGGCAGGAAATTTCAGCGCATTTCCTGCCGGGGAATTTTTTTGTTTGTGTTGGAAGCCGGCCTTCCGGGGCTTTGCGGTGCAGCCGGGCGGGCCTCGCGTCAGCGGTTCACCACCGCCGCCAGCTCCTCTCGCGCAACCGACCGGTACAGCGCCTCCGCCGCCCGTCCGAAGGCCTCGGCGGAGAACTGTTCTGACGATGCCAGAGCCGCCTGGCGCATCCGCCGGCGCAGGCCGCTGTCGCCGCAGAAGGCGGACAGCCGGGCGGCAAAGTCCGCCCCGTCCTCGTACTGCCAGCCGTTGACGCCGTTTTCCACCACGCCGTCCACGCAGCTGTCCCGCAGGCACAGCACCGGCACCCCCGCCGCCAGGGCCTCGAAGTAGGTCAGCCCCTGGGTCTCGCTGGTGGAGGCGGTGACGAAGATGTCCCCCAGACGGTAGTAGTCCGGCGCCTCGCTGTGGGGCACCATGCCGGTATAGATCACGTCCACCCCCCGCTCCAGGGCGCGGTCCAGGGCGGCCTCCCGGTCGGGTCCGTCGCCCACCAGCAGCAGGGTTACGTCCCGCCGGCCGGCGGCGGCGATCTGGTCGATCAGCCGCTCCAGGTTCTTCTCCTTGGCCATGCGGCCTAAGTAGAGCAGGATGGTGTGGTCCTCCGGAATGTGCCAGCGGCGGCGCAGCTCCTCCAGCCGCCCCTGCGCCGGCGTCTCCCGGTAGGCGCTCAGATCCACCCCGGTGGGAATCACCTGGATGGGGGCGCGGACGTTGTAGTTCCGCAGCAGCAGCTCCACCTTCCGGCTGGGGGCCACGATGCAGGCGGCGTGGCGGCAGATCCACCGGGAGAAGGCGGACACCACATACCGCCCCACCCGCACGCTGGGGGAGAAATAGTGGGTGTAATCCTCATAGACCGTGTGGTAGGTGTGAATAATAGGGATGCCCAGCCGGTTGGACAGGGCGTAGGCCACCCGGAAGGAGCTGAACTCGCACTGGGAATGGATCACGTCGGGCCGCCAGGCCATCAGCTCCCGCATCATGCTGTGCTTCTGGCTGATCCGCAGGCGGGCGCCTGGGTAAATTTTTCCGGCGCTGACGGAACCCATGTAGTAGACGGGGCCGTCCTTATAGCTGTGCAGGCTGTTGGACAGGGTCACCACCCGCACCTCGTGGCCAAGCCGCTCCAGCTCCCGCTGGAGGAGCAGCACGGAGGTCACCACGCCGTTGATGACAGGCGCGTACCAGTCCGTTGTAATCAGAACTTTCATATGTTCCACTCCATAGAGACTGCTGTTTTGCAGAATTAGAGCCTGTATTCATCGCCGGACGGACGCGCGGCGGTCGTAAATGCAGGTTCTAAGCAAGGAAGGAGCCGCCCTTTTTGGCGGCGCTCCCCCTGCGTTACCGCCATTATAGCAAATCCCGGCGGCCAAAACAAGCGGTATTTCCAGGCTTAAAATATTCCTAAGATTTTTCCCTGCGGCTTTTTGAAAAATATTTTGTCCGATGCTGTGACAATTCGCCCCTCTGCTGTGAGTTACCGGTGAAAGGAGGTCGTGCCTATGAGCGATCAGCCGCAGCGCGCGGGCGGCGGAATCGAGGAGATCATTGACCGCTATCAGAATATGGTGTACGGCCTGGCCCTGGCGAGGACCGGCTCGGCGGCGGATGCCGACGACGTGTTCCAGGAGGTTTTTTGGGCCTGTCACCAGTCAGGGAAGGAGTTTAAGGACGAGGAGCACCGGAAGGCGTGGCTGCTGCGGACCACGGTGAACATCAGCCGCCGGTACACGGCCTCCTCATGGCGGAGGAAGACCGTCCCGCTGTCGGAGCGGGAGGAGGCCCCCGCCCTGTTTCAGGAGGGGGAGGCGCAGCTGGTGTGGGAGGCCGTCCAAGCCCTGGAGGAGGCCTACCGCCTGCCCATCTACCTCTTCTATTTCCAGGAGCTGTCCACCGGGGAGATCGCCAGGGCTCTCTCCCTGCGCCCCGGTACGGTGCGCATGCGCCTGAGCCGGGGGCGGGACAGGCTCCGGGAGCTGCTGAAAGGAGATTTTTTCGATGAATAAGGAGCTGTTTCGCTCCATGCAGGCGCAGCTGCGCCCCAGCGAGGGGGCCCGCGCCGCCCTGACGGAGAAGCTGCGCGCCGGGAGGCGGCGGACCGTCCCCAGAGGACGGCAGATCGCCGCGGCCGCCTGCGCGGCGGTGATCCTGGCGGCACCGGTGTACGGCGCGGTCTCAGGCCGGCTGAGCTGGCGGGAGATCGTGGAGGGCTTCCGCCCCGGCGTCGCGGCGGAGGTCCAAAAACCCCACAGCTACGTGGCGGCAGGGGACGCGGCCTGCTGGCCGGCGGAGGACGCGGCGGCAGAGGAGAACAGCACCGACGCCGGCAGGGGGGATCAAGACATGGACATGGCCCCCTCCGAGCTGACGGAGGCCATGCGGGAGGCGGGGCTCTCCCAGGAGGACGCGGAGGCCTATCTGGCCGCCGGCTGGCAGATGACCTGGGCCAAGTGGTGGAAATTTATCCATTTATCAGAGGAGACCGGGGACCGGTCCCTGGAGGCCCTGCTGGACTTCTCCGAAGGGGAGGGGCTGGCGGTGAACACCGGCCTGGCCCCGGAGGAGGGCGTGGATCAGAGCGTGGCCGTCGCGGCCTACCAGAATCTCATGGCCCGGTTTGAGGCGGACTACGGCCCGGACGCCTACCCGGCGTGGTACGGCGGGGCCTATATCGACGGGCACGGGGGGCTCATCGTCAACATCGTGGACGCGTACAGCCGCGAGGGGGACGATAAGGCGCTGTGCCTCCAGATTCAGGACTGGGCCGGCAGCGACCAGGTGGGCTTCGGCAGCAGCCGGTACGGCCTGGGCGAGCTCCGCCGCCTCCAGGACGAGGCCTTCCGGTCCATGAGCGAGCTGGGGCTGGCCGTGGGCTGCGGGGTCAACGAGCAGACAGGGCAGGTGGAGCTGACCCTCTCCTCCGTCACCGACGAGGCCCTGCGGCGGCTGGCGGAGCTGGACCCGGCGGACGACGCCATCCTGGTCCTGGCGGGGCAGGTCCCCGCTGTGGACGGCGGGGCGGAGGAGCCCGCCGTGTCCCATGCCATCCAGCCCGGCGGGGTGGTCCCGGCGAATGAGGACGACGCCATCGCCTGGGAGCCCCAGGACCCCCAGATGCCCTGCGTGGACGAGGTCATCCAGACGGAGCCCCGGGAGGAGAACACGGCGGCCTATGATCCGCTGGCATAGCCGGAGGAGGAAGCGCCGCCCGGCCGCATATTGCGGCCGGGCGGCGCTCTGCCGGTGTCAGCGGATCTGCCCGCTGCCGGTGACGACGTACTTGTAGGAGCACAGCTCCTCCAGGCCCATGGGGCCCCTGGCGTGGAGCTTCTGGGTGGAGATGCCCATCTCGCAGCCCAGGCCGAACTCCCCGCCGTCGGTAAAGCGGGTGGACACGTTCCAGTACACCGCCGCGCTGTCCACCAGGGTCAGGAAGGTCTCGGCGGCGGCCCGGTCGGCGGTGACGATGGCGTCGCTGTGGCCGGTGGAGTGGGCGGAGACGTGGGCGGCGGCGGCCTCCACTCCGTCCACCACGGCCACGGCCAGAATGTAGTCCAGAAACTCCGTGTCGAAATCCCCCTCGCCCGCCGGCGTGCCGCTGATGACAGCCGCCGCCCGCTCGTCCAGCCGCAGCTCCACCGGGGTGAGCCCGCCGGCCGCCCGGTCCTCCGTCAGCCGCTTTTTCAGCCGGGGGAGGAAGGCCTCCGCGATGTCCCGGTGGACCAGGCAGACCTCCTGGGCGTTGCACACGCTGGGCCGGCTGGTCTTGGCGTTGTCGATGATGTTCAGGGCCATCTCCAGGTCCGCCGCCGCGTCCACGTACACGTGGCAGATGCCGGTGCCGGTCTGGATGCAGGGCACCAGGGCGTTCTCCACACAGGAGCGGATGAGCCCCGCTCCCCCGCGGGGGATCAGCAGGTCCACCAGCCCCACGGCGGTCATAAGTTCCCGGGCGCTCTGCCGGGTGGTGTCCTGAACCAGGCTCACCAGCTCCCGGGGCAGGCCCGCCTGCTCCAGCCCCTTGCGCAGGGCCTCCACAACGGCCCCCGCGGACCGGAAGGCCTCCTTCCCGCCCCGGAGGACGCAGGCGCTCCCGCTCTTGACGGCCAGAGCCGCCGCGTCGCTGGTCACGTTGGGCCGGCTCTCGTAGATGATGGCGATGACCCCCATGGGGACGCTGACCCGCTCGATCACCACCCCGTTGGGCCGCTCCACCCGCTTCAGGACCCGGCCCACCGGGTCCGGCAGGTCCGCCGCCTGACGCACCCCGTCCGCCATGGCGGCGATGCGTTCCTCGCTGAGGGCCAGGCGGTCCAGCATCACCGGGCCGATGTGGTCCCGCGCGGCCTCCATATCCCCCCGGTTGGCCGCCAGAATGGCGGACCGGTCCTCCCACAGCGCCTCCGCCATCGCCCGCAGGGCGGTGTTTTTTTGTTCTGTGCCGGCTCTGTACAGCGCGGGGCGCGCGGCGCGGGCGGCCTTTAAGATTTCCTGTGTTGTCATAGCTGGTGATCCTTTCTTCGCCGCCGGAGGCGGCGAGGGGCGTATTCGGCGTATTCGTTGACGGAAATGGGCTGTTATGTCAGGTGACCGGCCGGCCAGTGGCCGCCGATCAGCAGCTGCCGCTGCCGGATGAGCAGCCTGTCCGCTGCGGATTTGTCCACGGTGTAGTACACGCGGTTCCCATCCACCGTGCAGGTGACGAGGCCCGCGCTGGCCAGCTTGCTCATGTGGTGATGGATCGTGTTGCGCGCCAGGCCGAAGTGGTCGGACAGCTCCTGGCCGTAGGCGGCGCGGTCCCGCAAAAAGAGGAGGATGTCGAACCGGGTCCGGTCGCCCAGCAGCTTGATGGCCTCGTAGACCGCCGTGGCCTCGTCCCTGGCGCTGGACAGCCGGGTGAGAATGCACTGGCGCAGGGTGCCCCCGTATACCAGAAGCCCGCCCCGCTCCTGGGCGGAGAAGGGTTCTACGGTCAAGTTGGTGTCCAAGCCGAACAAAAACGGCCGCAGGCCCCGGACCGTCGCCGGGGACAGACTGGAGGCATGCCGCAGATACGCCTCCGGTCCCTCCGCGGCCACCTGCTCGCTGAAGGGGCGGAGGACGCCGCCCAGCGCCTCCCCCTGGGCCTCCAGCTCCGCCAGCAGCGGGGCCAGGCACGCCGCCGCCTCCTCCAGGAAGGCGCGGTAGCGGTGGAGGCTGTCCACCAGGAGCAGCTTGCTGTCCGAAGGAATGTCCAGAGCCTGGATGCCGGCCATGAAGCGCCCCGCCGGGTCGCCGGCGGTGTCGTTCAGCTCCAGCGAGAACATCAGCTGCCGGGTGATGTGCTCCGGGGAGAAGGCGCGCATTTCGTCCAGCAGCGCGGAGAAGTCGCCGTCGTACCGGGTCAGCACGGGGTAAAACATCAAAAAGGCGACGGAGTATGCGCCGATGGGGCTGTAGGGAAAACCGGGGAGGTTGGCGAACAGCCGCGTCAGCTGCTGCTGGGGGACCCTGACGCGGGCGTCCAGCAGCTCGCTCAGCCGTTTGACGGGGGCGAAGTCCGCCCAGAAGGGCGACAGATCCATCACGCCGTGCAGCTGCAGCCGGTTGGCGATGTACTGCCCGGTATACCCGCCGGCTTTGCGCCCCAGATAGGCAAGGGCCTCCAGCAAAAGGTTGGGAGTAGGCTGATAATCCATGGAACACCTCTTCTATATCCGGCTGAGCCTCCGCCGCTGCGGGTGGGCGCGGACAGCCGTTTTTTACAGTATTGCACAAAAAAGCGCTTCTGTCAAATTTCAGGCCGGGCGGCCGCCCGGTCCCCCCATTGCCCGCATTTCTTGCGGTTATATCTTGACAGGATGACAAAAATCCTATAAAATAGCAAAAAGAATGACATATAGACATAGAACAAAAACAATTCTATACGTATATGTCTTTCTGCGAAATACTGCGGCGGCCTGCCGCGAGAGGAAGGGTATAGCCTATGAAAAAACTACTTGCCGTGGTGTTGTCTCTGGCGATGCTGCTGGGCCTTATGCCGGCGGCAATGGCGAGCGAGAGCGAACGGTCAGACACGGTGGCCGAGGCCGTTGAGCTGGCCGATGTGTCCCGCCTGGACACGGCGGAGCTGTCCGGTGGACGGCAGCCGGCTGCCCAGCGGCTGTACGATGACGGCGACATCGTAACGGTGATCGTCCAGCTGGAGAGCCCGTCCCTGCTGGACTACTACCATCCGGGATATTTTGCCGGTGACGGCGTCACCGCCGGCGAGGCGGTGTCCCAGTTCCTGGAGGATCCGGAGGTACAGGCGGCTTCCGAGGAGATGCTTTCGCAGCAGGAGGATCTGCTCTGGCAGATCGGAGGCCTGCAGGCCTCCTCACTCCGCGCTTACAGCGCGCGGAGTGAGGGCGTGAAGGTTCTCGCGCAGTGGACGGCCGTCATCAACGGTATGGCCATCCAGGTCCCTTATGGGGCGCTGTCCGCCATTCGGGACCTTGACGGCGTCAAGCGGGCCTATGTGGAGCATACCTACGCGGCGCCGGAGCCGGTCCTTGACGGCGCCGGAAACGCGGGCTTCAGCTACGACATGGTCGAGCTGGGCGAGGCCTGGGGCGCGGGCTACACCGGCAAGGGAATGCTGGTGGCGGTGGTGGACACCGGGCTGGATCTGGAGTACGCCAGCTTCTGGGATGACGGCGTTGGCGGCAATGTGACGGGCATCCGCCGCACCCATGAGGCGTTCCGTGAGGGATCGTTCAAATCGGAGTTTGACGATTCCGAACTGCGGTATACGCAGGCGAGTATCGAAACACTTTTGAAGAAGCATACCCTGAAAGCCCACACCCTGACCAGCCCCAGCGCGGTGGATGAGGCGGCGTACAAGAACCGGAAGGTCCCCTACGCCTTCGACTATGCGGGGGATGCGGACGAGTACGGCACCATCATCAGCGGCGACGTCAACGTCTACCCCGGCCAGGGTGGAAACAACCACGGCACCCACGTGGCCGGCACGGTTGCGGGCTATGTCAAGACGGAGGATGGGGCGGTCAAGTTCTCCGGCGTGGCTCCTGACGCGCAGCTGATGATTATGAAGGTGTTCGCCGACGAGGGCGGCGGCGCGACGGATTCCGCCATTATGAACGCCCTGGAGGATACGCTGATTCTGGGCGCGGACGTGGTCAACCTGAGCCTGGGCTCCGACAACGGTTTTGCCCATGACGACACCCCCCAGGCCGAGGTCTATGAGAAGCTGGAGGCCGCAGGGCTCATCCTGATGACCTCCGCTGGCAACAGCGCCTACTCCAGCACGAACAATGCGCGGGGCGATTACAACCTCGCCGAGGACCCGGACATTACCATGATGTCCTCCCCGGCAATCTATTCCTCCAATATCTCCGTGGCGTCCATCAATAATACGGTGAACTCCCAGATGACCCTGGTATGGAGCGACGGTACGGACCATAAGGCCGCTTATACGGACCCATATGACGTGGCGATGAGGTCCACCTTTGCTCAGGAAAAAATGCCGGTGGACGGCATTGAGATTATTCCCGTGGGCGGTGTGGGGACATGGCAGGATTACTACGACGCCGGTTTCCGGGCCAGCGGCTATGAGGGGGGAAAGACCGGTATTGCCCTGGTGCAGCGGGGGGAGCTCAGCTTTGCGGACAAGGTCAGCAATGCGCAGAGCTTCGTTTGGCAGGACTATCAGCAGGGACAAATGGTGTATGGCGGCGTCAAAGGCGTCATCATCTATGACAACGTAGAGGGCGAGCTTCTCAACATGAGCGTTGGGGAAGCGTCCATCACCTCCGCCGCTATCTCCAAGGCGGACGGCGACGCGATGGTTGCGGCAGTTTCTGCGGGCAAGAAGGTGACCCTGCGGTATGTGAACCAGGAGGACGAAATCGTCCCCTACGCCGACGGCGGGGAGATGTCCTCCTTCACCTCCTGGGGCGCCGGCCCCGGCCTGGAGCTGAAGCCGGAGATCACCGCCCCCGGCGGCAACATCTGGTCCACCGTCTTTGATACGAGCTACCGCGGGGGATCGGGCTGCTATGACGACTACGACGGCGCGTATGCCATGATGAGCGGCACCTCCATGGCGGCGCCCCACATGAGCGGTCTGGCGGCCCTGGTGCGGCAGTACGTGCAGGAGAGCGGGAAGGCCTCCGGCGCCGCCGCCGCGGACCTGACCAACCACCTGCTGGTCAGCACCGCCGTGCCCCAGATGCAGGAGGACGGCGGCGCCTACTACTCCCCCCGCCGTCAGGGCGCGGGGCTGGTGGACGTGGGCGCGGCCATTGCGACGCCGGCCTACATCTCCGTGGAGGGTCAGCCGGTGGGCAAGCTGGAGCTGCTGGACGATCCGGACTGGACGGGCCGCTATGCGCTCTCCTTCCAGGTCAACAACCTGACCAATACGGCGGTCACCTATGCTATGGAAGCGGCGGTGCAGCGCCCGGATACGGAGGAGAAGGGCGGCCATACCTTCGTGCTGGACAGCGACGCGCTTATCAAAACGGTGGATCTGGGCAGCGTGACAGTTCCGGCAAATGGCAGCGTCACCGTCAACAAGAGCATCCAGCTGACGGCAGCTGAGATCGCGGATCTGCGCAGCCTCTTCCCCAACGGCGCGTACATAGAGGGCTTTATCATGCTCACCAGCGGTGGGGATGAGCCCTCCATTGGCCTGCCCTACCTGGCGTTTCTGGGCGACTGGACGGCGGCCCCCATCTTTGATTCCACGCTGTGGACCGACGGCGACAACCCCTGGGAGGACGGCGACTACACCTGGTTCCCGTCCCTGCTGGGCAGCGCGATCATCAACGGCTATGAGGTGGTGGGCTGGCTGAACCTGGGCCAGAATATCTTCGACCCGACCTCTGCCGACACGCAGACGGCGCACAAGGAGGGCAATCTGACCATCTCCCCCAACGGCGACGGCTATTTTGACGCCATCGACGACATCGAGCTGTATCAGCTGCGGGATGCAAAGATGATGGTCGTCGAGGTACGGGACGCAGACACCGATGAGCTGTATTTCCGCGACTTTGCCACGTACAACAGCAGAACGCTCTATGACGCCAACTATGGCGTGGCGATCCCCTCCTCTCTGTACTACTTCACGGAGGAGAACTGGGGCGGTACGGACCTGGAGGGCAACCGCCTGCCCAGCGGCACCAGGTGCATCTACACCATCACCGCCTACGGGGAGGGCGACTATGCGACGACGGAGTATGAGGGCTTCGACAACCCCATTACCGACTTCTGGTCGGTAGACCCCAGCGATCCCGGCACGGAGCCCACCTTCAACGGCCACGCCATGGACAAGACCGGCGATGTGATCTCCTTCCCGGTGGTGGTGGACTACGTGGCCCCCAAGCTGGAGAACAACGCGGTCTCCGTCTACGAGGAGGACGGGCGCACCTACATCGAGGGCACGGTCTATGACGAGGACGGCTCCCTGGCCTCCGTCGAGATCCATCCGGTGGTGACGCGGCGGTATAAGGAGGGCTACGGTGATGCGGCGCTTACCGAGACGGGCATGGATATGAGCAACCCCTTCTATTCCGAAGTGATCCATGACGAAGCGATGAAGACTTGGACCTTTAAGGCGGATGTGACGGAGTATGCCCATACAAACGAGAGCTATCCGGGTGAAAACAGCTACTATGATTTCGCGTGGACGGGGAATGTGAACATCTCCTGCGGCGACTACGGCGCCAACGACCGCACATACGCCGTCAAGGTGGCGGACATGGCCCAGCCGGGAGAGATCCTGCTGTCCCAGACCTCCGCGCTGCTGCATCCCGGCAGCACCTTTGAGCTGAGCGTTGTGGACAACTCCGACGCCGGCGCCGCCATCACGCGCACCTCCAGCGACCCCGACGTGGCCGTGGTGGATGAGTTCGGCAATGTGACCGCCGTTGCGCCCGGGCAGGCCACGATTACCGTCAGCAACGGCGTGAGCAGCGCGGTCTGCATCGTGGCGGTGGAGGCGTATTCCACGGAGGTGATCGACTTCGATCTGTCCATCGACCACTTCGAGGGCCTGAAGGCCGGTGCGCCCATTACGGTGAATGTGACCAATCTCCAGCCTGCGGACGTGGCCATTGAGAACATCACCTGGCTGGTCTACGAGGACGACGAGGACTGGGGCGGGGTGGTCGATGTTTACCGGAACTCCGCAGACGCCCTCAGCGGCCAGATCGAGCTGACCATCAACTCCTCTGAGGAGCTCATTCCCGGCGGCTCCGGGTATCTCGAGGTGACGATCAACGGCGTGTCCAGGCGGATGACCTTCACCTGGGAGGACATTCCCACCTCCTCCGCGCAGGATGACCTGGTGTCTGCCGAGAACTACGGGGAGCAGACCGTCTATGTGCCCTATGGCGAGACGGCGACGCTGACGGCCAAGTATAAGCAGAATCACGACTTTATTCCTGTGGAGCTCTATACCGCAGAGGGAGCGGAGAGCGGTCAGCTCAACAGCACGGATCCCGCCGCTGGATTGATTCTGGATGCTCCGCCCTTTGCCAATACCAATGGCGAATGGAGCGGCAGAATTGTCAACGAGGAGGGGTATGCGCTTCCGGATAGTATCAAGCTGTTTACCCGGTATGACGGCGAGTACGAAGTGGAAATATCAAATTATAGCTGGAGCACAAATTACACATATGATTCGCAGACCGGTGAGATTTGGGTCGCTCATGCGCCCTCCGGGTCCTCCAGCATTATGGTGATCCGCGCCGACGGCGTGGAATCGGAGGGCGCTCCTGCGGGAGAGCTCAGCGGCGAGGAGTACGAAAAGCCCGACGGCACCTACGGTCCCTTTGACTGGGACTTTACGCCGGACCTGGACAGTGTGGCGGGCGACTTGGAGATGGGAGAGGAGACGGACTATTACGGCAATGTTGTGCATGTTGCCCGCTTTACCCCCTCCGAGCCCGGCGTGAGCTACATCACCGCCAGCAGCAGGGACGGCCGGTATTCCGTCAACTTCGCGGTGGTCTGTGAACCGGTCATCGCCTCTGAACTGACGCTGAACGTCAACAGCCTGGAGCTGGAGGCCGGCGAGACCGGACGGCTTATTCCCACGCTGTCCCCCGAGCCCACTCTGGAGAAACATGCGGAGATTCTGTGGACCTCCTTCAATCCGGATGTGGCCCAGGTGGACGAGGACGGCCAGGTGACCGGCGTCAGCAGCGGCTACGCCTACATCAAGGCCGCTGTCAGAACAGACACGACGGTCCAGAGCTGCTGCATCGTAAAGGTCAGCGGCGGCATGGAGAGCGGCAGCTACGGCATCTCCTACGAGCTGAACGGCGGCCGCTGGCTCAGCAGCAGCTTCGCCCCAAGCTCCTACACCGTCTCGGAGCAGGAGCAGGTCCTCGACGTGTCCATCCCCTTCCGCGCCGGCTACACCTTCCTGGGCTGGACCTACGGCGAGCAGAGCCGGCCCACCCGGTATGTGCGCCTTCCCGCCGGCTTCACCGGGGATTTGGTGCTGTACGCCAATTGGGAGCCGGAATATGACGATCCCGCCCCCGTGATTCCCGCGCCCCGGCCCAGCGGCACGGAGGAGCCCTCCGCGCCCCAGAAGCCCGCCATCAAGGTGAGCACCAGCGACGAGACAAACAACACGACGGTCACTACGGCGGTCCCTGACGCTGTGGTGACGGGGAATACCGCCGTCTCCACGGTGACCGGCGAGATGGGCCGGGAGATCGTCAGCCAGGCGGTGGACAGAGGGAGCGCCACGGTTGTGATTGCCCCGGAGATGCCGGAGGGCGTAACCAGGACGGAGGTCTCCCTCCCGGCGGAGACGGTGGGCGAGATTGCCGGAAAGACGGAGGCCCGGCTCCAGGTTGTAACCCCCGTAGCCAGCGTGACCATCCCCCACCAGGCGCTGTCCGATCTGGCCGCCGGAGGCGGTCAGGTTACCGTGAGCGCGGAGCAGACCGGCAGCATGGTGGAGGTGGTGGTGGCCGCCAACGGCAGCCAGGTGAAGGAGCTGAACGGCGGCATGGAGGTGCGCATTCCGCAGACGGACTGCGGTCCCGGCGCCGTAGCGATGCTGGTCCACGAGGACGGCGCCATGACCGTTGTGCGCCAGTCTGTGGCCGGCAGCGACGGCCAGTCCATCACGGTTCCGCTGGACGGCTCCGCCAGGGTGATCATCATGGACAACAGCCGGAGCTTTGCCGACATACCCGCCTCCAGCTGGGCGGCGGGAGCGGTGGCCTTCGCCTCCAGCCATGAGCTGATGAACGGCACGGAGGAGGGCGTCTTTGACCCGAACGCCTCCATGACCCGCGCGATGCTGGCGACGGTGCTCCACAATCTGGAGGGCAATCCGCCCCACGGGGCCGGCAGCGTCTTCCCTGATGTGAGCGCGGGCGCGTGGTACGCCGAGGCGGTGTCCTGGGCGGCCGGGAACAGCATTGTGAGCGGCTACGCCGACGGCAGCTTCGGTCCCCTCGATCCCATAACCCGTGAGCAGCTGGCGGTGATGCTGTACCGCTACGCCGGCAGCCCGGCGGCTGAGGCGTCCCTGGACGGCTTCGCGGACGCCGGTGCGATTGGCGGCTATGCCAGAGACGCGGTTGCCTGGGCGGTTGCCAACGGCGTGATGAAGGGCAAGGGCGGCGCTGTGCTGGATCCCCAGGGCACCGCCACCCGCGCGGAGGTAGCGCAGATGCTGCTGAACTTCATGTCCGCCTCTGTAAAGTAGGGCGGCCGGGTCCCCCGGCTTGAAAACAGTAGAATAAAAGGCCCCCGGAGCTCCAGATGAGGAGTTCCGGGGGCCTCTAGCTGCCGGCGGACAGGTATTCGCCTCTGTTTGTTCAAGAAAGGCCGTCGATCTCCCGGACCGTCAGCCGCCCCTCCGCCGCAGTGAAGCGGACCTCCAGACCGGCGAAGGACATACCGTATACCCGCGCCGGGTCGTCCTGGTAGGGGGGCCGGGGATCCTCCGCCAGCACGCCCAGCAGGGCCGCCCGCTTCTCCGGCGGCACCCGCTCCAGCAGCGCCGGGGGACAGTCCACCGCCAGGCGCGTCCGGTCCACCCGGCCGGTGAAGCCGGCGGAGGCCTCCGGGCGGGCGTCGGCATAGGGGAGATAGGGCTTGATGTCGTAGATGGGGGTGCCGTCCATCAGATCCGCGCCGGAGACGTGGAGGACGGGGCCCTTGGGGGTGTGGAGCTCCACGGACTCCAGGCCCACGGCGGACAGGCCCAGAGGGTTGGGCCGGAAGGGGGACCGGGTGGCGAACACCCCCAGCCGCCGGTTGCCCCCCAGCCGGGGGGGCCGCACCGTGGGGGACCAGTCCTCCCGCTGGTTCTGGGAGAACTGCCAGATAAGCCAGAGATGGGAGAACTCCTCCAGCCCCCGGACCGCCTCCGGGACCCGGAACTCCGGCTCGAAGATGACGGCGGCCCGCAGCGCCTCCACCAGTCCGCTCTGCCGGGGCACGCCGAATTTGGTGCTGAAATCGCTGTGGAGACGGGCAATCACCCGGAGGGAGTGGGACATGGGGGCTCTCCTTTCTGAAAGGCCCCTGCGGGACAGCCGGTCCGCAGGGGCGCGGGGCGTTGTGTCAGAGGTCCGCCGCCAGCAGGGTCCCCAGCTCCGTTGCGAAGCCCAGGGAGCGGTACATGGCGGCATCGCCGGGGGAACAGCCCACGGTGAGGCTGGCGTATCCCCGCTCGCGGCACCAGTCCAGGGCGGCCTGGGCCAACAGGCGGGCGGCGCCCCGGCGGCGGAAGACGGGCTCCACGAAGAAGTCGTCAAAGGCGGCGTTCTCCCGGCAGGCGAAGGTGGAGAAGCAGGGGGCGACAGAGCACATGCCCACCGCCCTTGTGCCCCGGAGGGCCAGAAGGAAGGTGAGGCGCTCCTCCCGGACGGCCCGGGTCAGCCGGGACAGCTTCTCATCGTCCATGGCGGCCTCGCCGATCTCCGCCAAAAAGCCGTTCTCCAGGCGGCGGAGCTGCCAGCCCAGGGCGGGGTCCTCCAGGTCCGCCAGCCGGGTGACGGTCAGGGGCAGGCGCTCCTCCGGGGGGCGGCAGAGCAGGATGGAGCCCGCCTCATCATAGCCGTTGTACCGGAAGCCCACGCTCTCCCAGAAGCGCATGGACCGCCTGCAGTGGGTGTTCAGCTCGAAGTAGCGGGCCCCCTGGGCCCCGGCGTGCTCCGCCAGGGCGGCGAAGCAGCGCTTCCCCAGGCCCTGGCAGCGGTGCTCCGGGTACAGGCAGAAGCTGATGAGGAAGCACTTGCCGTCCTCGGAGAGGTAGGTGCAGTAGAGGGCAAAGCCGATCTCCCGCCCGTCCAGAGCGAAGAAGACGCGGCGGCCGGGGTCGGTCTCCCGCCGGCAGAGGGCGTCGATGTGCCGGTGGTAGGCGGGGGAGAGGAAGTGCTCCGCCTCCTGGTCCGTCATAGGTGCGCCCAGGTCGCAGCAGGGGCGCACATCACGGGTCATCATCTCGTCCATCTCCCGCCAGTGGCGGGCGATGTCGGAGGCCGTGACGGCCTCCTGCAGGGTAATGGTGTGGTTCACGCTGGTATCCTCCTTTAAAATATAGGAGGGTCAGATACCGTGGACCCTCCGTTCACGGTTCATGTTCATAAAGAATCATCCTTTCTTGGGTGGATTTTGCGGAGAAAAAGCCGCCGGAGAGGGCTCCGGCGGCTTTTATGATAGCATGGGGGGAGGGGGATGTCAAGGGCGGATGGACGCTGCCGGGCGAGCAGCTTTTGGATGAACACGATGGGAATGAAGAGCCAGCCAAGCAGGCAGGCGGCGATGAACCGCAAGACAACCATCTGCATGAAGCCGTTCAAGTTCATAAAGAAGGTGAGCCCCATCATATTTTGCAGATAATTGAGGGAGCGCCAGGAGATGACCAGATAAATCAGAAACAAAATTGAGATGAAAATGTCTAAAAGTGCCTCGCAACCGTCTGTTTTTTGCTGTCTGCCCCTCCGCTCGCCGGCGGCCTCCCCCGTCCGACGGGGCAGCGTATTACCAGAAGGTCAGTCGCCCACCTTGACGAAGGATTTGCTGCCGTTGTTGAAAAAGAACTCCATGGCGTCCCCCATGATGTAGTAGTCGTAGGTGGAGACGCCCTGGTAGTCCATGGTGAACTGGTCGCCGTCCACCCACCAGGTGATGGGGTGGTCCAGCCAAGTGCCGGTACCGTCGTCGTTGAGTACCGTTCTGACCGTGTTTGAGTTCCGCCAGCCCCAGGAGCCCGCAATCCCGTCGCCGGTCAGCGCGTCCATCCGCGCCTCCGCCTGGTACCCGGCAATGCTGAGCTGATCCACTTCGATCATCTGGCCCGCGTCGCTGTCATAGAACGAAGTCGTGCCGAGCTTATACGAGCAGGTCTCCGAAAAATAACTGGTAAAGGTGATCTGTCCGTTGGAGGCCTGCCAGCTGACGTAGTAGGGCTTGTTCCAGTCGTGGAAGTAGAGAAAGGTGGGCCAGATCTGGAAATTGGCGCTGGCCAGGGTCCCGTCGCTGGAAAATTCCAGGGAGCTGCCGTCGGAGGCCCGCCACCGGCCGCACAGCTCGTCATCCAGGGGGGGCTCTTCCCAGTCATAGCCGGTATCATAGTCGGTGTCATAGTCGCCCCACCAGGAGACGGACACCACGATCACGTCGGAGGAAGCCCCCTCCAGCGGTAGAACAACGTACAGCGATGCCGGACAGCCCATGTGGTCCCAGTTGTATATCAGGGTGCAGGTGTCATAGTTGAGCCGGGACTCGTCGGGCGCTCTTCCAAAGATCTGCTCCAGCCCCTCATAGCTATCGGACATGGGCTGGCCGTTGTAGGTGAAGTCCGCCAGGGAGGGGCTGCTGATGTAGCTTAGAAAGGGCTCGGGGCCGCTCCACATGTCGAAATAGACGTCGCTGTCGCCGTAGGTGAGCTCCTCGCCGCCATACATAGAAGAGTCCGGCTCGCCCAGGAGAGCGACGGCGTTGTCGTAGGAATAGCCCAGCAGCTGGTCCACGGGGACGCCCTTGTAGAGAAGCTGGTTCGCCGTCTCTCCGCCGGTGGTTCCGGCGGTGTTCCCGGCCTCCGCCGCGCCGCTCCTCCCCTCCTCGAAGGCCGTCTCCAGCAGGGCGGTCAGGGTGAGCATGTTCTGGGGCACCTCGTTGAAGGCCAGGTAGACGGCCTCGAAGGTCCCGGCCTCCTCGTCCACCACGAACTGGATGCGGGCCTTTACGGGGACGTCCTGGTAGGTGCAGTCCCCGGTGAACTCCACCACGTTCTGTCCGTCCTCGCTCTCGAAGTGCTGCCAGCGGGGCGTACCGAAGAAGGAGGAGAAGGCGTCGTCGTAGGTGATGCCGGGGTCGTCCACCCGGTATCCGCCCTTGACCATCTGCACGTAGGGGTTGCTGCTGTCGGCGGCGCTGGCCAGGGTGTCCTCCAGCTCCTTGCCTGCGCTGTTCAGCGTGGCGCTGGAGCAGGCGGACAGCAGCAGCACCGCCTCCGCCAGCAGAACAGTGATTTTTTTCACAAAGAACACGGCTCCTTTCTGTTGCACGGGGCTGCCGCCCCGCGGAGTACAGGCCCATTATACAGGGGGCCGGGGCGGTTTTGGTTTGCTGGCAGCAGACATTTGTAACTTTTTTTGACAGGACCCGGAGTCTGCGCGGGATGAGAAAGGGCCCGGATTCTCGATGTGAGAATCCGGGCCCTTGGGGTTCATATGTCGTTTATCCCAGCAGCTCGGAGGCGATCTGCTCCATGGCGGCCACATCGGCGCTCTTCACCGCGCCCTGAATGGTGTGGACGGTGGGGCAGAGCTCGATGTCCTTCATGGCCTCCAGATAGCCCCGCATGATCCTGGCGGCGGCGGGGGCCCAGGAGCCGTTTTCGATGACAGCAACCCGACGCTTGCGGTAGGTCTTGTCCCGCAAGTGGGCCATGAAGTGGTCCATGGGGGGGAAGAGGCCGCCGTCGTAGGTGGGGCTCATCAGCACCATGCGGCCGTAGCGGAAGGCGCCCTCCACCGCCTCGGACTGGTCGTCCCGGCACAGGTCCGCCATCGCCACCTTGGGGCAGCCCTTCTCCGCCAGGATCTCCTTCATCCTGGCGGCGGCCTGGGCGGTGTTGCCGTGGATGGAGGCGTAGGCCACCAGCACGCCCTCGTCCTCCGGCTCGTAGCGGCTCCACAGGTCATACTTGCCGATGTAGTAGCCCAGATCCTCCCGCAGCACGGGGCCGTGGAGAGGGCAGATGGTCCGGATATCCAGGCCGGCGGCCTTCTTCAGCAGGGCCTGAACCTGGGCGCCGTACTTGCCCACGATGTTGAAGTAGTAGCGGCGGGCCTCGCACAGCCAGGGCTCGTCGGCGCAGAGGGCCCCGAACTTGCCGAAGCCGTCGGCGGAGAAGAGGACCTTCTCGTCCGACTCATAGCTGACCATCACCTCGGGCCAGTGGACCATGGGGGCCATGACGAAGGTGAGGGTGTGGCGGCCCAGGGAGAGGACGTCCCCCTCCTTCACAGTGAGGGCGCGGGGGGTCCACTCGCCGGGAAAGAACCTGGGCAGCATGGAGAAGGTCTTGGCGTTGCCCACCAGGGTCATCTCCGGGTACTTCTCCGCCAGCAGGCCGACGCTGCCGGCGTGGTCGGGCTCCAGATGCTGGATGACCAGGTAGTCGGGCGTCCTGCCCCCCAGCTCCGCCTCCAGCTTCTCCAGCCACTCCTCCGCCGCCCGGCGGTCCACGGTGTCCATGACGGCCACCTTCTCGTCGAGGATGACGTAGGAGTTGTAGGAGACGCCGTTGGGAACCGGGTACTGGCTCTCAAACAGGTCAATAGTGGTATCGTCCGCGCCGATATAGCGGATGGCGTCGGAGACGTGCAGGTCTGTCATAGGCGTCAAATCCTTTCTTCTGTGCGCCGGCGCAGCGGCGTTTTAGACGGTTTGGGTGCAGCGTGCCGGCCGGGGTTGAAAATCCTTGAAAATTCCCCCGGCATCGGCTGATACCGGGGGGAAGTGTTTATCCGTTGGCCTTTTTCGCCATGTCCACCAGCTGCCGGAAGGCGGCTTCGTTGCTGACGGCCAGCTCGGCGAGCATCTTGCGGTCGATGGCCACCCCGGCGGTCTTCAGACCGTGCATGAAGGTGGAGTAATTCACGCCGTTGAGCTTGCAGGCGGCGCTGATGCGGGTGATCCACAGGCGGCGGAAATCCCGCTTCTTCAGGCGGCGGCCCGTATAGGCGTAGGTCAGGGATTTCATCACCTGCTGGTTGGCCATCTTGAAGTGCTTGCTCTTCGCGCCCCAGTAGCCCTTCGCCATCTTCAGGATCTTGTTTCTTCTCTTGCGCGTCATCATCGCGCCCTTTACTCTAGCCATTGTAAAAGCCTCCTATTCTAAAGCGTATCGTAAGTCTTATTTGTAGGGAATCATCTTGCGGATGGCAGCCTCGTTGGTCACGTCGGCATAGCCGCCAGCGCGCAGGCGACGGGTACGCTTGGTATCCTTCTTGGTGAGGATATGGCTCTTAAAGGCCTTGGCACGCTTGACCTTACCGGTCTTGGTCAGGTTGAATCTCTTCTTGGCTCCACTGTGGCTCTTCAGCTTAGGCATAATTGATTACTCCTTCCGTATGTTTCCTTTCGAGGCGGAAAACCGCTATTTCTTAGGGGAGAGGAACATGGACATGTTCCGGCCCTCCAGCTTGGCTCCCTTATCGACGTTGGCAATCTCGGCGCACTGCTCTGCAAACTTATCCAGGAGCTTCTTGCCGATGTCGGTGTGGGCCATCTCCCGGCCGCGGAAGCGGACGGAGACCTTCACGCGGTTGCCATCGGTGAGGAACTTCTGCGCGTTTTTCAGCTTCACGTTGAAATCCCCGATGTCGATGCCAGGGGACATGCGGATCTCCTTGATCTCCACCACGTGCTGGTTCTTGCGGGCTTCCTTCTCCCGCTTGCCCTGCTCGAAGCGGAATTTTCCGTAGTCCATCAGCTTGCAGACCGGGGGAGTGGCCTGGGGCGAAATCTTCACCAGGTCCATGCCCTTTTCGTCGGCGATCCGCAGAGCCTCGTCCGCGGACATGATCCCCAGCTGCTCGCCGCCGCTGCCGATCAGGCGCAGTTCCTTGTCGCGAATGTCCTCATTCAGTTGATGCATTACAATGCTAATAGTCGAGACACCTCCTTCAACATTTTGCCCAAATACACGCGACACAAAACAAAGCGCGGATGCTTTCGCATCCGCACAAACACACGCGCCCGGACACCGGGCGCTGATCTGTCCTGTTGACCCCTTCGCACAGCTGGGGGTGAGGCGGATGCATCCTGCCTGCTTCATTTTCGCTTTATCAGTATAGCAGAGGCGGCGGGGGATGTCAAGGGAAAGGGGGGATTTTTTCCGATTTTTTTGCCCTTTGGGCGTCCTTCCCGCGCCATCCCCCTCCGGCCCCGCCGCTTTACGAGCGCTTCACCTGGTCCACGGCCTCCAGAATCCGGGCCTTTACCTGCTCCAGGCTCCCGGTGAGGGTAGCCCCGGCGGCCATGGCGTGGCCGCCGCCGCCCAGGAGGCGGCAGACCTCCGTGGCGTTCACCCGGCCGTTGGCCCCGGTGCGCAGGCTCAGCTTCCACGTGCCGTCCGGCAGCTCCCGGAGCACCGCGCCGCAGTCCACCCCCTCGACGATCCCCGCCAGGGCAGAGAGGTCTTCGGCATCGTTCTCCGTGGCCCCCAGGCTCTCCATGAGGGCGCAGGGGACGGTGAGAAACACCCCCCGGCCGCCGTGGAAGAACTCCAGGCTGCCCATGAGGGCGGCCTCCAGGGCGATGCGGCGGCGGGACTTGGTGCGGAAGTGGCGCTTGTTCACGGCGAAGAAGTCAATACCCGTCTCCATCAGCGCCGCCGCCGTGCGGTGGGTGTCCGCGGTGGTGTTGGCGTAGACGAAGCAGCCGGTGTCCGTGGCCACGGCGGCGTACAGGGGCAGGGCGATCTCCGCCGTCAGCGGCCCCAGCTCCCGGCAGATGTCGCAGACGATCTCCCCGCAGGCGGCCCGGGCGGGGTCCACGCACTGGTATGTCCCGAAGCCCTCAAAGGAGGGGTGGTGGTCGACGGCCAGGCCGATGCGGTCGAAGTAGGCCTCCGCCTCCGGGTAGAACAGCCCCCTGGCGGCCACGTCCACCGACACCACGAAGCCGGGCTCGTACCCCTCCGGGGCCCACAGGTCCCGGACGTAGGTCAGGTTGTTGTCCGTGGTCTCCGGGTTGCGGAGCACCCAGGCGGTCTTCCCCAGCCGGCGCAGGGCCAGGCACAGGCCGGCGGCGCAGCCGGTGGTGTCCCCGTCGGGGCGGCGGTGGGTCAGAATGAGGAAACCGTCCCGCTCCCGCAGCAGGGCGGCGGCGGCCTGTACGGTCAGCTGGCTCATGTCTCGTCCTCCAGAATGATATGCGCGTTGGCGGGGTTGGGGGGCTTGACCACGTCCGGGTCCCGGAGCATCTCCAGGATGTGGGCCCCCTGCTGGATGGAGTCGTCGGCCAGGAACTGGAGCTCCGGGGTATAGCGCAGCCGCAGGGCCGCGCCCAGCTCCCGGCGGAGATAGCCGGCGGCGGATTTCAACCCCCTCATCATGTCCTTCTCCTGGCTCTTATCCAGAGCGGAGACGAAGATGCGGCTGTAGCGCAGGTCGCTGGTGGTGTCCACATGGGTCACCGTCAGCAGGCCGCTCTGGAGCCGGGGGTCCTTCAGAGTGCGCAGGAGCGCCGACAGCTCCCGCTGGATCTCCTCGTTGATGCGTTCGATGCGATTGCTTGCCATAGGGGTGCCTCCTTTGTTGATGGCATACATTCTTTTCTTCTTTGTGAACAAGAAGAAAAGAATCAAAAGAAGAAAAACTTATTTTTATGGCTTATCTTTCAGGCCCAGCAGGTAGTCTGTGGAGACATCGAAGAATTTAGCCAGGAGAATCAGCTTTTCGATGGTGGTTCCACGCCCGCCGTTTTCAATATTGCTGACGGCGGTCTGGGTTAGCCCCAGCGCTTCTCCCAATTGCTGCTGGTTCAGCTTTCGCTGTCTGCGGAGCATTTTTACTCGAAATGAAAATAGTTCTAAATTCTGCATAGAAACCCCTTGACATATTTCTAAAAGAAATATATAATTCTTAAAGAAACAAAACTGCTGTGGAGGTAGAGGCTGTGGAGGTTATTTTTCAACAACTTTTTGAAAATTTCTGCTTTCCCTACGATCCGGAAGAGGCTTCAGAGGGGCAGGACCCGGTCCGGGCCTACGGACGCTGCGCCTTCGAGGCGGGCTTCCGGCTGGCGGTGCGCCTGACGGCGGCTTGCCTGGCGGACCCGGATAGGTGACAGAGAGGGGCGGGCGTGACGCCCGCCCCTCTCTATGTCAATCCTCCAGGATTCTTTGCAGATTATCCAGGATTTTTGCCATTTTTGCGTCCCGCTTTTCCGGGTCCTGCTCCGCGTTCACTTCCAGCAGAGCTTCCAGCATAAAGCGCACCCAGCTTTGAAACTGCTTATCCGTCATTCCCATCGCCGCACACTCCTTGCTGGATGATGAAACCATTACACCTCAATCTGCTCCATCACGAAGCACTCGATGATGTCGCCGTCCTTGATGTCGTTGAACTTCTCAATGGTCATGCCGCACTCGTAGCCGCTGGCCACCTCCTTGACGGAGTCCTTGAACCGCTGGAGGGAGGCCAGGGAGCCCTCGTGGATGACCACGCCGTCCCGGACAATGCGCACCTGGCAGGAGCGCTGGATCTTGCCGTCCTGGACATAGCACCCGGCCACGGTGCCCACGCCGGAGACCTTGTAGGTCTGGCGGACCTCCGCGTGGCCGATGAGGGCCTCCCGGAACTTGGGGGCCAGCATGCCCTTCATGGCGGCCTCCACCTCGCCGATGGCGTCGTAGATGACCCGGTACATCCGCATATCCACGTGGCTGCGGGCGGCGTTGTCCCGGGCGGAGGCGTCGGGGCGGACGTTGAAGCCCACAATGATGGCCTTGGAGGTGGCCGCCAGCATTACGTCGCTCTCGCTGATGGCGCCCACGCCGGAGTGGATGACCCGGACCCGGACCTCCTCGTTGGAGAGCTTCTCCAGGCTGGCCTTCACCGCCTCGGCGGAGCCCTGGACGTCGGCCTTGACGATGATGTTCAGGTCCTTGACCTCGCCGGCCTGGATCTGGCTGAACAGGTCCTCCAGGCTGACCTTCTGCACCGGGGCGGCGGCCTTGGCCCGCTCCTCGGCCTTGCGCTGCTCCACCAGCTCCCGGGCCAGGCGCTCGTCGGCCACGGCGTTGAAGGTGCTGCCCGCCCCGGGGACCTCCCCCAGGCCGGTGATCTCCACCGGCACGGAGGGGCCGGCCTCGGTCAGGCGCGCGCCCTTGTCGTCCACCATGGCCCGCACGCGGCCCACGGCGGTGCCGGCGATGATGATGTCCCCGGTGCGCAGGGTGCCGTTCTGCACCAGCAGGGTGGCCACGGGGCCCCGCCCCTTGTCCAGGCGGGCCTCCACCACGGTGCCCTGGGCGGCCCGGCTGGGGTTGGCCTTCAGCTCCGCCACCTCGGCGGTGAGGGTGACCATCTCCAGCAGATTGTCGATGCCCATGCCGGTCTTGGCGGAGATGGGGCAGATGATGGTCTCGCCGCCCCAGTCCTCGCTCACCAGCTCGTACTCGGTGAGCTGCTGCTTGATGCGCTCGGGGTTGGCCTCGGGCTTATCCATCTTGTTGATGGCCACAATGATAGGGATGCCCGCCGCCTTGGCGTGGTTGATGGACTCCACGGTCTGGGGCATGATGCCGTCCTCGGCGGCCACCACCAGGATGGCAATGTCGGTGACCATGGCGCCCCGGGCCCGCATGGAGGTAAAGGCCTCGTGGCCGGGGGTGTCCAGGAAGGTGATGGGTTTGCCGTGGATCTCCGTCTGATAGGCGCCGATGTGCTGGGTGATGCCGCCGGCCTCGCCGGAGGCCACGCTGGCGGAGCGGATATAGTCCAGCAGGGAGGTCTTGCCGTGGTCCACGTGGCCCATGACCACTACCACGGGGGCCCTGGGGGCCAGATCCTCGGGCTTATCCTCGGCGGTGTCGATGAGCTTCTCCTCGATGGTGACAACGATCTCCTTCTCCACCTTGCAGCCCAGCTCCTCGGCGATGATGGCGGCGGTGTCGAAGTCGATGAGCTGGCTCAGGGAGGCCATGACGCCGTTTTTCATCAGGCACTTGACCACCTCAGCCCCGGTCTTCTTCA
This sequence comes from uncultured Oscillospiraceae bacterium, assembly GCA_910577915.1. Lineage (GTDB taxonomy): Bacteria > Bacillota > Clostridia > Oscillospirales > Oscillospiraceae > Pelethomonas. The sequence continues at coordinate 45,892 of CAJTOM010000002.1, forward strand.
TGCGGCTGGCCAGCTCGCCCACGCTGATCTCGTCGGGGATCTTCACGGTGAGGGGCGTCTTCTTGGCGATCTCCAGCTGGAGGCGGCGCATCTTCTCGGCCTCCTCCTGCCGGCGCTTGTTGGAGAAGGACATCTGGCCCCGCTTCCTGCCCCCGGCGGAGCGGAACTTCTCCTTGCTCTGATCCCGGTCCCGGCGGCCGCCGCCGGCACCGGAGCGCTCGGCCATGTCCTGCAGCTTCTCGTCGTACTTGTCCAGATTAACGTTGGTGGCCTTGCGGGTGTCCACCACCTTGGTTTTGGGCACTCGGGAGGCGGGCTGCTGGGGCTGCTGGCCCTGGACAGGGGGTTTCTGCTGAGGCTGGTTCTTCTGCTGCCCATTCTGCTGTCCGCCCTGGGGCTGGCCTCTGCCGGGGCCCTGCTGGGGGGCGGCGGGACGGGAGGCCTCCTGCCGGGGCGGCGGGGCGGCCTTGGCCTTCTCCGCCGGCGGGGTGTCGGCGTAGATGGCCTGGATGCTGTCGATCTGGTTGCTCTGCGTCAGGTGCTCGAAAATCACCGTGAGCTCCCGGTCGTCCAGATTCTGGCCGGATTTCTTCGGCGTGTCGAAGTACTTGCTCAGGATCTCGATGATCTGCCTGGTCTGCATGCCGAAGTCCTTCGCCAGCTCGTTGACTTTATACTTATTTACGATATTACCCAATAAGGCCACCTCCAGTAGTGATTCCGGTTTGTACACCATAACACACGTCCGGAAGCTCACGCCGGGCGCGGGCTCCCAGGCGTGCGTTATGGTGGTCTTGCTTACTTCTTCCTATATTTAACCGGGGGACGTTTTCCGCCGCCCCGCTGCTGCCGCTGCGCGGCGGTTTTCTCCCGCCGCTGGGCGGCCCGCTCCGCCTTGAGGCGGAGGCGCTCCGCCGCCTCGCCGTACAGCTCCGGCTCCTGCCGGGCCAGCTGATCCGCCAGGGCCTGCGCCAGGCCCAGGTCGGTGAGGGCCGCCATAGCGCAGGACGTCCGCCCCAAGGCCGCCCCCAGCTCCTCCTTGGAGAAGGGGAGGGGGAGCAGCAGGCACTGGCCCTCGCCGGCGAAGCGGACGGCCCGCCGCCGGGAGGCCTCCGCAGCGTCGGCGGCCACCAGCAGCAGCCGGCAGCGCCTCGTCCGGCAGGCGTCCCCCGCCGGGTCCTCCCCCACCTCCAGCCGCCCGGCCCGCAGGGCCAGGCCCATGAGGGACAGGGCGCTATTCATGGGCCGCCTCCTCCATCTGCCGCTCCAGCTGGCCGTACACCTCGGCGGGAATCTGGGCGGAGAAGGCCCGCTCCAGGGCCCGGCTCTTCCGGGCCTTGGCCAGGCACCTGGCGTCGGGGCACACATAGGCCCCCCGGCCCGGCTTTTTGCCCTTGAAATCCAGGCTGATCTCCCCCTCCGGGGAGCGGACCGCCCGGATCAGGTCCTTTTTGTTTTTCATCTCCCGGCAGCCCAGGCACTGGCGCTGGGGGATCTTTCTGGGTTTCTGCATATTGGGTCCTTTCTCCGCCTACCGGTCCAGCTCGAAGGGCGCGGGGCCCGGATAGCGGACGTTGTTGAGGGCCTCCTTCCGGGGGATGACGGCCTCCATGTCGATGCCGTAGCAGTTGGCGATGGCCAGGGTATAGTAGATCACGTCCCACAGCTCCTCGTCGACGGTGTCCCGGGTCTCCCCCGGCGCTTTCGGCCGCAGGCCCTTGTGCATCGCCCGGGCCAGCTCCCCCGTCTCCTCCGCCAGCTTCAGGAAGTATCCCAGCACCTGCTCGGGGCAGTGGTCCTTGGACTTGATGTAGGACTGCAGGTAGGCGATGGATATTCGTCCGTCCACGACCTACTCCTCGTCCCGGTAGCTCTGGGGCTTGATGTCGATCTTATACCCGGTGAGCCGGGCGGCCAGCCGGGCGTTCTGGCCCTCCTTGCCGATGGCCAGGCTCAGCTGGTCGTCGGGGACGATGACCCGGCAGCCCTTCCCCTCGTCGGCCAGCCACACGTCCACCACGTCGGCGGGGGCCAGGGCGGCGGCGATGAACTGGGCGGGGTCCTCGCTGTACTTGATGATGTCGATTTTCTCCCCCCGCAGCTCGCTCACGATGCTGCCCACCCGCTGTCCGGCGGGGCCCACGCAGGCGCCGATGGGATCCACGGCCTCGTCGGCGCTCCATACGGCCATCTTGGTGCGGCTGCCCGCCTCACGGGCGATGGACTTGACCTCCACGATGCCGTCGTAGATCTCCGGCACCTCCAGCTCAAAAAGCCGCTTGACCAGGCCCGGATGGGTCCGGGAGATGAGCACCTGGGGTCCCCGTGTGCTGCGGCGGACCTCCACCACGTACACCTTCACGTGCTGGCCCTCCACCAGCTCCTCGGTCTTGATCTGCTCGCTGACGGCCAGCATGGCCTCGGTGGACTCCGCCCCGGTGCCGATGCGCAGGGAGGCGTTGCCGCTGCGGGGGTCGATGCGGGTGACCACGCCGGTGAGGATCTCGTGCTGCTTGGAGTTGAACTCGTCGTAGACCATGCCCCGCTCCGCCTCCCGCAGGCCCTGGATGATGACCTGCTTGCCGTTGCCGGCGGCGATGCGGCCGAACTCCACGTTGTCCACCGGGATGTTCACCACGCCCCCCAGGTCCACCCGGCCGTACTTGGCCCGGGCCTCCTCGGCGCTCATCTGGGTGCCGGGGTTCTCCACCTCCTCCACGATCTCCTTCTGGACGTACATCCGCAGATCCTTTTTCACCTCGTCCACGTCCACAATGACGTTTTCCACGCCCTCGTGGTCCTTCTTATACGCGGTGGTCAGCGCCTGGATGATCTTATCCATCATAAAGGTGGGGGAGATGCCCCTCTCCTTCTCCAGCAGCGCCAGCGCGGCAAAAATTTCATCACATTTCATGTCATTACTCCTATATCCTATCTCTGAGAGCCCTCGTCCCTTCCCGCGCCGCCGGTCAGAACTCCACCCGCAGGCGGCACAGGGCAACCTCCGCCTTGGGGAAGGTCAGCTCCCGCTCCCCCACAGTGACGGTGACGTCGCCGTTGTCGTACCCCGCCAGAACGCCGGCGAACTCCTTGCGGCCGTCTTTGGCCTTGTAGAGCTTCACCGTCACGGGGCTGCCCATGAACCGCGCGAAATCCGAGGGCCGCTTCAGGGGCCGCTCCGCCCCGGCGGAGGAGACCTCGAAGGTGTAGCTGCCCTCGATGGGGTCCGCCTCGTCCAGCAGGTCGCTGACCGCCCGGCTCACAGCCTCGCAGTCCAGGATGTTGACGCCGCCCTCCTTGTCGATATACAGGCGCAGAAACCACGTTCCCGCCTCCCGCACGTATTCCACGTCCCACAGCTGACAGCCCGCCGCCTCCACGGCGGGGGCGGCCAGCCGGGCCACCGTGTCCGTTATTTTCGCCATTGCGTCCCCTCGTTTCCCGGCCGTTTCCGCCCCGGACGGCGGGATTCCGCCGGGGAAAAGGGCCCGATTAAATTAGGTCAAGAAAAAGAGCGGACCGGAAAAGTCCACTCTGGTCTACTACGCTAACATGGAAAGCATACCACAAAAGTTCCGAAAGCGCAAGAGGTTTCTCGCAATTTATCCCTGCATTTCCTGAAATTTTTCGCAAAAAACGGGGAATTGGGCGGGGCGGAGGCCCCGCTACCCCCGCTGCAGCCCGTCCAGGGTCAGTCCGAAGGCCTGGGCGAAGTGCTCGAGAAACCAGGAGACCTCCTCCAGCCCCATGCCCCGCAGGGCCTCCAGGGTCTCCCCGGCGGCGTCGCCGAACTCGTTGTTGCCGGATTCGATCTCCTCTAAGCACTTGATGTAGGCGGCCAGCTTGTCGGCGGCCTTGACCAGCCGCCGGACCTCCCCGTCCTCCTCCCGAAGCAGGGGGGCGTAGGCGGGGCGCAGGGCCTCGGGCAGCAGACTCAGCAGCTTCTCCGCCGCCACGTCCTCCACCTGGTGGTAGGCCTCCCGGATGGCGGGGCTGTAGTACTTGATGGGGGTGGGCATGTCGCCGGTGAAGATCTCGGTTGCGTCGTGGAACAGGGCCGCCGCGGCGCAGGCGTCGGGGTTGCAGGACCTGTGGAACACGTCCCGGCGGATGACCCCCAGGGCGTGGGCCAGCACGGCCACCATGTGGCTGTGCTCCTGGATGTTCTCCGGCACGCTGCTGCGCATCAGGGACCAGCGGGTGATGTATTTCATTCTGGAGATGTAGGCGAAGAATTTGTACATGGCGATTCTCTCTTTCCTGCCGGCGGGCGCGAAGCCCCGCGGATTGCCTTTTGGGCGTTATGGTGTTATAATAGCCGCAAAACCCCCGATGCAACCGCAAGTTTACATCCATTCTATCCAAACGTAACCGCCGTTCCACCCAAACGCAACCGCGGCTGTATAGAATTGGCAGGCCCGCGCGGCTACAATGGGGCCATCTCAAACAAGGAGGACATGCAACTATGTCATTGGCTGAAAATCTACAGTACCTCCGCGCCAGGGAGGGCGTCACCCAGGAGCAGCTGGCCGAGCGGCTGGATGTGAGCCGGCAGTCCGTATCGAAGTGGGAGTCCGCCGCCAGCTTCCCGGAGATGGATACGCTGCTGAAGCTCTGCGACATGTTCCATGTGGACATGGACACCCTGCTGCGGGGCAGCGTGGAGCGATCCCTCAGCGAGGACAGCGCGGGCTATGACCGCTTTATGACCCTCTACGCCCGGAAGATCGCCGGGGCGGTGGCCTCCATCGTGGGCGGCACGGCCCTGTGGAGCGCCCTGTACGCCCTGGGCGTACACGAAATGCTGGGCACGGCGGTGCTCCTGCTCGTCGTGGCGATGGCGGCGGTGGTCCTCATCGCCAGCAGCATGGAGGAGGAGCATTTCCGCAAAAAGAACCCCGTCATCCCCGACTTCTATACCGAGAAGCAGAAGGAGCAGTTCCACCGCCGGTACATCTGGTACATCGCCGGAGGCGTGGGGGCCATTCTCCTGGGGGTCGTGCTGACGGTGCTGGTGTTCACGGTGATTCCGGAGCAGGAGCCCTATGAATCCTCGATGGGCGCTCTGTTTCTGATGATCGTGGCCTGTGCGGTGTACTTTCTGATCTACGGCGGGATGCTGGAGGACAAATACAACATCGCCAAGTACAACCGTCAGAACAGCCCCACCCCCGAGGACAGGGCGCGCCGCCGCCGCGCCACCAGCGCCTGTTCCCTCATCATGCTCCTGGCCACCGCCGTCTTCCTGTTTGCCGGACTGGCCTGTGACAGATGGGAGTGGGCCGCCGTCATCTATCCGGTGGGCGCGGTTCTGTGCGGCGCGTCCTGGGTCGTCCTGGGCCCGAAGCCGGGGGAATGAGATGCCCGCCCTGGGGAACCATTTTCCGCGCTGCTTCGTCTATACAGGCGGAATCAATCAAAAAGGAGGCTGTACCGGATGAAACGAACGCGGATCTTGTTTCTGGTGCTGCTGCTGGCGCTGGCCCTCTCCGCCTGCGGGGCTTCCTCCGGGGGCGGGGAGCCGGAGGAAGGCGGAACGCCCGCAGAGAAAAACCTGGACGATGCAGATGACGCCGCTCCCGACATCCCGGTTCCCGCTGCGTCCGGGCCGGAGGAAGCGGACCACGTCCATGTCCTGTCCCAGGGGGACAACGTCCTGGACCACGACCCGGCGGGGTACTGCGGCAATACCGTGACTACCGTGTCGCGGGAGCCCCGGCTGGATGGAGAGGCCTGGAAGATCTCCTTCTGGGGCGATGATTCCGTGGCCCTGACGGATCTGCTGCTGTATCTGGACTACAGCGGGGACGTCTGCAGGTGCATGCCGGAGTACCGTGTGGATACGGAGTTTGGCACGGGCTACGGGATCAATCTCACCGAGGGCTACGCCCGCTGCGGCGGTGGACAGGCGTCCCTGACAGCAGAGCAGGCAGAACAGATTCAGGCCATTCTGGACCGGCAGACGGCGCAGGGCGCAAATTGACTTTCCCCTGACGGCGTGGTACAATGGCCCCATCAAAACAGCCGCCTGCGGGGCGGGGAACGGAGGAATGACATATGGCGGATGCAAAGGTGTTCCAGCTGAAGGGCGATCTCACCCTGCTGGACGTGGCCCGCGCCCTGGAGAATTTCCTGCGGGAGCAGAAGGGCCTGGAGACGGAGGGCGTGGCCCAGTCCGAGACCAGCTATTTCATCCAGGCCCGGCAGACCGAGGGCTGGAAGGCCTTCGTAGGCATGGACCGGGCCATCCAGGTGCGCCTGAGCGTGTACAAGGACATGCTGACCGTGGATCTGGGGGCGGGCCGCTGGGTGGATAAGCTGGGGGCGGCCACGGTGGGGTACATCATCTTCGCCCCCCTGCTGATCACGGCGGTCATCGGGGCCATCGGCCAGCAGAAGCTGCCCCAGGAGATTTTCGACTTCGTGCAGCGCCTTGTGTTCATGGGCAAATCCATGGACATCCGTGATTTCGCCCCAGTGGAGCGCAGTTTCGCGGACGCGGGCCCTGCCCCGGTGGACGCGGAGTTCTGCTGCGTCTACTGCAAGACCCTCCTGCCGGAGGGGGCGAAGTTCTGCCCCGGCTGCGGGAAGAGGGTGGACGGCCCCGCTGTCTGCCCGGTGTGCGGCGCGGCCCCGGCGGTGGAGGGCGCGAAATTCTGCGCCGAGTGCGGCGCGCCCCTGGGCTGAGGGGCGTGTTATGCTGGGGACTGCGGCATATTACGACAAAACCGCCGCCCAGTGGGCGGACCGGGGCTACGCCCAGGACGGGGCGCTCCCCTGCCTAGGGGCGTTCCTGTCCCTGCTGCCGCCGGGAGGCCGGGTGCTGGATTTGTGCTGCGGCGCGGGCTATGAGAGCCAGCGGGTCCGCCGCCTGGGATTTGAGGCGGCGGGCCTGGACATCAGCGCCGCCAGCCTGGCCATCGCCCGGGAGCGAAACCCGGACATTCCCTTCTACCAGGGGGACCTGTTGGAGGACTACACCCGCCTCGGGCCGGTGGACGGCATCCTGGTGATCGCCGGGCTGGTCCACGTGGAGACCCCGGACCTCCCCCTGGCCTTTCAGCGGATGGACGAGGTGCTGCGCCCCGGCGGCTATGTGCTGGCCACCGTCCGGGAGGGCGCCGGCAGGATGGAGGACCGCAGCATCGTCGAGATCGACGGCCAGACATATGACCGCCATTTTATCGCCCATACCCTGGAGGAGCTGACAGAGGCCGCCGGGCCCCGGTTCTCCTGCCTGGGGGAGCTGCCCTCCGACATGGCGGTATGGCACAGCTATTTATTTCAGAAGCCCTGCTGAGAGCCGCCCCGCAGCGCCGCTGCGGGGCGGCTTCTCCCTATTTCCCCGTCAGAATGTCCCAGGCCACCGGGGTGTAGAACAGGTCCTCCACCCACTTCCGGTCGGTGGTCTGGCCCAGAATCCACATGAGCTTGGCGCACACCGCCTCGGTGGTCATGTCGTAGGCCTCCAGGATGGGCAGGTTCCGCTTGATGGAGCTGCCCACGTGGTAGACGCTCAGATCGCTGCCCTCGTTCTCCACCTGGGTGGTCATCACCACGGTCTTGCCCGCGTCCAGCCCCGCCTTCACCGTGTCGTAGTAGTCCCCCGCCTTGTAGGTGGGCAGCCCCCCCACGCCGAAGCTCTCGATGATCAGCGCGTCGTTGTGCTCCAGCAGATAGGCCGCCGCGCCGCAGTCCGCGCCGGGGATCAGCTTCATGAGCGCCACCCTGGGGTTGACCTTGTCGTAGAACTGGGGCACCGCCCGGGCCTCGGGGCGGATGTAGCGGATGATCCGCCCGTCCCGCACCATGCCCAGCAGGGGGTAGTTGATGCTGGAGAAGGCCTCGAAGCTCTTCGAGCGGGTCTTCCGGGCACGGGTGCCCAGGATGATCTTGCCGTTGAAGACCAGCATCACCCCCGCCATGTCCGAGGACGCCACCGTCAGCGCGTCCCGCAGGTTCTGCTTGCTGTCGGTGGTTTCAAAGCCGATGGGCTTCTGCGCGCCGGTGAGCACGATGGGCTTGGGGCAGCCCTGGACCAGGTAGCTCAGCCCGGCGGCGGTGTAGGCCATGGTATCGGTGCCGTGGCTGATGACGAAGCCGTCGTACTCCCGGTAGTGCTCCCGGACGGCCCCGGCGATCCGGGCCCAGTGCTTGGGCTGGATGTTGGTGCTGTCCAGGCTGAAGAGCTGGAGGCAGGCCACCTGGCAGATGCCGGAGATGTCCGGGATATACCGCAGCAGCTGCTCGCTGGTCAGCTCCGGGGTCAGCCCGCTCTCCCCCATCTCCGAGGCGATGGTGCCCCCGGTGCCGATGAGCAGGATTTTCTTCTGTTCCATACGTGTTTCCTCTTATTGCTTATACGCCGGGATCCGGCTTTTTGAGCCGCCCGTACATGCCCGTATACTGCCGCAGCTTCTTGGCCAGGGCGGGGGTGGCCTCGCCGGGGAGGAGGCGCCACTGCCAGTTGCCCCCCAGGGTGCCGGGAGTGTTCATCCGGGCCTCCGCCCCCAGGCCCAGGCAGTCCTGCATCTGCGCCACGAAGGTGTCCGCCACCGAGGCCATGCCGCCCCGGATCATGCCCCAGTGGAAGCCCTCGGCCTCGCTGAGCCCCAGGTACTTCCGGGCGAAGGTCAGATCCGCCCTGGCGGTCTGGTCCCGCCACTGGACCACCGTCTCGTTGTCGTGGGTGCCCACATAGCAGACGCAGTGGCGGTCGTAGAGGTGGGGCAGGTAGTTGCTGGGCTCTCTGGCGTCGAAGGCGAACTCCAGCACCTTCATGCCCGGCAGGCCGGAGTCGGCCAGCAGCTGGTGGACCTCCGGGGTGAGGTAGCCCAGATCCTCCGCGATGATCTCCAGGTGGGGGAAGCGCTCCGTCAGCGTCCCCACCAGGTCCATGCCGGGTCCCTTGCGCCAGCGGCCCACCTTGGCGGTCTTCTCCCCGTAGGGCACCGCCCAGTAGCTCTCCAGCCCCCGGAAGTGGTCGATGCGGATGACGTCGAAGAGCCGCCCGGCCCCCTCCAGCCGGCGGATCCACCAGGCGAAGCCGTCCCGGGCCATCCGGTCGTAGTCGTAGAGGGGGTTGCCCCACAGCTGGCCGTCGGCGGTGAAGTAGTCCGGCGGCACGCCGGAGACCTCGGTGGGCACGTTGCCCTCCCCCAGCTGGAAGTACTCCGGCTCCGCCCACACGTCGGCGGAGTCCATGGCCACGTAGATGGGCAGGTCCCCAATGATCTGCAGCCCCTGGCTGTGGATATAGTCCCGCAGGGCGTTCCACTGCCGGAAGAAGAGGAACTGCAGGTAGGTGTAAAAGTCCACATCCTCCCGCAGCTCCCTGCTGTAGCGCGCCACGGCGGCGGGCCGGCGCAGGCGGATGTCCTCGTCGGGCCACTCCAGCCAGCTGCGCATGCCGAAGTGGGCCTTCACCGCCATGTAGAGGGCGTAGTTGTCCAGCCACCGGTTCTCCCGGCGAAAGGCCTCCACCGCCTTGCGGTCCTGTGGGTATCCGGCCTGGAAGGCCTGGCGCAGCAGGGGGAAGCGGGCCTCGTAAATCTTGGCGTAGTCCACATACCGGGGGTTGGACCCCCAGTCGGCGGCCTCCAGGGCCCCCCGGTCCAGCAGGCCGTCCTCCGCCAGCAGCTCCAGGTCGATGAAGTAGGGGTTCCCGGCGAAGGTGGAGAAGCTCTGGTAGGGGCTGTCCCCGTAGCTGGTGGGTCCCAGGGGCAGCAGCTGCCAGTATGTCTGGCCGGCCTCCCGCAGGAAGCCGGCGAAGTCGTAGGCCGCCCGGCCCATAGTGCCGATGCCGTAGGGGGAGGGGAGGGAGGAGATGTGCAGAAGGATGCCGCTGAGGCGGTCCATAGTCCATCACTCTTTCTGTTCCTATATTGGGGCCGTGCCCCGGCTCCCTATTTTACCATCTGCGGGAGCGGGTGTAAAGGGAGATTTTTGCGGATGAGGGCGGGAAAAGGGGCGCGGCCTTGGCCGCGCCCCCTTGAGTCTTTCTTTAAATTGTGGACCGGATCAGTACGCCACCACGATGCCGCCGTCGTCGGCGTACACCGTGGCGATGCCGCCGGCGGGGGCGATGAGGATCTCCCCGAACTGGCAGCGCTGGCGCACCAGTTCCCGGACGTGCTCCGCCCGCTCCGGGCAGTTGCAGTGGGTGATGATCAGCCGGCGGCCGGCGTGGTCGGGGTCGGCGGCCATGCGGGAGACCATCCTGGCCAGGGTCTGGCGCACGGAGAGCCCCTGGCCCAGCCGCTCGATCTCCCCGCCCCGGGTGGCGCCGCACAGCAGCTTGACCCGCAGCGCCCCGGTGACCAGGGCCTGGACCTTGGTCAGCCGCCCGTTCTTGCGCAGGTTATCCAGATTCTCCAGCACAAACAGCGTCTGCATCCGGCTGATATAGGCCTCTGCCTGCTCCACCACCTGGGCGAAGGGGAGGCCGGCCCCCGCCAGATCCCGGACCAGCAGGGCGATCTGCGCCTGGCCGGAGACGGCGGAGCGGGAGTTGAACACGTGCACATTGGCCCGGCCGCCCTCCTCCCGGTAGATGGCGAGGGCCTGGGCGGCGGCGTTGTAGGAGCCCGAGAGAGCGGCGGAGAGCGTGACGATGTAGTTGTCGCCGTCCTCAATCAACCGCTCCAGATAGGTGGAGGGGGAGGGACAGGCAGTCTTCGGCGCGTCGGGCCAGGCCCGCATCTTCTGCAGAAGCTCCTTCTGCCGGAAGCTCTCGTCGTCCACCACCGTCTCCGCTCCCACCTGGATGGACAGGGGGACCTTGGTGATATGGGGGTCCTGGAGGACCTCTGGGGGCAGGTCCGTGCAGCTGTCGCAAATCAGTCGATACGTCATCTCAGAAACCACCTAAAGTAATATGATAAATTAGATTATATCGTGTTTCGAAAAAAAGTCAAGGGCCCCGGAGATTTTTCCGGCGGTTTCTCCCCGCCCCGCCCGCCGGGGCCTGTTGGAGCCGGCTCCCGGTGTGGACTCCACCCTCCGCGGGGCGGATGCCGCGCTGCTTTTTGGCGAAGGTTTTGGGAAAACCCTCTTGCTATCCGGCGGCAAAAGGAGTATAGTATGTGATACTGCCCAAAAGGGACGGAAACTGTGACAGGGGAGTGTGATGGATTGAACATACGCAAGACCCATGGCGCGCAGACGTCGATGATCGAGGGGCCCATCTGGAAGGGGCTGCTCTCCTTTGCCCTGCCGATTTTTCTGGGCAACCTGTTCCAGCAGCTCTACAACACCGCCGACACCCTGATCGTGGGCAACTTCATCGGCAAGGAGGCCCTGGCGGCGGTGAGCTCCTCGGGGAACCTGATCTTCATGCTGGTGGGCTTCCTCAGCGGCATGGCCATGGGGGCGGGGGTGCTGATCTCCAAGTACTTCGGCGCCAAGGACCACCAGCGGCTGACCACGGCGGTCCACACGGCCCTGGCCTTCGGCCTGGCGGCGGGGCTGCTGATGACGGTGGTGGGGGTGCTGCTCACTCCCCACATCCTGGGCTGGATGGGCACGCCGGAGAACGTGCTGCCCCAGTCCGTCGCCTATTTCCGCACCTATTTCTACGGCGGCGTGGCCATGTTCCTCTACAACATCTGCACCGGCATCCTCCAGGCGGTGGGGGACAGCCGCCACCCGCTGTACTACCTCATTCTCTCCTCCCTCATCAACGTCTCCCTGGACCTGCTGTTCGTGGGAGGGCTGCGCATGGGGGTGGCCTCGGCGGCGGCGGCCACGGTGATCTCCCAGGGGGTGTCGGCCCTGCTGTGCCTGCGCCGCCTGGTGCGCACGGAGGAGGTCTACCGGGTGGATCTGCGCCGCGTGCGCATCGACTGGCCCATGCTGAAGCTCATTGTTCGTTTCGGCCTGCCCTCCGGGGTGCAGAACTCCCTGATCGGCTTCGCCAACGTCATGGTCCAGACCAACATCAACGCCTTTGGGGACAGCGCCATGGCCGGCTGCGGGTCCTATTCCAAGATCGAGGGCTTCGCCTTTCTGCCGGTGACCTGCTTCTCCATGGGTCTGGCCACCTTCGTCAGCCAGAACCTGGGGGCCCGGCAGCATGACCGGGTGAAGCAGGGGGCCCGCTTCGGCGTGCTGTGCTCCGTGGTCACGGCGGAGGTCATCGGGGTGGCCATCTGGCTGGGCGCGCCCTTCTTCATCGCCCTGTTCAACAGCGACCCGGAGGTGGTGGCCTTCGGCGTGCGCCAGGCCAGGGTGGAGTCCCTCTTCTACTGCCTGCTGGCTTTGAACCACTGTATAGCCGGCGTGCTCCGGGGGGCGGGGAAGGCCACGGTGCCCATGGTCATTATGATGGTGTGCTGGTGCGTCATCCGTGTGGTCTACATCACGGCGGCAGTGGGGATCTGGAGGAACATTTTGGTGATATTCACTGCCTATCCCCTCACCTGGTCTCTGAGTGCGGTGGCGTTTCTTATCTACTACTTCAAAGCGGACTGGCTCCACACCTTTGACCGTCTGGACGCCCGTCAGCAGGGATAGCGTCTTCTGGAGAAAGGGGTTCTATGCGAACAGCCATTATTACGGACAGCAACAGCGGCGTCACCGCCCAGGAGGCCCAGCGTCTGGGGGTCTGGGTGGTGCCCATGCCCATCATTGTGGACAGCCGGACCCGCTTCGAGGGGGTGGACCTGTTTGCGGAGGAGTTCTACCGCCTTCTGGCCCAGGGGCACAGCGTGTCCACCTCCCAGCCCGCCCCCGGCGACCTCACCGGCCTGTGGGACCGGGTGCTGGCGGAGGGGTGGGACGAGATCGTCTATATCCCCATGTCCAGCGGCCTGAGCAGCTCCTGCCAGACCGCCGCCGTCCTGGCCGCCGCCTACGGGGGCCGGGTCCAGGTGGCGGACAACCACCAGATCTCCGTTCCCCAGAAGAACGCCGTGCGGGACGCCGCGGCCCTGGCGGCGGCGGGTCTCCCGGCGGCGGAGATCCGCCGCCGGCTGGAGGAGGCCGGCGTGGACTCCCTCATCTATATCGGTGTGGACACCCTGGAGTACCTCAAGCGGGGCGGGCGGATCACCCCGGCGGCGGCGGCCGTGGGCTCCCTGCTGCACATCAAGCCTCTTCTGACCATCCGGGGGGAGAAGCTGGATATATTCGCCAAGGTCCGCGGCGTCCGCCGCTGCAAGGAGCGCCTGCTGGAGGCCATGGCTGCCAGCGCGGCGGAGTACCGCCGGAGGGGCGTGCCCATCCGCGTCGACGCCTCCGGGACCTTTACGGACCCGGAGGAGGAGCGGGAGTGGCTGGATCTGGCCGCCCGGACCTTCCCCGGCGAGGAGATCGGCTACGACCCACTGACCCTCAGCGTCGGGGCCCACACCGGCCCCGGAGCCTTCGCCATGGGGATCAGCCGCAGGATCGAGCCGTAAAACCGGCATACGGAAAGGGCCGCCTTCCTAAGAAGGCGGCCCTTTCCTTGATGGAGAAGATTGAGGAAAAACGATACAACAGTTTAGGTTTCTCTCCTAAACTGGCTATATTTTACCAGTTTCCATCACTTTTTGTCAATGTGGATTTTATCTAAAATTTCATGACATGTGACCTGTCAATTATCATATATGCCAAAAAAGCGCCTGTAAATTTAGCGATAAAGACAATTGACAGCCCCTGCGTTTTCCTCAGAAGGACACCCGATTTACAGGCGCTGGCCGTCCACGAAGACCGCCTTGAGGGCCAGGCTCTCATCCAGCACCAGCAGGTCGGCGCACCGGCCCTGGGCGATGACGCCGGCGTCCAGCCCGACGGCCTGGGCGGGGGCGGTGGAGGCGGCGTAGACGGCGGCCTCCAGGGACAGGCCGAAGCGCACCACATTGCGCACCGCGTCCAGCAGGGAGATGGAGGACCCGGCCAGGGTGCCGTCCAGCAGGGTGGCCTTGTGGTTTTTCACCACGATGGGCTGGCCGCCCAGCTCATAGTCCCCGTCGGGCATCCCGGCGCAGCGCAGGGAGTCGGAGATCAGGTTCAGCCTCTCGCCGAAGATCCGGCTGGTGACCCGGATGACGGAGGGGTGGATGTGGAGCCCGTCGCAGATGAGCTCCACGCTGGCGCCGGCGTCGAAGGCCGCGCCGATGACCCCCGGGGCCCGGTGGAGGAAGGAGGGCATGCCGTTGTAGAGGTGGGTGGCGTGGGTGGCCCCGGCCTGGAAGCCAGCCATGGCGGTGTCATAGTCCGCCGTGGTGTGGCCCAGGGAGACGGTGCAGACCTGGGAGAGCTCCCGGATAAAGGGGATGGCCCCCTCCTCCTCGCAGGCCACGGTGACCAGCTTTACCCGGCCGCCGCTGGCCTCGTTGAGCCGGTGGAAGAGGGCGGCGTCGGGCCGGTGGAGGTTCTCCGCTGCCTGGGCCCCCCGCTTGGCGTAGCTGAGGAAGGGCCCCTCCAGGTGGATGCCGGCGCACTTGGCCCCGCCGTTGGGCCGGAAGTCCCGGATGGCGTGCATGGCGGGGGTGAGGGTCTCCTCCTTGAGGGTCATGGTGGTGGCCAGGAAGCTGGTGACGCCGCTGGCGGCGTAGTAGTCCGCCAGGGGCTGAAGGCCGGAGGGCTTTCCGTCGGAGAAGTCCTCCCCCACGGCCCCGTGGGTGTGGATGTCCACCAGGCCGGGGATCACATAGCACCCGGCGGCGTCCAGGTCCCCCTGGCCGGGGAGCCGGCCGATGGCGGTGATGGTCCTGTCAAACTGGATGTCGGCCTGGGTGAAGGACCTGCCCAGAAAAAGCTTCGCGTTTTTGATCAGCATAGTTTGTACTCCTCCTCTGTCGGGCGGGTGTCCCGCCCCGTATTGCTGCGGGCCGGAGGGTCCTCCGGCGGCGGTGTTCATAGGCTATACTGTACCACGACGGCCGGAAAATGTATAGCGGTTTTGGAAATTTTTGCGCTCAGTGCCGGGAGACCTCCCCCGTGGCGCAGTCCACGAAGTAGGTGTAGGTGTCCGTCTCCACCTGCCACTTGGGCAGCAGCCGCAGGGTGCCGCCCCCCTGGAGCTCGTAGACGCAGGACACGCCGGTGACCTCGCTGCACACGATGCCGGCAGCGGCCCGGTGGTCCAGAAAGCGCACCAGGGCGGTGATGCAGCTCATGCGCCCCCCGGCCTCCGGGGAGGCGTCCTCCAGGCTGACGTGGGCCCCGCTGACGGCCGTCAGCACCCCCCGGTCGAAGCGCAGGGTCACGCCGCACCCGGCCACGGGCACCCCCTGGACCTGCTGGACGGCGGTGACGGTGCCGCTGCGCTCCTTGATCTGGAGCACCGCATTCTCGTAGCCGAACTGACGGCAGAACTGCCGGGCGAACTCCGTGATGTCGTCCACCGCCAAGGTCAGCCGGCTGCCGTCGAAGCTGCCCCCGGCCCGGAACTGGATGGTCCCGCAGTCTCCGGCGTAGCTGTAGATGCCGCCGCCTTGGCTGGCGGAGACGGCGCTGCCCCCCAGCAGGCAGGCGGCGATGGCCTGCTCCGTCTCCTCCCGCCGGACCAGGGCAAGGGGGGTGAGGGGCTGCTGGCGCAGGTCAACGCTGTCGTCCAGGGCCAGCTGTCCGGCGGCGTAGAGGGCGCGGAGCTGTCCGTCGGCCTCCCTGGCGCTGTGCCGGGCCTGGAGGTGCTGGTGCCCCAGCAGGAGCAGCAGGACGGCGTTGAGCAGCAGCAGAATCAGTATGGCGATGTTTTTCAGTCGGCAGGTCTCCAAAAGAGCCTCCTTTCAGGGTTGCCCTATCCCGCCAGCCAGCAGGCCTTCAGGGCGCCGGCCCCCTCGTCCACGTAGCCCACGGACAGCTCCGTACCGGGGTAGAGGGAGCCCAGGGCCTGGGCCATGCCGGAGGGCAGCAGAGGGGCGGCCTCCTCCTGGGGGGTGTAGCTCCGGCAGCGGTAAGAGAAGGCGGTGACGGCCGCGCCGGTGATGGTGACGGTCAGCGCGTCCCCCTCGTCTGGGAAGAGGACGGGGACGCCTCCGGCCTGGTAGCGGAACGAAACCGTATAGCCTGTCTCCGTCCTCTCCAGCCCGCTCAGGTACACCGGCGACGCGCCGGTGCCCTCGGTGAGGGCCAGGGCCAGGCGGGCGGCGGCGGCCAGGGCCTCCGTGACGCCGGGGCTCTCCCCGGCGCAGGGCACCTGGTAGAGAGGGGAGGAGGTCTCCCCCTGGCTGCGGAAGCTGACGGTGCCGTCGGGGCTGATGCGCAGGGAGCGGGGGGACTCCTCCACCACCTCCGCGCCGGAACCGGTCTCCGTGTAGCGGGAGAGGGTGTGGGCGTTGAAGTCCAGGGCGGTGAGCAGGTTATAGGCGGAGTAGCCGGCGGGGGACTCCCCCAGCAGGTCCGGCAGATCGGCTGTCTCCGCCGGCAGCACGGTGTAGGGGGCCAGCGTGGCGTAGTTGGTCTCATAGGCGAAGCCCCCGCCGTTGGGGGAGAAGAGGGCGCACACGTCCTCCACCGCCGAGGCGGGCAGGGCGGTGAAGCAGCGGTAAACGCCCCCCTCCTGGTCCCGGAGGTAGAGCATGGCGGTCTCCTCCTCCCCGGTGGTCAGGGCCATGCTGCGCACGGGCCGGTCCAGGGCGGCCTCCTCCCCCAGCCAGGCCGCCGCCGCGGCCAGGGGCAGCTCCACCGTCAGATCCAGGTACAGCCCTTGGCCCTCCAGCGCATTCCGCAGGGTCTTGTCCGCCGCCGCGGCGGGGTCCGCCGCGGACCCCAGGGCCTCCCGGAACAGGGGGAGCACCTGTTGGAGCTGGGGGGCGTCGGAGGGGAGATAGAGCTGGGCGCAGCGGCCGTACCGCTCCGCGCCGGTGACCACCAGATGGACGGAGGGGAAGAGGGCCGCGCCGGCGGCTGGCTGCTCCTCCGCCGCCGGGCGGGAGGAGAGCAGGGTCTGCACCTGCTGGGCCCAGCTGCTGTGGAACATCGGCAGCCGGGAGAGCAGAAAGAGGGCGGACAGGGTCAGCAGCACCAGCGCCATGTTCTGGAGGTGGCCGACCAGCTGCTTTTTACTCATGCCGCGCCTCCCCGCTCTGCCGGATGGGCAGGACGATGCGCACCGTGGTGCCGGGTCCCTCGTGGTCCGTCAGGGCGATGCTGCCGTGGTGGCGCAGCACGATCTCCCGGGCGATGGACAGGCCCAGGCCCGTGCCGCCGCTCTCCCGGGAGCGGGCCTTGTCCACCCGGTAGAAGCGGTCGAAGATCCGCTCCCGGTCCTGCTGGGGGATGCCGATGCCGGTGTCGGAGACCTCGATCCACACGTTCCCCCCCCGGATGCCGGCATCCACGGTGATGGAGCCGCCGTCGGGGGTGTACTTGATGGAGTTGCCGATGACGTTCATCATCACCTGCTCCAGCCGGCTGCGGTCCCCCGTCACCATGGGCAGGGTCCGGCCGTACCGGCGCACCAGGGTGTGGCCCCGGCGCTGGGCCTCCAGCTCCACCGCCCGGCACACGCTGTCGATGGCGTCCAGCAGGGGGAAGCGGACCATCTTGATCTCCGCCCGGCCGGAGTCCAGGCGGCTGAGGGTGAGCAGATCCTGGACGATGCGGGTCATGCGGTCGGTCTCGCTGATGATGACGTCCAGGAAGCTGTTCTCCATATCCCGGGGGATGTCGTCCCCGTCCCGGAGGGTCTCGGCGTAGCTGCGCACGTTGGTGAGGGGGGTGCGCAGCTCGTGGGAGACGTTGGCCACGAACTCCTTGCGCATCTCCTCGTTTTTCCGCTGGGCGGTGACGTCGTGCATCACGGCCATGGCGCTGCCGTCCTCCCCCTCGGACACGGGGGCCAGGTACAGCTCCAGAATCCGCCCGCCCACCGTCAGCTCCCCGGAGAGGAAGTTGGGCCGCTGGAGCCCCATGACCTGCCGGAGGGGAAACTGTCTGCCGAAGAGGGCGTCGTAGTCGTAGAAGGACACCTCCCGGCCCAGCATCTGGCTGGCGGCGGGGTTGCTGGTGAGGATGGATCCGTCTCCTGCGAAGGAGACCACGCCGTCGGTCATATGGAGGAAGAGGGTGTCCAGCTTGTTGCGCTCGTTCTCCACCGCCTCCAGGGTGTCCTGGAGGACAGAGGCCATGTCGTTGAAGGTGGTGGTGAGGATACCGATCTCGTCGGTGGACTCCACGGCGGTGGTGGAGCCGAAGTCCCCGGCGGCCACCCGTTCCGCCCGCTCGGTAAGGCGCTCAATGGGGATAATCATGGTCTTGCTGAGCAGGAAGCTGAGCAGCACGGAGATGAGCAGGCCCACCAGCAGGGCCTGGACGATGATGAGGAAGAGCTGGCTGTTGAGGGAGCTGACGGTGTCCCGGTTGTCGTAGATGTAGATGATGAAGGCGTTGTCCCCGCCGGTGATAGGGATGGCCACGTCCATGTAGCTGGCGGTGATGTCGCTGTCCGCGCCCACGGCGGCGCTGCCGGCGGCGATGCTGTTGCGGGCGGCCAGCAGGTTGGCGGTAGCCTGA
Organism: uncultured Oscillospiraceae bacterium; assembly: GCA_910577915.1. GTDB lineage: Bacteria > Bacillota > Clostridia > Oscillospirales > Oscillospiraceae > Pelethomonas. The sequence goes on from CAJTOM010000002.1 coordinate 64,336, forward strand.
AGGCTCTCGAAGCTGGCCTGGTCGTCGCTGCCGGTGATGAAGGCGCCGGTGCGCCCGTCGAGGATATAGTACTTGCGGGTGCTGGAGTTGAGCCCCAGATCTCCGGCCTTGGCCTCCACCATCTCCTGGAGCTTCAAGGCCCCGTCGGCCTGGGCGGCCTCTCTGCGCAGGGAGTTGACGAAGGCGGCGTTCGCGGGATCGGAGTCCCCGAAGACCCCCTCCACCTGCTGGTAGAACTCATCGATATAGAAGCCGGTAATGCTGGTCATCATAAACGCGCCCACAACCGTCATCAGGGAGGTAATGAGCAGGAGCATAATCAGGACCAGCTTCATATGCAGGCTGCGGAACATGGGGGCTCCTTTCTCTGCGCCGCTGCGCGGCGCAAGGGCTAGATTCTGCTGGAACCGGCCTGTGGGGCCTGCGCGGCCCCACACCCCCGGTGCCGTCATTCGGCCTTTGGCCGAACGACCGGCCCGGCGGCCACAGGCCGCCCAGTTACTTTTTGTGCGAACAAAAAGTAACCAAAAAGTCGCTGGAACCGGAGGTTCCAGACCTCCATCTCGGGGCCGCCCTTTGGGCGCGCCGCCTCGGCGGGGGACTCACGGACATTGGGTGGAATCTTTGATGAATTGGATGCCACGTGAATGAGAGGTCCTTCGGGCATCTGATCTAGGAGCTTGGCAGTCAACCAACTCCGCCTGCCGGCCTTTCAAAGGGGTAGCGCCATCAACGGGGAGCGCACTATTGGAAGATTCGCCTAAATCCTCAAAAAGGAGCCCGTACCCCTTCCTGCGGCGCATGTCAGAGAGGCTGTGCAGTCTGTTCCTCCAGGTATTG
>CAJTOM010000003.1:0-32257 GCA_910577915.1 uncultured Oscillospiraceae bacterium
GCCCGGAGGGCGCGACCCGCTCAGTCCTCCATTTCCCCGAACGCCTCCAGCCCCCGCTTGGCCTCCGCCTTGCTGTCGCCGTGGCGCACAAAGCACATCGTAACAAAGCTCAGCGCCACAAAAACCGCCGCATAGGGAAATAAAATCTGATAGCCGATGTGCTTCATCAGCGTGCCCGCCAGCACGGGGGTGATCACCTGCGCCGCCATGGAGGCGGTGTAGTAGTAGCCGGTGAATTTGCCCACGTCGCTGCCCCGGCACATCTCCACCACCATGGGCAGGGAGTTGACGTTGATGGCCGCCCAGGCCAGGCCCACCAGGGCGAAGGCCGCGTACATGGGCGGCGTGATGGACGAAGCGTTGATGGTCAGCAGGTACCCCGCCATAAAGCAGGCCGCCAGCAGCACCACCCCCGCCAGGATGGTCCGCTTCCGCCCCGCCCTGGAGGCGATGACGCCGATGGGGATATACGACACAATCGCCCCCACGGTGGCCACCATCAGACACTTGGCCGTGTCGCCGATGCCCTCCCCCATCACCTCCGCCACATAGGTGGAAAACCAGGTGGTCACGCCGTTGTACCCCGCGTACCACAGGGCGATGGAGGCCAGCAGGAACAGAAGGCTCCGCTTCACCGGGGCGGGCAGGGTCTCGCGGCCGCTGCCGTCGTCCTCCGCCAGGTTCCACTCCGGGTGCTTTTTCTCCAGCGCCCGGTTCTCCGCCGCCAGCTTGGGCTCCCGGATGGTCAGCAGCAGCACTGCCACCGACGCCACCATAATGAGGGAGACGGCGATGAACAGGGGCTGATAGTTCACGTGCGCCAGCCCCTGGGTCCTGGCCTTGGGGTAGAGCACCGCCGTGATCCCCAGATACAGCACGCCCCCCACTGCACCCATCAGGTTGATGATGGCGTTGGCCCGGCTGCGCAGGGGCTTGGGGGTCACGTCCGGCATCAGGGCCACCGCCGGGGAGCGGTAGGTCCCCATGGCGATGAGCAGCAGCCCCAGCACGATGACGAAGCTCACCAGCTTGAAGGGGGCCGCCTGGGCGGCGTAGCTGTTGTCCAGAGCCGGCAGCAGGTTCATCAGCACCACCGCCGCCCCGGTGCCCAGCAGGATAAAGGGGGTGCGCCGGCCAACGCGGGTCTCCCGGCACCGGTCGGACAGCCCGCCGAACAGGGGCAGCAGAAACAGGGCCAGGATGTTGTCCGCCGCCATGATGACGCCGGTGAGGGACTCGTCCATATGGAAGGTCTCCCGGAGGATGAGGGGCACCAGGTTGTCATACATCTGCCAGAAGGCGCAGATGGACAGAAACGCCAGGCCCACCAGGATGGTCCGCTTGTTGTTCAGCTTCAGCTCATTCATGTGCGCTTCCTCTCTCGTCTTGTTTCGGCCGGACGGGGCCGCCTGTTATCGCGGCTTCCGCCCGATGTACATGGCGTGCTCCGCGTAGGCCAGCAGCTCCGGCGTCTCCAGATATTTCTTGGCCAGCTCCACCCAGTGCCCGATCTCCTCCGGGCTCCTGGACAGGATGTCCCGGCAGTTGGGGGCCAGGATGCCCTCCTGGCCGAAGAAGTGCAGCTTCTCCAGGCCGAAGCGCTCCATAAAGGGCAGGATGTTCCGCTGGTGGTAAAAGTATGCGCTGGTGAAGGCGGGGCCGCCCCAATCCCGGCCGGAGGCCAGGGCGGCCTTCGCGGCCGCGTCGGCGGGATTGTCCCGCTCCTCCAAAAGGGCTCCCGCGTTTTGCAGGTAGTAGATGATGTTGGCAAACAGCAGGATGAAGGACGCGTACAGCTGCCCGCCGGGCTTCAGGTGCCGCAGGGCGATCTCCACCGCCCGCACCCGGTCCTCCTCCTCCAGCAGGTGATACAGGGGGCCCATGAGGAACACGTGGTCAAACTGTCCCAGCTCCAGCGTCTCCAGCTCCAGGCAGTTGACCGCGTGGGCGGTGAGCGTCACCCCGGCCTCCGCCGCCTTCTCTCTGGCGAAGGCTGCATTCCCCTCGCTCAGCTCCGCCAGAGTGACGGCGCAGCCCTTTTCGGCGAAGTAGATGCTGTAGCGTCCCGGTCCGCCGCCGATGTCCAGCACCGTGTCCCCGGGGCGGATGTACCGGTCCATCATCCAGGTGGTCAGGAGAAATTCAAAGGGATGCTTCTCCAGCCTCGCCCACTCGCCCGCCGCCCCCTGGTTGTAGAAGGCCCGGACAGTCTCAATATGTTCTTTCACAGATGTGTTCCTCCTTAATGCGAAACGCCTCCGGCCCTCACCGGCGCACCCACTTGCCGAAGAGGGTCTTTTTGTAGTGGAGCAGCTCCTCCTTGGCCTTGGCAAAATTCCCGGCCTTCTGCAGGTACTCCACCCCCCGCTTGATGTCCGCCGGCACCCCCAGGCCCTGGGCATAGATGCAGCCCCGCATGTAGTCCGCCTCCTGGTTGTTCCAGCTCACCTCGCCCAGGAACTGGAGGGCCTTGGCGTAGTCCTGGGGCGCGCCCAGGCCGTAGAAGCAGCACTTGGCCAAGTAGAGGGCCCCCCATTTGCTGCCCGCTCTGTCGTGGGCGGCGGAGAGGTAGTGGAAGGCCTTGGCGTAGTCCTGGGGCACGCCCTGGCCTAAGAAGTAGGCCCGGCCCAGGTGGTTGTTGCCGCCCATGTGGTCGGGGTCTCTGGCCAGCTCCCTCTCGTAGCAGGAGACCGCGTAGGCCGGGTCCTTCTCCGTGCCCAGGCCCTCCCAGTACATATGGCCCACCTCATACCAGTCGTTGAAATTGCCGCCCTCCGCGGCCTCCTTGTACCAGTGCAGGGCCTCCTCGTACCGCTCCGCCTCCTTCAGCTCGTCGGCGTAGAAGGATTGGTGGAGGGGGTGACCGCACTCCGCGCCGATTTTCCACAGGCCCTTGGCCTTCTCCGGCTGGGGGGCGATGATGTCCTCGTCCCCCTTGGTGTAGTACTGGTTGAGGTTGTTGGCGGCGAAGTACACGCCGCCCCGGAAGGCCTTCCAGAACCAGTCCTCGCACTTGGAGATGTTCTCCTTCAGATAGGCCTTGAACGCCGCCGGGCTGGAAAAGGAGTCCGCGCCCTTGTTCTGGATGCGCAGGAAGTCCCACCAGAAGTAGGCGTTGCCCACCACGTACTGGCTGAAGGCGTCCCCGCCCTCCGCCAGGGCCTCCGCCTCGCTGAAGGCCGCCTGGAGGCTCTCAAAGGGCATCCTCTTCTCCAGCGAGGGCGTCAGCTCCCCGCTGCGCAGGGCCACCAGCACCCCCAGGGCGCTGCCCTGCTCCACGGACTTGTGGAGCAGGCTGATGGCCCTGTCGTCGTCCTCCGGGAAGCCGTGGCCCCGCCAGACGTACTGGTAGCCGCACAGGCACCGGGCCAGCACGCAGCTGGCGTCCCCGTCCCCGGCCTGGGAGGCTCGCTCCAGCAGGGCAAAGGCCTCCCGGCCCCGCCCGGTCCGCTCGTTGTAGTAGATGTCCTGAAGTGCCTGTCTGACCTCTTTGCTCAAAACTGCCGCCATTATGATCTGTCTCCTTTTATGTTGTTATGCTTTCTTAACCCGCTTCCAGCCCTGCCCTCCCGGCAGGTACTGTCCGCGGGGATAGCCCGTCAGCCACGCCGCAGCCTCCCTGGGCGGCATTTTCGCCGTGTAGAAGCCCAGGGTCTCCCCCTCGGGCCGGGTGGCCTCCACGGTGCAGCGGCCGTCACTTCTGTCCCCTGCCGTGACGCGGATCCACAAATAGCCCTCCGGGTGGGTCAGATCCGCCAGCTGGTAGCGGCCGTCCACCAGCCCCTCCGCCGCCAGGCGGACGTCCTCGGCGGTGAAGGTGGTGTGATTTTCGGCGGCCCCGCTGGCGTAGACCAGGGACAGCCGGGCCTGGGAGGGCCGGGCGGGGACAGCGCCCGTCTTGGGCCTGCCGGCGGACACGCGCCGCCGGTCCCAGTCCGCCAGATCCGGGGCCTCCCGCCGGAGCCACCCCGCGATGACGCGCCGGGCGGCGGCGGGGTCCAGAACGCGCGCCAGCTCCAGGCGCTCCTCCCCGCTGTCAGCCTCCAGCGTCAGCCGGACCATTCCGGTCTCCGCCGCCGAGGCCCGCAGCGCCCGCAGGGCGCACCCCTCCCCTGCCACCGGGCGGCTGGGCGTCAGTGTGAAGGACGTTTCTTCCCCGGCCAGACAGCGCCCCAGGCGCTCCTCCGCCAGAGACAGGGACACCCGTGAGGTCACCTCCCCGCCCCAGGCCAAAATCATATCCTGACTGCCGCCGCCCACGGCCTCCTGCCGGACCTGCTCCGAGAGCCGGCGGCTCTGCCGCTGGCGGAAGTCCCGCTCAAACTCCTCCCGGCCGCTCTCGTCCATGGTCCAGAAGGCGATGCACTGGCTTTTCCCGCCCCGGGCCGCCTCCGGCGCCCGGAGGGCCAGGCAGTCCGCCGCCGCCTGGAGATCCTTGAGGCTGTTGAAGCTGGTGCCGGTGCGCTGCCAGCGGTCGTCGATGAGCGCCAGCTCCATCTCCCGGCTGGTGCGGACGCCGGTCTGGGTCTGGTGCTGGTGGAGCTCGTTGATGACGAAGATGCCCCGGATGCGGTCAATCCGGTTGGCCCCGTCCCCCAGCACCCACTCCCGGCCCACGCCCACGGGGCCGAACCACAGGGCCTCCACCAGGTCGCGATCCACCATGGCGAACAGCTCCGCCGCCGGCGGGGCCTCCTCCGGGCAGGGCAGCTGGCTGCGGATGGACCGGGCCAGGGCGCTCCGCTCCGGAAAGAAGGCGTCCCGCAGGGCGGTATACCCCAGCCACAGGGCCAGCAGCGCCAGCAGAACCGCCCCGCCGCCGGCCGCCCACTGGGTCACGTGGTCCGAGAGCTCCCAGAGGGCGCGGTCCTGGTCCAGGCCCGTCACGAAGACCACCCCCATTCCCGCGGCCATGACCAGGGCCCCCAGAGCCCAGAGCAGCCAGGTGAGCCGCTTGCGCGTCCGGCTGAGGCAATATCCCTCCCGGACGCCGTGGGGGTTGTTCCGCTCCTGGACCCACATCAGCAGCAGCACCACCGGTATGGCAAACAGGCGCAGTACAGCAAACAGCAGCACATACGCCACCACGTTCCACGGCCAGCGCAGAAACGCGCCCTTTTTCTCCTTCACCGTGCGCTCTCCTCCTCTCTCTGCCGCCGCGCCGTCTCCCAGGCCCGGTGCAGGGCGGCAATGCCGTCAAATATCCACGTGGGCGGCGGGCCGGCGGCAGCGTCCGCCATGGTCCCCTCGCCGGAGAGGACGAAGGCCGTGTCGATGCCGGCGTTCGCCCCGGCGGCGATGTCGGTATACATCCGGTCCCCCACCATCACCGCCGCCTCCGCCGGCATACCGGTCCGCTCCAGGGCCAGCAGGGCCATGGCGGGCTCCGGCTTGCCGATGAACTGCGGCCGCCGGCCGGTGGCCCGGCGGAGCATCTCGCACACGCTGCCGCAGTCGGGTACCGCGCCGTACCAGGTGGGGCAGACCCAGTCCGGGTTGGCGGCGATGAAGTCCACCCCCCGGTTCAGGAGGATGCAGGCGTCCTCCAGTTTCTGAAAGGTCAGCTCGGTGTCAAAGCCGATGAGCAGGCAGTCCACGTCCTCCTCCCGCCGGTCCGTCACCGGGATGCCCGCCTCCGCCAGCTGCCGGCGGAAGCCGGCGGTGCCGAAGGCGTAGCAGCGCCGGTAGGGGGGCCGCCCCCGGAGGTGGGCGATCAGGGCGTCCACAGAGGTGAGGAAATCCTCCCGGCGTGCCGGCACGCCCATGCCCTCCAGCCGCCGGACGTAGTCGTCCACGGACCGGGAGGAGTTGTTGGTGAGAAACAGGTGCCGTCCCCCCGCCTTCCCCAGCGCCTCCAGGAAGGGGAGAACGCCGGGGAACAGGCAGTCGTCCAGATAGATGGTGCCGTCCATGTCCAGCAGAAACAGCCGCTTTTGCCCCAGATCCCCCATAGTGCGCTCCTCCCTCCGGCGTCGTTGCCCGTATTTTACCACATCCGCCGGGCAATGTCCACGGGGGAAGGGGCGTGGGGCCGTGGAAATCCATGCTGCGCCCCGTCCTGTTACCGAATCGATGGAGGTTTGTAGCCGAATCGTAAAGAAATTGACATGACTTTCCCATCAGCTGGTGGTAAGATATGTCCAGTAAAAAAGGAGGTGTTCCTATGCAGAGCGGAACACTGGAAATTGATCTCCACGGCATGACAAAGGTCCAGGCCAAAGCCGCCCTGGACGCCGCCCTCCGCCGGGCGGGGGGCTCGGTGTACCGGGTGGCGGTGGTCCACGGCTGCCACGGCGGCACCGCGCTGCGGCAGATGGTCCGCACCGTCTACGCCCGCCACCCCAAGGTCCGGCGGATCGAGCTGGGGCTGAATCCCGGCGTCACGGAACTGGTCCTGCGGGAATACTGAAAGATCTGAGGAGGAAGCCGCCATGAGACGCGCGAACCGAACCATCCTGCTGTCCCTCTGCCTGATCCTCGCCCTCTCCGCCTGCGCCGCAGCGGACGAGCCCCCGGCGGAGCCGGCGCAGTCCACGCCTTACTCCGGCATATGGACCCTCCAGTCCATCCCCCTGTTCGACAACATCTCTCTGGAGGAGGACCTGGGGTTGCAGGTCCTGGGCGGGTCGCGGGGGGCGGTCCTGGTGGCCGTGGAGGGGCGGCTTCCCGAGACCAGTCCCTATTACGACGACGTCCGCCTGGAGAACGGGCTGACCGTCTACACCGACCGGGTCCATCTGGTCTCCTTCCCGGAGGGCGAGGTCCTGCGCACCGTGGCCTTCCAGGGGGAGCCGGTCTGCTGTGTCGCCGGGGCCGTGGGCGCGGAGGAGTTCGCCCTGGCAGTCCGGGAGTTTTCCGCAGACGGGGAGGAGGTCCCCTATCAGATCGTGTGCTATTCCAGGAGCGGAGAGGACAGCCGTACAGCGGTGGACGGCACCCTGCCTTATGAAAAGATCCCCCTGCAGCTGGTGCTCACGGAGCCCGACGGCGTGGTGTGCACCTTCGGGCCCCGGGAGATGGGCGGGCCCTACGGCTTTCTCATGGCGGGCCGGGACGGAGGGGAGCGGGGCGCCTACAGCATCGACCCGGCGGACGGCTCCACCGACCTGGAGTTTTTAAATTCCACCCTCCGCCAGGCCGGGGACGGCTTCCTCTTTGATGCCTATACGGACGACGTCCACACCCTGGTCCTGGGGGACAGCGGCGGCGTGGTGCGGGAGGTGCAGGTGGAGGCCGAGGCGAGCAGACACTACAGCGCCGCCTGGGTGGACGGGAACTTCCTTCTGGCCCGGCAGGGCAGTATCCGCCTGGTGGACGAGGCGGGGGAGATCGCGGCGGAGACGGGAAGCGCCGCGCAGGTGTACCGCCTCACCGGGGGCGACGGCATCTTCATGGGCCGGGGCGGCGAGAACCTCCAGGCTGTCACGGTCACCGAAGTCGGCGTCAAGGCGCAGGATACCGGCATTGACTCCCGCTACCGGGAGTGGTTCTACATGGGGGAGGGCCGGTTTCTGGTCTGGAACTACGGGGACGACACCGCCGCCATGCTGTATAACAAGCCCCTGGGATGATGCTTTTTTCTGAAGATCCTTGCGCAAGCACATTCAATATGATAAAATAAAACAAAATTCCGACAGTAAACCACCGGCTACAGAAAGGAGTGCACGACATGAAACTGACCACATGGCTGTCCCGGGCCTTTCCGCTGGAGAGGCGGCCTGCGGCGGGCGGGCTGCTGTCTGGCTTCCTGCTGGCGGTCGTTCTCTGGCTGCCGCTGCCGGAGGCCGTCAAAATCCCCGCGTGGCTGCCGCCTGTTCTGCTCCTCGCTGCGCTGGCGGTCCTGCTGGTCCTGTATGCGGCGGGGCGGCCCCTCCTCGCGCCCCCCCATGTCCTGGGATGGCGGGGGCTGGGACTTGCGGCAGCGGGGCTGCTCCTCCCGCTGGTTCCGCTGGGCGGCGCGGTGCGGACGGCGTCGCCTCCGGCGGCGTTCCTGGCGGCAGGCCTGCTGCTGATCGCAATTCACCTGATCAAAACATGGAGAACCGCCCCCACCGGCAGCGGCTCCTGAGCGCCGGCGGCCCTCCCGCAAGACTGCGGGAGGGCCGTTCTGCGCGCGGATCCCCGTCACACGCAGGTTCCCAGCCGGGCGATCTCCCCGCAGACCGCCTCCGGCGTTTTGCCGGAGGTGTCGATCTTGACGGTGTCCAGCGCCCCGTACAGGGGCAGCCGCGCCAGTCCCCGCTCCAGGGCCTCCGGGGTGCGGACGCCCCGGCCGATGTCCGCGGCCAGCCGCCGCCCCAGGCTCTCCCTGTCCGCCGTCAGGGAGACGCAGCGCGCCGTCCACGCCCCGGCGTCCAGCCCGGAGAGGATGGCGTCAATGATCTCCTGCCGATCAATGGATAGGCTGATGATACCACCGCCCTCCCCCAAAAACAAGGGGCAAACAAGGCCTCCGGGGTGATTGACAAACTTTTCCGCCGCGCCTATAATGGAGCTGACAACGGTCCCGCCGCGGCGGGAGGACGGGAGGCTTTGCCGTGTATCAGATTATCCGTATTACCGACCGGGAGGGCGTGGCCAAGGCGGGCGCCGAGGGGCTGGGCTGCCTGGGGGAGGCGAAGATGGAGGAGGGCTGCGTGCTCATCCACTGCCGCTACGACCGGCGGGGCAGCCCCTGCGACCGCTACATCCGCACCAGCCTGGTCCAGCGCTGGGACAAGGACAAGGCCACCGGCCGGATCGTGGTGGAGACCATGAACAGCGTCTACCACCTGGACCCGGTGAAGACGGATACATAGTGCCTGTAACCCGACTGTAACTGGCCGGTAACTCTTTTGTCACCACTTTCCCGGAAAGTGTGGTATACTATAGCAATCATCAGAATTCCAGGCAAAAGTTCGGGGGTACAAAGCGCGCATGGCTGCGTTGTCGTCCTTGGCGGGCGTCAGCCCGCCCGCGTCCTCCGCCTTGCCCTGCACGCTTTGTTCTCCCCTCCTTTTTTGTCTCGAATTCTGAAGCTTGCTATAGGAAAACGCACGGACACAAAAGAGCGGCGCAGAGCCGCCCCAGGAGGTATGAACGCAACATGAAACGAGCCATTGCCCTGCTGCTGGCCCTGACGCTGCTGCTTGCCAGCGCCTGCGCCGGCAAGCCGCCCCAGACAGACGCGCCGGACCCCGTCCAGCCGGAGGAGCCCAGCCTGCCCGCAGAGCCCGACCCCCTGCCGGAGGAGCCCGAGACGCCCCCGGAGCCGGAGACGCCGGCCCCCGCGCCCTATGAGATTCTGGACCCCACCGTCATGCCCGAGGGCGGCGAGCGGGACGGGGTGGCCTACGCCGCCTACGACGGCGTTGTGGAGCACCTCTTCTTCCACCCCGTCATCGCCTACACGGAGCTGGCCTTCGACGGCGACGCCCAGTCGGACGGCCTGGACGACTACATGGTGACGGTGGACGAGTTCAACAGGATTCTGGACAACGTCTATGAGAAGGGCTACATCCTGGTGGACATCGGGGACGTGTGGAGCGAGAGCGTCGATGAGGCCGGCAATCCGGTGATGGTGCGCAACACCCTCTACCTTCCCGAGGGCAAAAAGCCCCTGATCTTCTCCTACGACGACACCAACTACTACCCCTACATGCTGGAGAACGGCCTGACCTACAAGCTGATTCTGGGGGAGGACGGAAAAATCTGGTCCTGGGGTCTGGACCCCCAGGGCAGCGAGGTGGTCAGCCGGGACCTGGACGCCATCCCCATTCTGGACAAGTTTGTGGAGGAGCACCCGGATTTCTCCCCCTTCGGGGCCAAGGCCTGCCTGAGCCTCACCGGCTATGAGGGCATTCTGGGCTACCGGACCCAGACCGACGGCACCGTGGAGTGGACCGACGAGCGGGAGGCCGCCCGCCAGAGCGAGCGGGAGGCGGTGAAGCCCATTATTGAGGAGCTCAAGCGCACCGGCTGGACCTTCGGCAGCCACACTTGGGGCCACATCCGCCTGGGCAGCGGCAATATGGCGAAGATTCAGGCGGACACCCAGAAGTGGTTTGACGAGGTGGGCTCCCTGGTGGGGGAGACGCCCATCCTCTTCTACCCCCACGGCGAGCGGCCCGATGGGGACGACTGGAAGCAGACCGGCGAGGCCTTCCGGTTCCTCCAGAGTCAGGGCTTCCGGGTCTTCTGCTCCGTGGGCACCGAGAGCTTCAGCTATATCAAGAAGGACCTCTGCGCCGTCATCTGCGACCGTCTCCACCCGGACGGCAAGACCTTCCGCTGGTCCCGGAACCGGTATTTGCGCTTTTATGACGCCAAGGAGATCATGGACCTGGACGTCCGCCCCGACCTGGGGCTGGGCAAGGACTGGGAGAGCTAAGCGGCCTCTCTTTTCTCCAATAGGAGGAAGAAGCAAGGGGCGGCGATTGTCTGATATGTGCAAAACAGCGGGCTGATTTCAGCGGAAATGCCAATTGATCTGGCAGAAAAATTGTTGTATAGTGTTCACCCCAAGTCGAGAAAGGAGACATCAACATGACCAAACAGGAGCTCTGCCAGAAGGCCGTGGATATGCTGAAGATGGCCTACGTCCCCTACTCCCGCTTCCCTGTGGGCGCGGCCCTGGAGTGCGACGACGGCACGGTCTACACCGGCTGCAACATTGAGAACGCCGGGTACACCCCCACCAACTGCGCCGAGCGCACCGCCGTGTTCAAGGCGGTCAGCGAGGGACACCGTAAGTTTACCCGCATTGCCGTCGCCGCCGCCACCGAGCGCTTCACCGCCCCCTGCGGCGTGTGCCGCCAGGTGCTCCAGGAGTTCGCCCCGGACCTGGAGGTGATTCTGGTCAATCGGGATGGCAAGACTCTGGATCTCACCCTCAGGGAACTTCTGCCCTACGGCTTTGACGGGAGCTACCTGGAGGAGTAATCTTTTTTAACGGCATGGCTCCTCTCATGTAGAATCGGATAGAGGACCCGGCCGGGAAAAAGCCGCCCCTCCGCGCACGCGCGGAGGGGCGGCTTTTTCTTTTTTATCCCCGCAGCAGCAGCTCCCGGGCAATCTCCCGGCCCCCCTTGCGGTAGATCCGGGGCACCCGCTTGCTGACGGCGCAGGTGAGCTCATAGGAGATGGTGCCCGCCAGGGCGGCGGCCTCGTTGACGGAGTTGCGTGGGCCGTAGACCTCCACCTCGTCCCCCTCGCCCACCGCCGGCAGGTCCGTCAGGTCCACCATGCACATGTCCATGCAGATGCGCCCGGTGATGGGGGCCGGTCCCTGGGCGGTCCACACCCGCCACCGGTTGGACAGGGTCCGGTGGAGCCCGTCGGCGTACCCGATGGGCAGCACCCCCACCCGGCTGGGCCGCTCCGCCCGGAAGGTCCGCCCGTAGCTGACGGTGACACCGGGGTCGAAGGCCTTCACCGCGCCGACCACCGTCTTCAGGGTCATCACCGGCCGCAGGCCCAGCAGATGGGCCTGGTGGCCGATGCCATAGGTGATGATGCCGGGGCGGAACATGTCGTGGGCGAACTGGGGATAGCCCACGGTGGCCCCGCTGTTGGCGCAGTGGCGCAGAGGGATGGCGATCCCCGCCTCCTCCAGCCGCCCCAGCATGGCCGTGAACCGCCGGTGCTGGAGCAGGGTGTAGGCCCGGCTCTCCTCACTGTCCTCGTCGGAGACGGCAAAGTGGGTAAAGACCCCCTCCACCTCCAGCCCCGGCAGGGCGCACACCCGCCGCAGGGCCGCCAGGGAGTCCTCAAAGCGGGCCTCGTCGCACTGGAACCCCAGCCGGGACATCCCCGTATCCAGCTTCAAGTGGACCCGCAGCCGCCCTCCGGCCCGCTCCGCCTCCCGGGAGAAGGCCTCTCCCGCCGCCTCGCTCCACACCGCCTGGGTCACCCGGTTCTCCAGCAGCGCCGCCGTCTGGTCCGCCGGGGTCATCCCCAGCTGCAGGATGGGCAGTCCCACCCCCGCCAGCCGCAGCTCCCGCGCCTCGTCCACGTTGGAGATGGCCAGATACTCCGCCCCCAGCTCCTCCAGCGTCCGGGCCGTCTCGATGGCCCCGTGCCCGTAGGCATCCGCCTTCACCACGCCCAAAAACCGCGCCTCCGGCCCCATCTGCGCCCGCAGCGCCCGGTAGTTATGGGCCAGCGCGTCCAGATCGATCTCCGCCCACGTTCTCCTCAGTGTGCTTTCCATTGCGATCCCACTCTTTCGTAATCAGATTATATCGGTCAGCATCCTTTTTCTTGTTAGAAAAAGAATCAAAAAGAACGTTCCCCGGCTCCGCCGCCCCCGTCACAGGCGGCCCGCCGCCGGACTGCTACTCCTCCGCGCCGGCATACGCCGCCGCCTCGTCGGCCTCCGTCCAGTCCTTCTCCGGCTCAGGAGGCGCCGCCTCCTCCGGCTCGGCGGGGGCCTCCCCCGCCTGCCCCACCTCGAACCGGGACCATGCCACCTCGAAAACAAGGACCGAGTCGGCGGTGATCTCGCTTCTCAGGGGCAGCATCGTCTGCCGGTCGAACCAGGTGGTGTAGACCGTCCCCTCCTCGCCGGGCAGGTCGCAGGCCAGCCGCAGGCAGGCGCGCTCCTCCAGAGTCTCCTCGCTCTGCTCGGTGACGTAGCCGGAGGCGGCGGCCTCCATCAGCCGGGGCAGGGCGGCTACGGGGGAGATGGCGGCGGCGGAGTAGCCCCCGGCGTCCAGGGAGATGTCCTCGTAGCTCAGCTGCAGCGCGCCCTCCGCCACGGTGGCGGAGATGCCCGACAGGCTGGAGGGGGCCAGCACGGTGACGGTGCTCTCGTCGGGGGTGTAGGCGCACAGCAGGGTGTAGGTGCGCACCTCGTCGGTGTAGTGGCAGGTGACATCGGCCTCCATGGTGGCGGAGGCCACGGCGGCGTACTGCTCCTGCAGGGCGGCCGCCGGATCCTTCTCCTCCCCGCCGCCGCAGGCGGTGAGCAGGAGCATCAGCATTGGTGCAAAAAGCAGGGCTTTTCGCACGATTCTTCCTCCTTGATCTCAAAGTTCCTTGAACACGGCCGGCAGGCGCTCGATGAGGTCCGGCGGGATCATGGCGTACTCCGTCAGCTCCCCTGCGCACAGGTCCCCCGCCCGCCCGTGGAGCCACACGGCGCAGACGGCGGCGTCAAAGGGGGCGGCCCCCTGCCCGATGAGGGAGAGGACCATCCCCGCCAGCACGTCGCCGCTGCCGCCCTTGGCCATGCCGCAGTTGCCGGCAGGACAGAGCATCGCCCGCCCGCCGGGTTCCGCCACAACGGTGCCGGGGCCCTTGAGGACCACCACGCACGCCAGACGCCGGGCCAGGTCCAGGGCGGCGGCCTCCCGGCCCCCGGCCAGGTTCCCGCCCAGGCGGAGGAACTCCCCCTCGTGGGGGGTGAGCACGGTCTGACGCCCCGCGTGGCACCGGCCTGTCAATACATCCATATGCGCGCCGGCCGCGTTTATGCCGTCGGCGTCCAGCACCACCGGGCAGGGGAGGTCCGTCAGCAGGGCGCGGACGGCCCGCGCCGTCCCCTCCGCCCGGCCCAGGCCGGGGCCGATGAGGGCCGCGTCGCAGCGGCTCATCCACGCCAGCAGCTCGCCGTAGGCCTCCGGCACAGGGCAGGCCATGGCAGCGGCGCACCGGGCGGCGGCGATGGGGTAGATCTCCGCCGGCACGCCCACATAGACCAGCCCGCTGCCCGTCCGGGCCGCCGCCTCGCCGGCATATACCGGCGCGCCGGTGTAGCCCACGCAGCCGCCGTAGACGCACACCTTTCCGAAGGTCCCCTTGTGCCCCCTGGGGTCCCGCCGGGGCAGCAGGGCCCGGACCAGCTCCGCCGTTATACTGTCCAACAGACCACCCCCTTCACGTTTCCCACAGTGTACCACAGATCGCCCCGCTTGTCACCGGGAGGGAGGAACTTTTCCGGGGGAATTTTACGGCCGGAGAGGGGCCTCCGCCCGGCCGGAGGCCGCCTTTGAAAAAAAACTGGAAAAAAGAAAAATTATAGTTGACAAATGGAAGGGAAGTGGTTATAATAACGTTCGTTGGTTATCCCAGGAGCGCAGACGCGAGTGTGCTGGAACTGGTAGACAGGCACGTTTGAGGGGCGTGTGTCAACAGACGTACGGGTTCAAGTCCCGTCACTCGCACCACCCTTCTCAACCAGGGAAACCAAATATGCGCGCGAGTGGTGGAATTGGCAGACTCGCTAGATTCAGGTTCTAGTGCTCAATACGGGCGTGCGGGTTCAAGTCCCGCCTCGCGCACCAAAAGAGATGCACCCCATGGTGCATCTCTTTTTTGCTTTCCGGCTGCCTTCCGCTGCACTCACGATACGCCATCCACAATGAGTGAAAAGACCTCCCAGCCCCTTCCGGGCCTGGGAGGTCTTACTTGCTGTACTCACCCCGCGCTGACGCACCAGTTCCCCGCCGTCGGGGCCGCCGTCAGCGGCACCAGCGCCGGCGCCTCCTCCCCCGCAATAGCGGTGAGCAGGGCCTGGGTCCCCGGTATGTCGCCGGTGGCCACATAGACCGCGTCCACCAGGGGCAGCAGTGCCGCCAGATCCTCCCCCGAGGCCTCGTCCTTCCCGGCGGCCAGCAGCTCCTGGCTCAGCAGCAGGGAGATGCGGGTGCCGTAGGGCTCCAGGGCCTCCCGCAGCTCGGTGAGGAACAGGGCCAGGGCGTCCGGCTTGGCCATCTGGCTGCCGGAGTAGTCGATCTTCTGCAGCCGCCCGGTCTTGGGGTAGTGCATCTCCTCCAGCACCAGCTCGTCGAAGCCCAGCTGGGCGCACTCCACCGCCAGGGAGATGACGTAGGCGCGGGCCTGCTCCTTCTCCGGATCCAGCCAGTGGCCGTTGTGGTTGTCGTACCAGATGTAGCCGTTGCGCTGGCAGATGCCGGCGGGCTGCATATTGGCCTTGTCGAAGGCATAGACGTTGTCGTGGAAGCAGGCGAACCGGGCCGCCGCCACCACGTCCTCCCCGGCGCACAGGGCCTGAAGGGAGGCCGCGTCGCGGGCTCCCGCCGCCACCGACCCCGCCGGCGCCAGGGCGGAGGTGTAGTTGAGCTGTCCTCCCGGCGCTCTGGCCTGCCACAAAAAGCCGTTGGCCCCCGCGCCCGTCAGGACGGCCTCCAGGGCGGCTTCGTCCGCGGGCAGGGAGGAGACGGCGGCCAGATGCCGCTCCCCGTAGAGGTCCTCCGGCTCCTCGGGCTCCTCCGGCTCCGGAGCCGGGTCCTTCACCAGGTTCACGTCCGGCTCCTGGGGGGGCGGGGGCTCCACCGCGTCCGGCTCCGGCTCCGCCGGGGCCGAGGGGGCGGGGAGGTCAAACCGGCCGAAGGGGGTGTCCAGATACATCCCCCCGTCGTCGGTGTAGGCGATATAGCGTTGAGCAAACATAAATCCACAGGCGGCGACCAGAATGAGCACCAGCAGGGCGATCAGCGCCCTGGTGCCCGCCGAGCGTCGGCCGCGGTAGCTCTGGTATCCCTTTGCCACAGGCGCTCCTCTTTTCTTTCAGCGGTATCATCACGCAGCAGGAGCAGAGCTCCTATTCTTTACCATACCACATTTACCGGCAAACATGCAACCTCATTTTGGAATTTTTGACAGACAATCCCCAGTTTTTTGCCCCGGAGCCCCGCCCTCTGCCCTAGGTGCCGCCCCGCTCCCGCCAGGCGAGGTCGGCGGGGCTGATGCCGTTCTCCCGCCGCCACTCCCTGGGCGGCAGGCCGTAGCGCTTCTTGAAGGCCTGGGAGAAGTGGAGCTGGTTGGGGTAGCCGCAGCCGGCGGCGATCTCGCCGATGGGGGCGCTGGTGGTGCGCATCATCTCCGCCGCCCTGGTCAGGCGCAGGCGGATGATGAACTCCTGGGGGGTGCAGCTCATGGTCTCCTTGAAGAGCTTGCTGAAATAGCTGCGGTTGAGCTTGCACACCCCGGCGATCTCCTCCACGGAGAGCTGCCGCTGGAAATTCTGCTGGATATAGGTGACCGCCTCCTGGATGTAGAAGTCCTTCACCTGTCCGCCCCAGTTTTTCCGCCTGGTGGAGGAGGTGGTCATCAGCTCGTCCAGAAACAGGCACAGCTGCCCCACCAGATGCAGGGGGGAGGCCTCGGGGTGCTCGGCGATGTAGAGCAGCCGGTCCCGCAGCCTGTCGCCCCCGGCGGCGTCGCGGGGCCGGTAGATGGGGTGGGACACGTCCAGCCCCGCCAAATCCAGGTACTCCGCCGCCCGCAGCCCGTCGAACTCCACCCAGGCATACATCCAGGGCTGGCTCTCGTCGGCGCAGTAGGTGTTGATCTGCCCGGGGCAGATCAGGAACCCTTGGCCCGGGCCAAGGTGGTAATAATGGGTGATGCCGCCGGCGTCGTTGGAGTGGAGCACCCCCCGGCCGGAGATGACGTAGTGGAACAGGTAGTGGTTGCGGACAAAGGGCCCAAAGGAGTGGAGGGGGGCGCACTGCTCCCAGCCGTACTGGTAGGGTCTCAGGTCGAGGAAGCTGTCGTTGGGGAAAATGGAGAAGGAATAGTTGTCCATAGAGCTCTCACTTTCTCTCGGCGGCGTAAAGGGCCTTGGAATGGTAGTATATCACAAATTTTTCCAGGACACAACCAAAAAAAGGGCTTTAACGAGACAAATATCCGCCGCTTTCCCCAAAAATCACCTCTCCCCACATACTTTCGGCAAAAATCATTTTCCAAATGGCGCCCGTCAGCCCTCCTCCCCCCGCCGCAGCCGCCGGAAGAAGGCCCCCAGCACTGCGGCGCACTCCTCCTCCAGCAGCCCGCCCACCAGGGCGGGGCGGTGGGGGAACTCCTCCATAAAGAGGTTCATCACCCCGCCGCAGGCCCCCATGGCCCGGTCCCTGGCCCCGAAGAACACCCGGGGGATGCGGGCATTGAGGATGGCCCCGGCGCACATGGGGCAGGGCTCCAGGGTGACGTACAGGGCGCACTCCTCCAGCCGCCAGGAGCCCAGGGCGGCGTTGGCCTGGGCGATGGCCTCGGTCTCGGCGTGGGAGAGGGCGCTGTGCTTCTCCTCCCGGCGGTTGCGTCCCCGGCCCACGACGGCGCCCCCCTGGACGATGACGCACCCTACGGGCACCTCCCCGGCCCCGGCGGCCTCGTGGGCCAGGGCCAGGGCCTGGCGCATATAAATCTCATGCATAGGCGGCCTCCCGAAAAAGAAGTTGTCTCCCCTTATAAATCCTGGCATATCTGTCCAAAATGGACATACACTGGAAGCCAAGGAGGGATTTTCCATGAAACGTATTTCCCCCATCCGCACCCGCAGCTCCGACCCCCCCGCCCTGCTGGAATTAAAGACAAGTCTGCAGGACACCCAGAGCGCCCTGAACAGCGCCTACACCGCCTTCGACTACGCCAGCGACCCGGAGCTGACGGAGGCGTGCATCTTTGAGATCCGGTCTCTGCAGGCCAGGATGAACTACCTGGTCCGCCAGATCAAGGAGCTGGAGCTGTGCGCCGCCACGGCGGTGGCCGGCCCGGCCGGGAGGGCGCGATGGACGTAAGAACCGTCCTCCTCCTGGCCCTGGCGGCCCTCGTCCTGCTGGCGGTGGCCTTCAGGGCCTTCTCCACGCCCCTGAAGGTGCTGCTGAAGGTGGGGCTCAACACCCTTCTGGGGCTGGCGGCCCTGCTGCTGGTCAACGCCACCACGGACTTCACGGGCCTTCACCTGGGGGTGAACCTGTTTAACGGCCTGGTGGTGGGGGTGCTGGGGATTCCGGGGCTGGTGCTGCTGCTGCTGGTGCAGTGGGTGGTTACATAGCCGCGCCGGCGGCGTATTCGCTCTAAAACCTGAGCTCCCGGTTGATCGCCCGCAGCCGGGCCTCCGCCACCTTGCACATCCGCCTGTCGTAGGTGAGCAGTCCGTTGATCTCGTCCTCCACATCGCTGAGCTGGGTATACACCGCCACGGAGAGCTGCCGGCGTTCCATACAGGGGAGGACCTCCTCCCGGTAGAGCGTCTCGATGGCCTCCGTCAGCGCCTCCTCCGTCTGGTACATCCGGTAGCCGAACCGCCGCTCGCTGGCCATGTGGCCCGGCGCGGGGAGGCTGTAGCCGCCGAACTCCGTCAGGGCCAGGATCCGGTTTTTGTCCCGGCGCAGGCGGACGGGGCGGAAGTAGACGTGGCGGCTCTTGAAGTCGCCGCCCCCCTGGTCGTGCCAGCCCGAGGCGTGGTCCACCAGGCGGGTGGGATCCAGCTCCCAGAGGATCTGGGTCATCTGCAGGCTGTCAAACTGGCCCCAGCCCTCGTTGAAGGGCGTCCACGCCGCCAGGGAGGGCGTGCTGTACAGGAGCTCCACCGTGTCGTGGAGGTCCTGGACAAACTGGTCCCGGCCCGCCGCGTCCTCCCGGCCGAAGCAGTGGTATTTGCGGTCCTTCAGGTGGATCCCCAGGAAGGGCAGCACCTGGATCACCAGGGGGTCCAGACGGCTGCCGCCGCTGACCAGGTCCTGCCACACGATCATCCCCAGCCGGTCGCAGTGGTAGTACCAGCGCAGAGGCTCCACCTTGATGTGCTTGCGCAGCAGGTTGAAGCCGCAGTCCTTCATCTTCTGGATGTCGAAGACCATGGCCTCGTCGGCGGGGGGCGTGTAGAGCCCGTCGCTCCAATAGCCCTGGTCCAGCACGCCGGAGAGGAAGAGGGGCCTGCCGTTGAGAGCAAAGACCTTCCGCCCGTTCACCTCGGCTGTGCCGAACTTGCGCATGCCGAAGTAGCTCTCCACCCGGTCCCCGCCGGGGAGCGTCACGGTCACGCCGTAGAGGAAGGGGTCCTCGGGGCTCCAGGGGCGGAAGTGCTCGTCCCGGATGAGAGCCTCCGCGAAGCCCTTCTCCGCGTCGTACCACTCCTCGGCGACCACCGCACCATCCCTGCGGACAACGATGTTCGCGCCCTCCGGGTCCTTCGCCCGGAGGACGAAGCGGACCCGCCGGCTGTCAAAGTCGGGGGTAACGGCCAGCTGCTCCACATAGTTCTCCGGCACGGACTCCAGCCACACCGTCTGCCAGATGCCGCTCTGGGGGGTGTACCAGATGCCGCCGGGGGTAAAGCTCTGCTTGCCGTAGGCGTGGGGGGAGCGGGAGGTGGCGTCGGTCACGGTGACGGTCAGGGTGTTCTCCCCCTCCGCCAGGCTGTCGGTGACGTCGCAGGTGAAGGGCAGATAGCCCCCCTGGTGTTCCCCCGTCAGCTCCCCGTTGACAAACACCCGGCAGCACTGGTCCACCGCCCCGAAGTGGAGCAGGACCCGGTCCCGGCGAAAGCCCGCCGGCAGGGTGAAGGTCCGCCGGTACCACAGGGTGTCCCCCGGCATGACCCGGCGGTTCACCCCGGACAGCAGGCTCTCCGGGGAGTAGGGGACCACGATCTCCCCGTCGAAGGGGTCCGGCGCGGAGGCGTCGGACCGGATGGCGTACTGCCAGCGGCCGTTCAAGTTCAGAAAGCTGTCCCGGCGCAGCTGGGGCCGGGGGTACTCCGGCAGGGGGCAGTCCCGGTCCAGGGTCTCCCCCCAGGGGGTCAGCATGGGCCGCAGCTGCCGCCGGGACAGCCGGTGCGCCGGCTCCCGCCGGCGCAGCAGGGCGATGGGGAGGGCGATGAGCACCAGCACCAGGGCGGCGGCGGCGAAGATCTCCGGCGTGGGGACCTCCTTCACCGCACCCAGCTCCTCGTAGGTCTCTCCGCCGTGGCGGATGACGGCGGCCCCCAGGTAGGGCCCCGTCACCATGGGCAGCAGCACCTGAAAGAGGATGCGGATGCCCTGGAACTGGCCGGCCTTGTCCGCCGGGGTGTAGTCCCGGACGAGGCCCTGGAGGCAGGCGGAGAGGACCATGCTGGCCCCCAGCATCAGCGTGCCCGCCAGGATGACCAGGGGGACGCTCCGGGCGAAGAACATGGCCATCAGCCCGCCGAAGGCGGCGGCCGCCGCCCCCTGCGCCACCCGCAGCTTCCCCTGCCGGTCGATCACCCGGCCGAAGGCCACGCTGATGAGGCTGGCGGCGATGAGCACCGTGCCCAGGATGAGGGCGTAGTTGTCCGCCCCCAGGTACCGCTGGAGGTAGATGATGAGGTAGGGCATATATACCTGCTGGCTGGCGGCGTAGACGGCCAGTCCCAGCAGGGACAGGTACAGCGCCGGGTTGGCGGCCATCACGCGGGGCCGCAGGCCGTAGAGGACGTTGGCCAGGTAGTTGCCCTGGGCCCGGCGCAGGTGCTCCGGCTCCTGGATGAGCAGGCGGCCCAGACCGCCGCCCAGGACGGTCAGCGCGCCCACGATCAGAAAGAAGATTCCCCACTTCCCCCGGGTGGTCAGCCCGTCCAGCAGGCCGAACACCACCAGCATGGCTGCCAGGGGCATGACCGCCAGCACCGCCTCCACCCGGCCCCGGTTGGACGCGTCCGTCACGTCTGTGACCCAGGCGTTGAAGGCCGCGTCGTTGGCGCTGCTGCCGAAGAAGGTCATCACGCAGTCCAGCACAATCACCAGCACCGCCGCCAGCTGCACCGCCGCCGCGGGGCCCATGAGAAAGGCCAGGGCCTCCACCCGCACCAGGGCGAAGGCCATCACGCTCAGGCCCCAGAGCAAATATCCGGTGACGATGATGGGCTTGCGCACCCCCAGCTTGTCCGACAGGGCCCCCACCGCCAAGGTGGTGACCGCCGCCACCACGGCGCTGGCGGAGACCATGGCGGCGATCATCCCTGTGTCGCCGGTGATGGTGTTGTAGAGGAACACGTTGAAGTACATGTTCTCCACCACCCAGGCAATCTGCCCAATGAGCCCGAAGCTCAGCAGCGCCAGCCAGATCCGGGCGCCCAGCGCCCCCTCCCGCTTTTTTGGTATGCTCCGCATGCAATGACCTCCCTTTTTCCCGCAAAATCCATGAAACCACAATATGTTGTATTATACTGCCCCCGGTAGTATCCCGCAAGTAGTGTTTGGCTAAAATCACAAAAAAAGAAAATTTCGCTTCAATCGACAAATTCCGGCAAACTTCCCGCCTCCGCTTTCGTATACTAGGCGACAGAGAGCGACAGACGCTGCCGCCGTTCTCCAAGGTCCGCCAGCCTTCGCCGCCGGACCTGCGGGCATGGACGGCCGCCCCGGCCGGACGCCGGAGCTGTCACGCTGTCCCTCATGACATTCGCCCATACAAAGCGGGCGTATATATGAAGGAGTACATCTTATGAATTATCAAAAGGAATATGCGAGCCTCGTGGGCCAGATTGACCGCGCCATCTCTATTTTGGAAAACTACGAACCCGGCGACCCCATCATCCGAAAGGCGGGAGATCTGCTCATCTCCGCCCTGCGGGAGGCCGAGGAGCACTATATGCAGGAGTAGCAGGTGCTCCAAAAAGCAGCGGGGAACCCGTATTCCCCGCTGCTTTTTGTTATACGTCCAGCCGCGCGCTCACTGGTGCGCAGGCTCGGATTCAAATTTGATGACCGCGCCGGTAACAGCGTCGAGCTCCAGCTCGTACTCCCAGCCCTGGAAGACCAGCTCCACCTCGTAGATCTGCCTCCCGTCGTCCTGGTCCAGCTCCAGCTGCCTGACGCTGTCCGCCGCCGCGCCGGGGACCTGGGCCAGGGCGATCTCCCGGGCCCGGTCCAGGCCGATGACGGTCCCCGTGCCGCCGGAGCTGGTAGCGCTGCGCTCCTGGCTGAAGCTGCGGACCGCGCCGGTGAGGGCGTCGATCTCGTAGTCGTAGCGGCTATAGTCCTCGGTGTGGAACTCGATGTCGTAGACCTGGCGGCCGTCCTCCCACTCCAGCTCCTGCTTGGTGAAGGTCGCCGCGGTCAGCCCGGCGTGGGCCAGGGCGGCGGCCTTGGCGTCCTCTGCGGAGACGATGCCGCCGGCGGGGGCGGAGGGGGCTGTCCCCGTGCCGCCCGAGAAGCTGTCCGCGTCGGTGACCAGGCTGCCGGAGAGGGTGACGGTGCGGGTCTTGCTGTCCCAGTCCACGCTCTTGCCCATCAGCTGGCCGATGGCCCGGATGGGCAGGTAGGTGGAGCCCTGGTAGAGCAGGGGGTAGACGGTGCCGCCGGCGGCGTCGGCGAAGGAGCGGGCGGTTCCGTCCACCAGGATGGTGAAATCATCCCGAATCTCCACGGAAATATCCTGCTTCTGGGCGGCGGTATCCGGCGTGCCGGCGACCGCGCCGCCGGTGCGCACGCCGCCCAGAGAGGCGGTCTTCGTTTCCCCGTTCCAGTCCACGTTCTTGCCCATCAGCTCACCGATGGCCCGCAGGGGGAGGTAGGTGGTGCCGCCGTAGGAGATGGGGTGGACCTGCTGGCCGGCGGCGTTGTAGAAGACGCGCTGGCTTCCGTCGATGACGATGGCGACGTCGGGCCGCAGCTGGGCGGTCACGGTGGACACCGCCCGGCCGGCGGCGGTCAGGGGACCCAGCAGCATGAGCGCACACAGTACCGGCAGGAGCCCGCGCAGGGCAAGCTTTTTTATTTCAGACATCCGCATGAGTTACGTCCTCCTTATTATTGATATAAAGTCAGTGTAGCAGTTTTTCCAGAAAAATGCAAGATATGAAGTGCCGTCTGGATAAAATAATTTGCACTGCCGCGGATGCCCATATGGTTGAAAAACGGCAAAAAAGAGGGAGGCTGCGCCAGTATGCGCAGCTTCCCTAAACATATGCTTCCCTGGGCCTATTTGGCGAAGATAATCCGCTCGCTGTTGAACATCCTGGCCAGCACGAGCACCCCCGCCAGGGTCACGGCGGCGTTGGCCCCCAGAGAGACGGCCACGCCGGCGGGCAGGACGGAGAAGGAGAAAATGCCCGTCATGCACTGGACGCTGTTGTAGAGGGGGATGCAGTAGGCCCACAGCCCCTGCTCCCCGCTGCTGCCGAACATGCCGGAGATGCCCAGCAGCATCACCAGGAGCATAAAGGGCACCGCGTAGGTCTGGGCCTCCTTGATGGTCTTGGCAAAGGCGGAGAGCAGGGAGATGATGGTGACCATCACCAGCACCGTGGACAGGATCACCGCCGCCAGCAGCAGGTACTCCCGGGCCCCGTAGATAGCGGCGTTGACCGTGTCCGTCAGGCCCCCCATCATCTTCGGCAGGGACAGAATGGTTCCCACCGTGCTGGAGGCGGCGGAGATCATGGCGATGACCGCCAGGGCCAGAATCTTCCCCAGAGCGATGTGGCTGCGGCGAATGGGGGTGATGAGCATGGTGGCGATGGTGCCCCGCTCCTTCTCCCCGGCGATGGACTCCGGGGCCACGGCGGCACAGCCGGAGTACAGGAACATCATCAGCAGCAGGGGCATCATCATGGAGAAGATGGACCCCGCCGTATCCTCCACCGTGGCCAGATCGTAGGCGCCGCCGCCGGCGTTGACGTCGAACTTGTTCACCATCTGGGCCTCGTAGGCGTCCAGCAGGCCGGTCACCGCCTGGTAGGCCATGGCGGAGGAGGTGGCGGCGGAGTTGTAGTAGATCTCCACATTGGGGGCGGGCAGGCCGGAGCTGACCTCGTAATCCGCCGTGATCCGGTCAAAGTCCTCCGGAAACACCAGCAGCAGATCCAGGGTCTGGGCGGCGACCGCCTCCCTGGCGGCGGCCTCGTCCTCTCCGGCGGTGACGGCAAAGCCCGTCTGCTGCAGCAGCGGCTCCATGGACGCGGGCAGGCCCGCCGCCCGGACGGTGGGCGTATAGTCCTCGTCCACGCCGAAGGCGTCCCCCATGGCGACGCCCATGAAGCAGTACATGACGTAGATCAGAATACCGGGCATGAGGATGCTGAACACCATCCGCCTGTCGCCGAAAAAGCGGTCCAGCTCCTTCTTCATAATAGTCAAAACGCCGTTTCTCATTCCGCTTCACCTACCGTTTCTCTGTAAATGTCAAAAAACCGGTCCTCCAGATTCATGCCGCCGCACACCCGGTCCAGGGTGTCGCAGACAATCATTTTCCCGCTGATGATGATCCCCACCCGGTCGCAGAGCTTCTCGATGAGGCTGAAGATGTGGGTGGAGACGATGATGGTTTTCCCCTCCTCCCGCAGCTGCTGGAGGAAATCCGTCACCACCTTGGCCGTCAGCACGTCCAGGCCGTTGGTGGGCTCGTCGAAGATGATGATGTCCGGGTTGTGGACGATGGACACCACCAGGGACACCTTCTGCTTCATGCCGGTGGAGAGGTTGGCCACCTTCACCTCCGCAAACTTGTCGATGCCGAAGCGGGCGAAGAGCTCCTGCCGCCGCCGGTCCCGCACGGCGGGGTCCACCTTGTGGAGACCGGCGAAAAAGTTGAAGAGGTAGTTGGGGGTAAAGCAGTCCTCCAGCTTCAGCTCGCTGGTGAGAAAGCCGATGCGTCCCCGGACCTCGTCCGGCTCCCGGACCACGCTGGCCCCGTCCACCATCGCATCCCCGCTGTCGGGGCGGATGAGGGTGGCCAGCAGCCGCAGGGTCGTGGTTTTCCCCGCGCCGTTGGGGCCCAGAAGGCCGAAAATCTCGCCCTCGTAGGCGGTGAAGCTGAGATGATCCACCGCCGTGCGGACCTTCTCTCTCGTTTTTTCCAGCTTCTGCTGCTTGGCGGACAGCCGGAAGGTCTTGGTCAGACCCTGCACTTGCAGTAATTCGCGCATAGTTCCTCCTTTTCTGACGCTTGACGCCGCGTGCGCTCTATATATCTAATTGCTGATATATCGTTCAACGATATGTATACTATATCACCCCCAGCCGGGTTTGTCAAGCGGGAGGGCCGGCACAAAATTTCGTGTCCGCTGCAGGGCCGCTCCCCATCTGCCGTGGGGGACTATACCACGGGGCCGGGGCCGCCGGGGGGACATTTCCCCAACAGCGCCAGAGGATTCCCGAACGGCAGCCCGGCTTGCATTGTAGCACATGGCTTTTGGAAAGTCAACTCAAATGAGTTAATTATTCCCCGGGAAAACAGGTACACTAAATTATCTCATTTGAGTTAGGATGTGGCAGTATGGCGGATACGAAGACGGCGGTGCGCGCCAGAATCCTGGCGCTGTGCGCCCAGCGGGGGATCACGGTAAACCGGCTGGCCACCCTCAGCGGGGTCACCCAGTCCACCCTGAACAACATCGTCAGCGGACGCAACCACAGCGTTACGGTGTCCACCGTCAAGAAGCTCTGCGACGGGCTGGACATCTCCCTGCGGGCATTTTTCGATGCGGAGGAGTTTGAGGAGCTGGAGCAGGAGGTGCGGTGAAAAAGACAACCCCGGCGGGGAGCATGGCTCCCCGCCGGGGTTGTATGTTGAGCCGCCCTGTGAGGCGGTGGTATCAGGATTTCTCCTCTATGGGAGGGTGCTTGGCGTTGTAGATGGCCTCGGCCAGTTTCCAGCGCAGCTTTTTGACGGTCAAGAGGAACAGACTGGCGACCGCCGCCAGCAGCGGCAGGGAGAACAGAGGATTCCCCCAAAGTTCCGCCTGGCTGACGGCGGACTGGATCAGTTTCTGCCCCTCTGCGGCGTGGATAGAGCAATATGCGCCCTCAATATCCAGATAAGACCGGGTGCTTCCCTCGCTGGTGCGCTCCTCCCAGCGCCGCTCCTTTTCCACCCGGATCCGGTCACCGTCTGGGACCAGATAGGTGTCCGTCTTGGGTACGTGGTAGGTGTCCGTGGAGGTGTAGGAGCCCCCGTCAAGCGTGTAGTTCTCGTTGGCGGGCATACAAGACATGGCAAATCCCCACACGGTTGCGTAGTACGTGGTCTCCGCCTCCCGCTGGCAGCCTGCATATTGGCAGGGCGAGCTGAACAAGACCCTAATTGTGTTGACTTCTGTCCGAGTTGCCCATGTGAGCGTCACCCAAAGGGCCGCAATCATTAGAATTAAGAGGCAACCGGTAACGATATTGTTCCGTATGCGCCCCAGCTCGTTTTTCTGTGCGCTCGCTTCCTGTCTGACATCCATATCCATCCGCTCCCTTGCCGCATCTTTACACTCCGATCCCAGAGCATGCCTCTTATTTTTCATTATAGCACCCCCTCTTTTGACTGTCAATTATTTCAAGATAAATTCCTGAAAAACAGTCTTTTCTTTCTATAAAATAAGTGGCACCCTGAGAAAAGAGGTGTGCAGCATGTATCTGCCGGATATCGGAACCAAACTCAGACACCTGCGTAGCCAGCGAGATATGTCCCAGGTGACACTGGCCACCCGGCTAGGTGTGTCCAAGTCAGTGGTCAGCTCCTATGAAAACGGAATACACCTGCCGCCCTATGACGTACTGATTCAGATGGCACGCATTTTCGGCGTCAGCACGGACTACCTGCTGGGGATGAATAGCGGCTGTACCATCAGTGTGGACGGGCTGACGGATACCCAGATCGAGGCAGTGACCATGATCGTCAACGAGCTGAGAGCCGCCAGGGGGGATGGATAGAAAGGAGGGCCTGCAGGCGCTGAGCGCCTGCAGGCCCTTCATTGTTTTTACAATGGGTTTTAATACGCAATGCCCCAGATAATGTCCGTAGCGCACGCCTTGCCGCACACCGGACACGTTCCCGATGTCCCGGACTGAGCCAGGGGCATGCACCGGCTGGTGACGCCCGCCCTCTCCTTCATGGCCACCTCGCACTCCAGGGAGCCGCACCACTTGGTGTGGACGAAGCCGCCGCTGTTCTTCTCGATGATCGCCTGGACCTGCTCCCAGGTCTCGGCGGTGAAGGTGTTGTCCTCCAGGTTCTTCCTGGCCATGGCGAACATGTTCTCGTGAATCTCGTCCAGGAGCCTGGACACGGCAGCCTCCAGCTGGTCCAGGGGGACGAAGGTCTTCTCCCCGGTGTCCCGCCGGGCGATGCAGCACTGGGCCTTCTCCATATCCTTGGGGCCGATCTCCACCCGCAGGGGCACGCCCCGCATCTCGTACTCGGCGAACTTCCAGCCGGGGGCCTTGTCGCTGTCGTCCAGCTTCACCCGGATCCCCGCCTGGGCCAGGCGGTCCCGCAGGGCCTGGGCGGCCTCCAAAACGCCCTCCTTGTGCATGGCGATGGGCAGCACCACCGCCTGAATGGGGGCCACGCGGGGGGGCAGCACCAGGCCGTTGTCGTCGCCGTGGGTCATAATGATGCCGCCGATGAGACGGGTGGACACGCCCCAGCTGGTCTGGTGGGGGTAGTGGAGCTGGTTGTCCGCGCCGGTGAAGGTGATGTCGAAGGCCTTGGCAAAGCCGTCGCCGAAGTAGTGGCTGGTGCCGGCCTGAAGGGCCTTGCGGTCGTGCATCATACACTCGATGCAGTAAGTTTCCTCCGCGCCGTTGAACTTCTCCTTGTCTGTCTTCCGGCCCCGGGTGACGGGCATGGCCAGGATGTTCTCGCAGAAGTCGGCGTAGACGTTCAGCATCCGGGTAGTCTCCTCCCGGGCCTCCTCCTCGGTGGCGTGCATGGTGTGGCCCTCCTGCCACAGGAACTCCCGGTGGCGCAGGAAGGGACGGCTGGTCTTCTCCCAGCGCAGGACGCTGCACCACTGGTTGTAAAGCTTGGGCAGATCCCGGTGGGAGTGGATGATGTTCTTGTAGTGCTCGCAGAACAGGGTCTCGCTGGTGGGGCGGATGCAGTAGCGCTCCTCCAGCTTCTCGCTGCCGCCGCAGGTGACCCAGGCGCACTCGGGGGCGAAGCCCTCCACGTGGTCCTTCTCCTTCTGCAGCAGGCTCTCGGGGATGAGCATGGGCATGGCCACGTTCTCGTGGCCGGTGGCCTTGAACTGCCGGTCCAGTTCCCGCTGCATGTTCTCCCAGATGGCGAAGCCGTAGGGGCGGTAGATGAACATACCCTTGATGCTGGAGTAGTCGATGAGCTCCGCCTTTTTGCACACGTCGGTGAACCACTGGGTGAAGTCCACGTCCCGGGCGGTGATGGCGTCCACCTGTCTCTGATCCTTTGCCATAGTTGTCCGTCTCCTGTAATCTATACTGAATTTGAGGTCTGTTTCCTGATCCTCTATTGTATCCACGCGGCGGGAAAATGTCAAGACGGTGGGGCAGAAAGAGGGCGGCGGGGCGGCGCTGAAATTTGCGCTCTGCATTTTTGTACTCCAGCCTAAAATCGTCTTGACAAAATCTGAACGCAATGGTAAAATCGATAAAAACTGTGAAAAATGCCAATAAGACTTGTAATTTTTACCAGCTGACTGGTGGTTTTCACAGTGATTTGAAAGGAGAAGCCGACATGGAACTGTCCCAGCGAATTCTGGCCTATATCGACCAGCACCGGGAGGAAGCGTATCAGCTGCTTCTGGAATTGGCCCGGATTCCCTCGCCATCCAACCACGAAGAGAAACGAGCCGCCTTCTGCAAGGAGTGGCTGACCCGCCAGGGGGTCCAGGGGGTCTACATCGACGAGGCCCTCAACGTTGTCTGCCCCATTGGTCCCACGGATGGGCCGCTGACGGTCTTTATGGCCCACAGCGACGTGGTTTTTCCCGATACGGATCCGCTGCCCCTGAAGGTGGAGGACGGCCTCATCAAGTGCCCCGGCGTGGGGGACGACACGGCCAACGTGGTGGCGCTGATGACCGCCGCCAAATTTATCGCCCAGGAGGGCCTGACGCCGGCCCAGGGCGGCATGCTCCTGGTGATCAACTCCGGCGAGGAGGGCCTGGGGAACCTGAAGGGCTCCAGGAAGATCATGGCGGACTTCGGCAGCCAGGTCACCGAGTTTGTCACCCTGGACGGGGTGGACTACGGCATCACCACCGGGGCCGTGGGCTCCAAGCGGTACCGGATTGAGGTCCTGACCGAGGGGGGGCACTCCTACAGCAAGTTCGGCAACCGCAACGCCATCGCCTACCTGGCCTCCCTCATCGACGCCCTCTACATGGTGAAGGTGCCGGAGGAGGGGAAGACCACCTACAACGTGGGGCTGATCAAGGGCGGCACCTCCGTCAACACCATCGCCCAGCAGGCGGAGACGCTCTACGAGTTCCGCTCCGACCGGCGGGAGAACCTGGCGATGATGGAGGAGCACCTGATGGCCGCGGTGGCCTTCTTCCGCACCAAGGGGGCCCGGATCAACCTGGAGCTCATCGGCGACCGCCCCTGCTCCGGCGACGTGGATCCGGCCCGGCACAAGGCCCTTATGGACCGGACGGCGGCGGCGGTCCTCCGGCACTTCGGCCAGGAGGCCCACTTCCGCACCGCGTCCACCGACTGCAACATCCCTCTCTCCCTGGGCATCCCCTCCGTGGGCGTGAGCTGCTATCTGGGAGACGGGGCCCACACCCGCGAGGAGTACGTGCGTGTGGACAGCCTGCTGCCCGGCCTGCGGCTGTGCTTCGAGCTGATTCTCCACGCCTTCCCCGGCTGATCCCCGCTTTTCGCAATGACCCACTAAAAACGAATTGAGAGGAAGTCAACCATGCCCAAGACAGAAGCAAAGAAGAAAGGCCTCAAGCTCCCCCACCAGCTGGTGATTCTGTTCATCATCGCCGCCCTGGCCACCCTGGCCACCTACATCGTCCCCGCCGGCGTCTACGATTCGATTGAGATGGACGGCAGAAAGGTGATCGACGCCGCCTCCTTCCACTACATAGACCAGACCCCCGTGGGGCCCTGGACGGCCCTGCTGGCCCTGCCCGGCGGCTTCGTGAAGAACGCGGGCATCATCGCCATGATCACCTTTATCGCCGGGGCCATGCAGGTCATCAACGCCACCAAGTGCATCGACGCCTCCGTGGGAAAGCTGGTGCAGAAGTATAAGAGCAACCTCTACGTCATCGTGCCCCTGCTGGTGGGCCTGTTCACCATTCTGGGGGCCATCGGCATCAATACGCCCATCATCGCCTTTGTCCCCCTGGCCCTGCTGCTGGGCCAGAACCTGGGGGGAGACGGTCTGGTGGGCGTGGGCATCGCCCTGTTCGGCATGATCAGCGGCCTGGCCGGCGGCGCGTTCTGCACCTCCTCCACCGCCGTGGCCCAGGAGCTGGTGGGCCTGGACGTGTTCACCGGCTGGCCCCTGCGCGTCGCGGCCAGCGTGGTGCTGTGGATCCTCTCCTCCGTGGTCCTGATCCTCTACATGCGCAGGCTCCGGAAGGACCCCGCCAAGAGCATTCTCCACGGCGTGGAGGGCGTTATTACCCAGGTGGAGGCCGAGGAGGCCCCCGCTCTCACCGGCCGGCGCATCGCGGCCCTGGCGACCTTCGTGGCCGGCTTCGTCTTCCTGGTCTACGGCGCCACCAACGGCTGGGGCACCTACGACGCCATCCCGGCCATCTTCATGGTCACCGCCGTGATCTGCGGCCTGATCTGCGGCTTCTCCATCGACAAGATCGTCAAGGAATTCATCGCCGGTGCGAAGACCATGTCCACGGCGGGCATCATCATCGCCTTTGCCACGGGCATCAACACCATCCTCTCCTCCGGCAGCATCATCCACACCATCGTCCACGCCCTGGCCAGCCTCTTCGCCAACAGCTCCACCTTCGTGGCGGCCCTGGGCATGTACGCCAGCAACCTGCTCATCAACATGGTTCTCTGCTCCTCCTCCTCCCAGGCCAGCACGGTGATTCCCATCTTCTCCGGCGTGGGCCAGGTGCTGGGCCTGACCCAGCAGACGGTGGTGCAGACCTTCAACTTCGGCGACGCCATCACCAACCTGATCACCCCCGTCTCCACCGTTCTGATGGCCAGCCTGGGCTTCGCGGGCATCCCCCTGGACCGCTGGTACAAGTTCATGTGGAAGTGGCTGGTGGGCGCCGTCCTGGTGGGCGCTGTGTTCGTCATGATAGGCGTGGCCATCAACTACGGACCCTTCTGATTCCCTCCTGTTCAGACCGTCCCCTAACCGCGCGAAGGGCCGCCGTCTCAAGCTTATGAGACGGCGGCCCTTCGTGGCGTTTTTCCCCCGGAGGCCGCGCCGCGTTTACGCCTCCCCGATCCAGTACACCGGGTAGGGGTCCCCCCGGCGGTAGCCCAGCTTTTCCGCCAGGGCGGCGCTGCGCAGGTCGATGGCGTCCCAGCTGGGATAGAGCCCCCGGTCCAGGCACTCCAGAATCAGCCGCGCGCCGCAGGCCGTGGCCAGGCCCCGCCGGCGGTGGTCCGGCCGTGTGTCGATCTCCACCTCAATGCCGCCCCGGTACACGCAGTAGGACCCGGCCCCCGCCACGGGGACGCCCTCGTACAGGGCCGCGACCCCCACGCCCCGCCGGCAGCAGTCGGCGGGGCTGTCAAAGGCGGCGCAGAGGTCCCTGGACCAGGCCTGGGCCAGCAGGACCGGCACCATGGCCTCGTCGATCAGCCGCAGCTCGTACCCGGCGGGCAGGGCGGCTGCCAGGGCCTCCAGCCGGCGGCGGTCAAAGATCCCCGGCTCCTTTTTGATGGCGTACCGGGTCTCCGGGATGGCCCTGGGGCCGAAATACGCCTCGATCAGGGGGTGCCAGTCCGGCGTCCGGGGCGCCAGGATGGGACCCGCCGCCCTGGCCAGCAGCGCCCTGTCCGGCTCCCCGGCCAGAAAGCAGAAGTCCCCGCTGGCGATCAGCCCGGCGGTGACGCCCTTGTTCCACATGGCCCGGCCCATAACGCCCTGGAGGCAGGACCAGACCATGGTCTCCTCCCAGCCGTCAAAGAGGGCCGTCAGCCGCTCCCAATCCGTCATGGCGCGCCTCCTCTCCACCGCAGAATTCCGCCAGAAACGCCTCCCGGGTGTACAGCAGGTTCACCGCCTCCAGCAGGGCGTTGGCGCTCATCCGCTCCGGCAGGCCCAGGCGGCCCAGCAGGGCCGCCCGCTTCGCCCCGCTGTCCGGCCCGCCGGTGAGGCCCAGGCGGTAAAAATCCCCCTTGGTCACCGTCTCCGCCTCCCGTCCGCCGGCGGGGACGTCCTCGAAGGTGGCCCCCGCCCGCTCCAGGGCCTGGAGCAGCACCTGGGGGGACATGCCCTCCACCCCCAGCTTGCCCTCCCGGCCGGGGGCGGCCTTGCGGCGCTCCTTGCCGTACACGTCGGGGATGTAGGCCTGCTTGAGCCGGTCTCTGGGGATGGCCCCCTTGAGGAAATTGCGGATGACGAACCCGGCCCCGTCGCTGTCGGTGAGCAGGATGAGCCCCCGCTCCGCCGCCAGCCGGCGCAGCAGGGCCAGCCGCTCCCGGTCCCGGAACACCCCGAAGCCGCCGGTCTCCACCACCACGGCGTCCACCGCCTGCTTGAGGGCGTTCTTGTCGTACCGGCCCTCCACCACGACCACCTCGCGGATCCGCCGCTTCACAGCGCCTCCCTCCCCTGGGCCAGCTCCATGAGCAGCAGCTTCAGCTCCGCC
>CAJTOM010000003.1:32267-63463 GCA_910577915.1 uncultured Oscillospiraceae bacterium
AAACATTAATGTTGATGAATCCGCCTTCCATTGATGCGATAGGTGATGCGCAGATCCGCCTCGCAGCACCGGCGCACCGCCCCGGCGCACCAGCGCCGGCTCACCCGCCGGGCGTTGTCCAGCAGCAGCCGGGCGGGATAGTCGGAGCGCATGTTCCACTGCTCCATGAGCCAGAACTTGTCCCGGCCTGTGTCCAGGGCGATGCGGGCGGTGTGGAGCTTGCGCAGCTCCTTGCCCATGAGGGCCAGGAGCATGAAGGGCTCCTCCTGGAGCTTCAGCAGGGTGCCCAGCACCTGGGCGGCCCGGTCGAAGTCCCCCTTGGACACCGCCCCCGTCATCTCGAACACCTGGGCCTCCAGCACCGGGGCGGCCACCGCGTCGATGTCCGCCCTGGTGATGCGCTCCCCCTTGGCGTAGGCGGCGATCTTCTCGATCTCCGGGATGAGGCCGTTCATCAGGCATCCGCAGGTGAACAGCAGGTGCTCCGCGGCGGGCACGTCGATGGTGTGCCCCGCAGCCTTGAAGCGGCGGGAGACCCACTTGAGGATCTCGTTCTGGCTCTGCTCGGCGAAGCGCACCGTCTGTACGTGCTTGTCCAGGGCGGCGCACAGCTTGCGGTAGGTCTTGTTGGGCTTGTACTCGATCTGATCGTAGACCAGCGCCAGGCAGCAGTACGGCGGGAAGTCCTCCAGCAGGGCGATGAGGGCGTTTCGCTGCTCCTCGGCCAGCTTGAAGAGGTCCCAGTCCACCACCTGCACCATGGTCCGCTCCGCCATCACCGGCAGGGCCTCCACGATCTCCGTCAGGGCCTGGGCGGTGAGTCCCTTCCCCTCCAGCTTGTGGTAGTTGAAGCTCTCGAAGCCCGCCGCCAGCTGCTGCTTCATCTCGGACAGGCAGTATTCCCGCAGGTAGCTCTCCTCCCCGTGGAAGAGGTAGACGGTCCCCAAAGTGCGGGCCGCCAGGTCGGCGCGCAGCTGGTCGTAGGCGGCGTTTTTGGTTTTTGCGGCCATGTTCTCGCCCCTATCCGTTTAGTGCTGGTCAGGCAGGTCCTGCCTGGCCGCCGTGGTGTGGTTGGCGTAGGTGCTCCACGTGGGCTCGTAGGCCTCCGTGGCCTGATTGCCCCACATGTCCCAGCCGTTCCGGCTGCCCCGGGCGAAGAGCTCCAGAAACGGGGCGGGGGAGCATCGCTCGATCAGCTCCACAATCTCGTCCGGCTTTCTGGAGTGCTCCCGCTTCATGGCGCGGATGAGGTTCACCTGGGATCTGCCGGCGTCCAGGGTCCTGTTTTTGTCCCCCTTCACGCCGAACAGGAGCACCTCCGTCACGTTGCGGAAGTAGAACCCCACGCCCCTGCCGTCCGGCATGCCGTCCTTTCGGACCTTCTCCCAGATGATGTTGGTCTTGTAGGCGAACCCCCACGCCCGCATGATCTCCAGCCCCTCCGGCAGCAGCGCGTTGGGGACCCACAGGTACAGGTGGCTCTTCTCGTCCGCCGCCTCCGACACGGGGAGCTGGGCGATCTCGCCCACCTGCATGGTCTCATACCGGGTCAGGCGCCGGTGCTCCGGGGCGACCTTACCCGTCCGGTTCTGAAACTGCCAGGGGGGATCGGCGTAGATGGTCCGGTATTTTTTCCCCGCCGTAAACCCTCTGAAATCCGCAATGGTCTGCTCCAGAGCCATAGTTGCTGTACGCTCCATTCTAATACCCCTCTACGCAGGACTTCCGGATGCCGACGGCCAGGAGGGGGCAGCCCCCGTTCCTTCTGGACCGCAGCCGGTACTCCAGCTTCCCCATCCAGGTGGTGCTGGCCCCGTATTTCGGCATGATCGGCTTCCCGTTTCTGTCCGTAACCTCTCTGAACACGTCGTTGAGCTCCCTGGATCTGGTCACAATGATGCCGACCTCGATCAGCCCGCAGTCAAAATAGGTCCGCATGGCCAGCAGATCCCGGTCGAAGGTCTGATCCTTGCTGTTCCACTCCAGATCGAAGGCCACCCGGCCCTTGACGAAGTCGATATTGTGGCCGTCGATGTACCCCTCGATAATCTTCTGGTCGGAGGGCTGCTCCGCGAACCGGCCCCGCTGGTTCGCCTTCCGCGGGTACAGCTTCACCAGCAGATCCCCGGTGATGCGGATTTCCCTCCAGCCCAGGGGGCCCAGGACGTCGTCGAACTTTTTCGGTATGGCGGT
Source organism: uncultured Oscillospiraceae bacterium (assembly GCA_910577915.1). GTDB lineage: Bacteria > Bacillota > Clostridia > Oscillospirales > Oscillospiraceae > Pelethomonas. The sequence continues at coordinate 34,461 of CAJTOM010000003.1, forward strand.
TTCGTTGCCCCCCGCCGCCTGCAGGTCCTCGACGGATATGGACAGCCGCTCCAGGCAGTCCTGGACGTCCCCCCACTCCTCCGGAAACGCCTCGCTTAAAATCTCAAGGGCGTGGCCGTAGCTTTGAAACTCAAATTTCTCCAGAAGCGCCTCCCGGATATAGCGCCTGTCGTCCCGCATCTCCTCACTCCTTCCCCTTCACCCGGATCAGTATGTTCCCCTGGAGGTCCGTCCGGTACAGGGTCATCCCCGCCCCGGCCATGCGCTCCATGGCCTCCCCGGCGGGGTGGCCGAAGCTGTTCTCCCCGACGCTGATGATCCCCACCTCCGGCGACACCGCCTCCAGCAGCTCCTGGGAGGTGGAGTACCGGCTGCCGTGGTGGCCCGCCAGGAGCACCTCGATGTCCGGCAGGTCGTAGAGCGCCGTCAGCCGCCTCTCGGCGGCGGCGTTCATGTCCCCGGTGATGAGCAGGTCGAACGCCCCGGCGGAGCACAGAACCGTCAGCCCCTCCTCGTTGGCGCTCCCCTCCGCCACCGGCGGGTACACCGTCAGCCGGGCCGCCTCCCCCAGGGGCGTCTCCATAGGCGATTCCACATACGTCACCGCTGTGCCGTACCGCTCCGCCAGGGCCAGCACCTCCCGCTGGAGGGCCGCCTGATCCCGGCTGCCCAGCAGCTGGGGCAGCACCAGGCGCTCCACCTCCACCCTGGCCAGCAGGCTGGCCAGGCCTCCGGCGTGGTCGGCGTGGTAGTGGGTGAGCACCACGCAGTCCAGCCCTCCCCAGCCGTAGGTCTCCAGAGCTCTGGCCGCGGCGATCCCCGCCTGGCGGGGACTGCCCAGGCTGCCGCAGTCCACCAGGACCGTGGCGTCTCCGGCGTGGAGCAGGGTTCCGGCCCCCTGGCCCACGTCCACGGCCACCGCGGTCAGCCCGCCGCCGGCTGCCGTGAGCCGGGGCAGGGCCCGGACCGCACCCAGCCCCACTGCGCCGGCCAGCAGGGCGATGAGGTACTTCCTCCGCCGCTCCCGGGACAGGGCGCAGATGCCCAGCAGGGTGTAGAGAAATACCAGCCACATCACCGTCCCCGGTCCGTCGAAGGACACCGCGCCGCCGGGGATGTCCGCCAGCAGGCCCGCCGCCCATAAAAGGTACCGGGCCAGCAGATCCGCCGCCGCCGTCAGCGGGGCCAGGGCGGGGAGGAGGGCGCACAGCACCGTGCCCAGGAGGGCGCAGCTGAACAGGACCGGGGCCATCCACAGCACCAGCAGGTTGGCCAGGGGCGATACCAGGGACAGGGAGCCGAAGTACACCGCGCTCAGCGGCGCGGTCAGCGCCATCACCCCCAGGCTGGCGGACAGGGTCCCGGCAGCAAAGCGCCAGAGCCCGCGGCCGGCCCGCCCTGGCCGCAGGGCCGTCAGCGCCGCCTGGAGGCGGGGCGTCACCAGCAGCAGTCCCGCCACCGAGGCAAAGGACAGCTGCAGGCTCACCGACGCGACGGCGAAGGGGTTGTGCAGCAGAATCGCCAGCAGGGCCGCCGACAGGGACGTGGGCCCGTCCCCCTCCCGCCCCGCCAGAGGGGCCAGCAGCATGCACCCCGCCATCACGCAGGAGCGGACCACCGAGGGCGTAGCGCCCACCATCAGCGCGTACAGGATGAGCACCGGGTATCCCAGGAGGGCCGTCAGCCGCTGCCGCCGCCCGGTCAGGGCCCCCAGCAGAAGCAGGAGGAAGCCGCAGTGGAGGCCGGAGACGGCGGTGATGTGCATGAGCCCCGCCTCGCTCAGATCCCGCCAGCTCTGCTCGTCCAGGCCCTCCCGGTCCCCGGTGAGCAGGGCCAGGATGAGGCCCCTGGCGCTCCCGCTGTATAGGCGGTTCACCGTCCCCTCCAAAGAGCGGGCCAGCCGCTGGGGCAGGTGGAGTCCGCCCCGCTCCGTCTCCCGTTCCGGCGCGCCCTGGCCGTAGAGCCGGCAGAAGACGCCCTGGGAGGTGTAGTACCCGCTCTCCCCGCCCCGGACCATGTCGGCCCGCTCATAGCGCACCGCCGCCGTCACCCGGTCGCCGGGCTCCAGCCCCAGCAGCTCCCGGCCGCCGTAGTAGACCGCCCTGCCCCGCAGGCCCCCGGCGCGGACGGTGCACCTGGCTCCGTAGCCCGTCTCCTCCGGGTAGGTGAGAATTTCCAGCTCCACCGCGTCCTCCGTCCCCGCCAGACGTCCGGCGGGGGCCAGGAACACGGCGGCGTATCCGGCGTACCACAGCAAGCCGGCGGCCAGTCCTGCCGCCCCGATGCGCAGGGCCGTCCTGGCTCTCCGCTCCCGCACCAGGGCCGCGCCCAGGGCCGCGCCCAGCGCCAGCGCCGCCGCCCACCCCCTCCAGGGGTCCGGCAGCAGGTACTGGCACAGGGCGCAGGCCCCGGCGAAGGGCAGGGCGAACCACATCAGCCGCCGCACGGCTTACTCCACGGGGCCGCGCCGGTCGGTGCGGCCCAGGATGTAGTCCGTGCTGGTGTGGTACAGCTCCGCCAGCTTGATGAGGGCCCAGACGGGGATCTCCCGCTCGCCGGTCTCGTAGCGGCGGTAGACCGTGCGCCGGATGTAGAGCAGCTCGGCCACCTCCCGCTGGCTGCGGTCGCTGTCCTCCCGCAGATCACGTATCCTTCTGAACTCCATCGTCATCGTCCCCCCCGCTCTCCGCCGGCTTCAGCGGTACGTCCATCAAATCCCTGAGGTCCTCCACCGTAATGGTGATGATGTCCTCGTCGGCGGGGGCCTCCATAGCCGCCACCCGGTCGGCCTGGGCGGCCACGATCTTCTCAAAGAGGTTGCGCACGTCCCGGGCGTTGCCGAAGTTCTCGTCCCGGTCCTCGTAGAGCTCCTGGAGGTGGTCCCGCACCGCCGCCTCGGCCTGGGCGTCCAGCCGGTAATCGTTGCGGTCCACCCGGCCCTTGAAGATCTCAAAGAGCTGCCGGCCGTTGTAGTCCTCGAAGAACAGGTACTTGTTAAACCGGGACTTCAGGCCGGGATTGGAGTCAATGAACCGGGGCATGAGGGTGGCGTACCCCGCGGCGATGACCACGAAGTCGTCCCGGTGGTCCTCCATGGCCTTGAGGATGGTGTCGATGGCCTCCTGGCCGAAGTCCTTGTCCGCGTTGGGGGGAGAGAGGGTGTAGGCCTCGTCGATGAACAGCACGCCCCCCAGGGCCTTGGCGATGACCTCCTGGGTCTTGATGGCGGTCTGTCCCACGTACCCCGCCACCAGCCCCGACCGGTCTACCTCCACCAGGTGGCCCTTGGAGAGGATGCCCAGGGCGCTGTAGATCTTGCCCACGATCCGGGCCACGGTGGTCTTGCCGGTGCCGGGGTTGCCGGAGAAGACCAGGTGGAAGCTCATGTCCGGGCACTTCATGCCCCGCTCCTGGCGCAGGGTGCGGACCTTCACCAGGTTCACCAGGCTGTCCACATCCTTTTTCACCGTCTCCAGGCCGATGAGGGCGTCCAGCTCCGCCATGGCCTCCTCCAGGGTCGGCCTGGGAGCGGCCTCCTCCGCCTCCCCGGCGGCGGGAGCGGCCTCCTGCGGCGCCTCCGGGCCCGCCTCCACCGGCAGGGGGGCCTTGGGGTCGCCGGGGGCGGGGGGACCGCCGAAGAAGTCGCCGTACAGCCCGCGGGTCCGGTCCCGGCGCATGACCTGGCCGAACTCGCTCATGAGCTGATCCAGCTCCCTGGCCGTGTCCCGGCCCTTGGCGGGGGAACGGCCAAGGTAATCCTCCGGCCCCGGCGTGGCGGAGATGGGGGGGACCCCCTCCCGGTCGCACACCGCCGTGAGCTGCTCATAGAGCATGGTGATCCGCCGGCTCTCGGCGAAGGAGAAGGAGCCGTCATAGGCGGCGCAGAGCATCAGCAGGTTCTTCTGCACCTCGGCGAAGGTGCGGCTGAAGCTGGTGCCGTTTTTTCCGTCGGCTCCGGCCAGCTTCTGGAAGAAGTCCGGCACTCCCACGGTGTAGTGGGGGTTGGCCCGGTAGTAGGACAGGGCCTTCTCAAACTGCTCCGGGGAGAATTTTACCTGCCGGTCGGTGTAGATCTGGTTGATCCCGATCACGTCCCCGCCCTTTCCCGCGCCCCCGCCGCTGGCGGCCCACAGGCACAGGGTGCAGGCCCGGAAGTAGGTGTCCACCTCCTGGCTGGTGATGGCCAGGTCTGGGGGGATGCTCTGACAGAAGTGGCCCACGCTGTCGGCGTAGTCCCGGTGAAAATTTTTGCTCATAAGGCGCCTCCCATGGTCGCAAAGCGTTCAGGGGCATTATAGCACAGGTTCCGGAAGAAATAAAGTGGCTGTGTGGGACCCTCCGTCAATTTATCGCATTAAATTTATAAAAAACAGCATTTCCCTCTTGACCGCCCCCGCCCGCATGTGGTAAGATAAGTGCCACAATGGAATAGCGGCCTGTGGGGCCGCGTGTAAAAACTGTGACGGAGAGGGCTCCGGGGGTGTTTCGCAGAGAGCCGGCGGGTGGTGCAAGCCGGAAAACGGAACCGGATGTTTGTAGCTCCCGAGTTGGAGGGAAGAAACCGGGTTGCCCCGGGAGTAGAGCCCTCCCGTGACTGCCGCGTCAGCGCATAGGGCTTGCTGGAGCCCGACGAGGGGCGTCCTCCGGGGCGCAATTTGAGTGGTACCGCGGGTATGATGTTGATACTCGTCTCAAAGATGAAGCTGTCTTTGGGGCGAGTTTTGTTTTGCCCCGGGGGATTTCTTGCAAGGAGGAGCACACGATGAAACAGCAGACCACCAGCGCCCTGGACCTCAAGCTCCACGAGATGGCCCAGCGCATCCGCGATTTGCGGGAGATCATGGGCCTCTCGCCGGAGGAGATGGCCGGGCGCACCGGCGTGACCCTGGAGGAGTACCGCCTGTGCGAGGCGGGGGAGGCGGATCTCAACTTCGCCTTCATCTACCGCTGTGCCCAGGCCTTCGGCGTGGACGTCACCGACATCATCGAGGGCGCCAGCCCCCGTCTGTCGAACTACACCCTCACCAGGGCCGGGGAGGGCCAGCACATCGAGCACGCCCACGGCATGACCTACTACAACATGGCCGCCCGGTTCAAAAAGCGGGTGGCGGAGCCCCTGTACGTGGTGGCCGAGTACTCCGACGAGGCCCAGCTCCGGCCCATCGAGTGCACCACCCACTCCGGCCAGGAGTGCGACATCGTCCTCTCCGGCCAGCTGAAGGTCCAGGTGGGGGAGCACATCGAGATTCTGAACCCCGGCGACATCATCTACTACAACTCCACCGCCTCCCACGGCATGATCGCCACCGGCGGGCAGGACTGCGTGTTTTACGCCATCGTCCTGGAGGGGGAGGACGCCCCCGTACCGGCGAAGGAGAAGAAGCTGGAGCGCCGGAGCGAGACAGCGGAGCGGGAGGAGCGCATCTGGGAGCGCTTTATCGACGTGGAGGAGGGGGAGGACGGCTCCCTGAAGAAGATCGGCTTCAAGGGCGCGGATTCCTTCAACTTCGCCTTCGACGTGGTGGACGGCCTGGCCCGGCGGAAGCCGGAGAAGCTGGCCATGCTCCACGTGGACCGGCAGAAGCAGGAGCGCTACTTCACCTTCCTGGACATGTCCCGCTACTCCAGCCGGGCGGCCAACTACTTCCAGTCCCTGGGCATCAAGCGGGGGGACCGTGTGCTGCTGATTCTCAAGCGGCACTACCAGTTCTGGTTCGCCATTCTGGGCCTCCACAAGATCGGGGCCGTGGCCCTGCTGGCCAGCAACCAGATGATGACCCACGACCTGGAATACCGCTACGAGGCCGCCGGCATCACCGCCGTGGTGTGCACCTCCAATGGGGAGGTGAGCCGCCACGCCGGGGAGGCGGCGGAGAAGTTCCCCGGCATGGTGAAGATCATGGTGGACGGCTGCCGTCCGGGCTGGCACGACTTCGACAGTGAGTTCCGCCTCTTCTCCGACGAGTTCATCCGCACCAAGGACGCCCCGGCGGGGGAGGACCCCATGCTGATGTTCTTCACCTCCGGCACCACCGGCTTCCCCAAGGCGGCGGTCCAGTGTTTCAAGTACCCCCTGGGTCACTTTGTCACCGCCAAGTACTGGCACTGCGTGGACCCCGACGGGCTCCATCTGACCATCAGCGACACCGGCTGGGCCAAGGCCATGTGGGGCAAGCTCTACGGCCAGTGGCTCAACGAGGCGGCGGTGTTTGTCTACGACTTCGACCGCTTTGACGCGGCGGACATCCTGCCCATGTTCGCCAAATACAACATCACCACCTTCTGCGCGCCCCCCACCATGTACAGGATGCTCATCAAGCAGGACCTGGGCAAGTACGACCTGACCAGCATCCAGCACGCCACCATCGCCGGGGAGGCCCTGAACCCGGAGGTCTTCCACCAATTCCGGAAGCACACGGGCCTCAGCCTCATGGAGGGCTTTGGCCAGAGCGAGACCACGGTGATGATCGGCAACCTGGTGGGCATGCGGCCCAAGCCCGGCTCCATGGGCCGGCCGGTGCCCCTGTACCCGGTGGACCTGGTGGACGGGGAGGGGAACAGCGTCCCCGACGGCCAGGTGGGCGAGATCGTCATCCGGGCGGAGAGGACCGATGTCTGCGGCCTGTTCCGGGGCTACTACAACAACCCGGAGGGTACGGACAGCGCCTGGCACGACGGGCTCTACCACACCGGCGACACCGCCTGGCGGGATGAGGACGGGTACTACTGGTATGTGGGCCGTGTGGACGACCTCATCAAGTCCTCCGGCTACCGCATCGGGCCCTTTGAGATTGAGAGCGTCATCATGGAGCTGCCCTACGTGCTGGAGTGCGGCGTGTCCGCCGCGCCGGACGAGGTGCGGGGCCAGGTGGTGAAGGCCAGCATCGTGCTGGTGCCCGGCACCCAGGGGACGGAGGAGCTGAAGAAGGAAATTCAGACCTACGTCAAGGAGCACACTGCGCCCTATAAGTATCCCAGGGTGATCGTCTTCAAGGACGAGCTGCCCAAGACGGTCAGCGGCAAGATCATCCGAAATCAGCTGTGATGCCGGTGGATACGGTCGATTTCCGCGCGGCGGAGGAGATTCACGCGGAACAGATTGCCGCGCTGGTGGAGCGCACGGTCCGGGAAATCTATCCCCAATACTACCGGCAGGAGATTGTGGACGCCTTTTGCCGCCTGCACGGCGCGGACGCGGTCCTGGAGGACATCCGGCGGGGCGGCGTATACGGGCTGTGGCGGGGCGGGGGGCTCATCGGCACCGGAACCCGGCAGGGGAACCGCATCGCGCGGGTCTATGTGGACCCCGCCCACCAGGGCCGGGGGTATGGGAGCCTGATCATGGACAGGCTGGAGGCGGAGGCCGCCCGGAGCTGCGCCGCCGCCTGGCTGGAGGCGTCTCTTCCGGCGTGCCTGCTGTACGAGCACAGGGGCTACCGGACCGTCCGCCACGACCGGTGGCCGCTGGAAAACGGCGTGGTGCTGGTCTATGAAATCATGGAAAAAACCCTGCGTGGCGAAAACAAAGGAGCCCAGATATGAATCACAAGCGCATCACCCTCTTCGCCGGGCACTACGGCTCGGGGAAGACCAATATCGCGGTCAACTACGCCCTGCTGCTGGCGCGGGAGGGGCGGCGGACCGCCATCGCGGACCTGGACATCGTCAACCCCTACTTCCGCACCAAGGACAGCGCTGCGGAGCTGGCGGCGGCGGGGGTGAGCCTCATCTCCCCCCAGTTCGCCAACTCCAACGTGGACCTGCCCGCCCTGCCGGCGGAGGCCTACCGGCTGGTGGAGGACAGGAGCCTCCACGCCGTCATGGACATCGGCGGCGACGACCGGGGGGCCTACGCCCTGGGGCGCTACACCCCCTTTATTCTGGAGGAGGGCGACTACCGGATGGCCTTTGTGGCCAACCCCTGCCGCCCCCTGACCCGCACGCCGGAGGAGGCCCTGGCGGTCATGCGGGAGATCGAGGCCGCCGGGGGCCTGCCCTTCACCGCCATCGTCAACAACGCCAACCTGGCCCACGAGACCACGGCGGAGACGGTGCTGGCGGCCGTGCCCTACATGGAGCGGCTCAGCGAGCTCAGCGGCCTCCCCGTCTGGATGACCAGCGCGGAGGAGACCGTGGCGGAGGAGCTGGCGGGACGCATCCCACGTCTTCTGCCCATGAAGCTGCAGGCGAAATACTTCGACCTGCCGGAGCAGAAGGGGCCGCCCCGTCCCCTGTTCGGCTAGAGAAACCCATCTGTATTTTCCCTCGCGCGGGTCGCGCGCGAAGAAAGGAGCGCCAACTATGGCAAAAGTAACCTTCCGGACGGACTTATGCAAGGGCTGCGGCCTGTGCGTGAGCGCCTGTCCCAAGCACATTCTGGCCATCGCCAAGGACCAGATCAACAAAAAGGGCTATTCCCCTGCGGTTATGACAAAGCAGGAGGACTGCATCGGCTGCGCGTTCTGCGCCGCGATGTGCCCCGACTGTATCATCACGGTAGAGAAGTGAGGTAAAAGACATGGCAGAAAGAGTTTTGATGAAGGGCAACGAGGCCATTGCGGAGGCCGCCATCCGGGCCGGCTGCCGCCACTACTTCGGCTATCCCATCACCCCCCAGACCGAGGTGGCCGCCTACATGGCCAAGAAGATGCCCAAGATCGGCGGGGTCTTCCTCCAGGCGGAGAGCGAGATCGCCTCTATCAACATGGTCTACGGGGCCGCCGCCGCGGGGATGCGGGTGATGACCTCCTCCTCCAGCCCCGGCATCTCCCTCAAGAGCGAGGGCCTGAGCTACATAGCGGGCTCCGACGTGCCCGCCTTCGTGGTCAACGTCCAGCGGGGCGGCCCCGGCCTGGGGGGCATCCAGCCCAGCCAGTCCGACTACTTCCAGGCCACCAAGGGCGGCGGCCACGGGGACTACCGGATGATCGTGCTGGCCCCCGCCTCCGTCCAGGAGATGGCCAGCCTCACCGTCAAGGGCTTCAACCTGGCGGACAAGTACCGCATGACCGCCATGATCCTGGCGGACGGCACCATCGGGCAGATGATGGAGCCCATCACCTTCGAGGACGCGGAGGTGGAGACCTACGACAAGCCCTGGGCCCTTACCGGCACAAAGATGCAGCGGCCCCACAACATCGTCAACTCCCTGTACCTCAAGGCCGACGAGCTGGAGCGGAAGAACTTCGAGCGCTACGAGCGCTACAAGGTTGTGGAGGAGAACGAGGTCATGTACGAGGCGTACATGATGGAGGACGCGGAGATCTGTGTGACAGCCTTCGGCATCGCCGCCCGTGTGGCCAAAAACGCCGTGGTGAGCGCCCGGAGGGAGGGCGTCAAGGCGGGCCTCATCCGGCCCATCACCCTGTGGCCCTTCCCCGCCCAGGCCCTGCGCCGGGCGGCGGAGCAGGTGAAGAGCTTCGTGTGCGTGGAGCTGAACATGGGGCAGATGATCGAGGACGTGCGCCTGGCCATCGAATGCACCCGGCCCGTGAGTTTGTGCAACCGCACCGGCGGCATGATCCCCTCGCCCGACCAGGTTCTCTCGGCCATCAGGGCCGCCCAGAAAGGAGTGAACTGACATGGCAATCGTATTTCAGAAGCCCCGCGCCCTGACGGACGCGGCGTTCCACTACTGCCCCGGCTGCCCCCACGGCATCATCCACCGCCTGGTGGCGGAGGCTATCGACAGCCTGGGCATCGAGGGCGAGACCATCGGCGTGGCCCCTGTGGGCTGCGCGGTGATGGCCTACGACTACTTCGCCTGCGACATGATTGAGGCCGCCCACGGCCGGGCCCCCGCCACCGCCACCGGCATCAAGCGCTGCCGGCCGGACAGCATCGTCTTCACCTACCAGGGGGACGGCGACCTGGCCTCCATCGGCATGGCGGAGACGGTCCACGCCGCCGCCCGGAACGAGAACATCACCGTCATCTTTGTCAACAACGCCATCTACGGCATGACCGGCGGCCAGATGGCCCCCACCAGCCTGCCGGGCCAGGTGACCCAGACCAGCCCCTACGGCCGGGACGTGAACCACTGCGGCTGGCCCATCCGGGTCTGCGAGCTGCTGGCCACCCTGGAGGGCCCGGAGTACGTGGCCCGGGTGGCGGTGAACAGCGTCAAGAACGTGAAGGCCGCCGGGAAGGCCATCCGGAAGGCCTTCCAGAACCAGATTGACAAGAAGGGCTTCTCCCTCATCGAGGTGGTCTCCGCCTGTCCCACCAACTGGGGCATGACGCCCCAGAAGGCCCTGGAGTGGGTGGAGAGCGACATGCTGCCCTACTACCCCCTGGGGGTTTACAAGGACAGAAGCGGGGCAAAGGAGGCGGACGCGACATGAAAACTACACAGATTCTGATTGCCGGCTTCGGCGGCCAGGGCATCCTGTTCGCCGGAAAGTTCCTGGCCTACAAGGGCCTGCTGGAGGATTTACAGGTCTCCTGGCTGCCCTCCTACGGCCCCGAGATGCGGGGCGGCACCGCCAACTGCAGTGTGATCCTCTCCGACGATCCCGTGGGCTCCCCCATCATCACCGACCCGGACGTGCTGATTGTGATGAATCTGCCCAGTCTGCAGAAATACGTGGACACGGTGGTCCCCGGCGGGCAGATCTATGTGGACTCCACCTTGATTTCTGAGAAGGTGTCCCGCACAGACGTGGAGGTCCGCTGCATCCCTGCCACCCAGATGGCCAGCGACGCCGGCGTGCCCACTCTGGCCAACATGGTGATGATGGGCCACGTGCTGAAAAACAACCCCCAGCTGACCTTCGACGGCGCCGAGACCACCGTGCGGAAGCTGGTGCCGCCCAGCAAGGCCCAGCTGGTGGAGCTGAACATGAAGGCATTGCAGGCGGGAAGGGACTACCAGTGATCCGCCACGGCTTTGACGGCGGGGAGGAGCTGCTGAAACCGGCCTACCTCGCCCCGCCGGTGGAGGGCTTCCCTAGGACTGTGCTGGTGACCTTCCAGCGGAAGGCGGCGGAGGCGCTGGAAAGGCGGTTTCCGGTGGAGACCGTCAGCACCCTTAACGCCGGCGTGGAGCTCCCCATCTATCGCTTTTCCTGCCAGGGCCGGACGCTGGGGCTGTACCTCACCGTCCTCGGCGGCCCCGCCACGGTGGGGCTGCTGGAGGAGGTCTGGGCCAAGGGCGCGGAGAAGGTTCTGCTCTTTGGAACCTGCGGCGGCCTGGACCCGGACCTTCCCGCCGGGCATTTCATCGTCCCTACCGCCGCCTACCGGGACGAGGGGACCAGCTTCCACTACCTGCCTCCCTCCGACTATGTGGAGATCCCCACGGCGGACCGTCTGGCGGCGATTTTTGACGAGCTGGAGCTGCCCTATGTCCGGACCAGGACCTGGACCACCGACGCCATCTACCGGGAGACCCCCGGAAAGGCGGCGGAGCGCCGGGCGGAGGGCTGCGGGGCGGTGGAGATGGAGTGCGCCTCCGTCATGGCCGCCGGGCAGTTCCGGGGGAAAGAGGTCTATCAGTTCTTGTATACGGCGGACAGTCTCGCTGGAAGCCGGTGGGAGCGGGGGCTCCTGGGCCGGACGCCGGAGTCCGAGTATGAGCGGTATCTGTCCATCGCCCTGGAGACGGCGATCCGCCTGTGAGGAGGGGCGCTCTATGAAAATTTCCTGCATTCAAATGGACATGCGCCTGGGGGAGGCGGACTGGAATTTTGCCCGCGCCCAGGAGCTGGTCCGCGCCGCCGTGTCTGCGGAACACCCGGACGTGGCAGTCCTGCCGGAGACCTGGAACACCGGCTTTTTCCCTAAGGATCTGGCCCCCTGCGCCGACCGGGACGGGGAGCGGACGAAGGCGGTCTTCTCGACCCTGGCGCGGGAGCTGAACGTCAACATCGTCTGCGGCAGCGTGGCGAACAGGCGGGCGGAGGGGTATTTCAACACCGCCTGCGTCTTCGACCGCACCGGCGCGGTCGCCGCGGAGTACGACAAAACCCACCTGTTTACGCCCTCCGGGGAGCATGAGGCCTTCCGGCGCGGCGGGCACACCTGCCGCTTTACGCTGGACGGCAGGCGCTGCGGGCTGATCATCTGCTACGACATCCGGTTCCCGGAGCTGACCCGGACCATGGCGCTGGAGGGGATGGACCTCCTCTTTGTTGTAGCCCAGTGGCCGGAGAAGCGGACCATGCATCTGGAGACCCTGGCCCGGGCCCGAGCCATCGAGAACCAGATGTTCCTGGCGCTCTGCAACAGCGTGGGGACGGCGGGGGAGACCCGCTGCGGCGGGCACAGCGCCGTCATCGACCCCTGGGGCGAGTACCTGGCGAAGGCCGGGGACCGGGAGGAGATCATCACCGCCGAAGCGGACTTCTCCGTCATCGAGGGCATCCGCTCCTCCATCAACGTCTTTCGTGACCGGAGGCCGGAGCTGTATGCGGCGGACCCGGAGGGCAGCCTCCTGGAGATCGGCAGCACCCGCGGGGCATAGCCCAATAAAAGCTCTTTTTGATACTTTTTCTCTCGAGAAAAAGTATGAACAACCTGAAAGGTGGAATAGAAAATGTCCTATCAATTTCCCGTAACCCGCACCACGGCCCCCAAGCCCAAGCCCGACCAGTCCAACCTGGGCTTCGGCAAGTACTTCACCGACCACATGTTCATCATGGACTACGACGAGGGCCAGGGCTGGCACGACGGCAAGATCGTCCCCTACGGCCCCATCAGCCTGGACCCCGCCAGCTGCGTGCTCCACTACGCCCAGATGATGTTCGAGGGCATGAAGGCCTACCTGACCCCGGATAAGAAGATCAACCTTTTCCGCCCGGACATGAACGCCAAGCGCCTCAACCGCACCAACGAGCGCATGTGCATCCCCCCCATGGATGAGGAGCTGTTCATCGAGGCGGTGAAGGCCACCGTGCAGGTGGACGCTGACTGGATCCCCACCGCGCCGGGCACCGCCCTCTACATCCGTCCCTACATCATCTCCGACGAGGTCAGCTTCTCTGTGGAGCCCGCCAAGCACTACCATTTCATCATCATCCTCTGCGCCGTGGGCGCCTACTACGACATCAACCGCGGGGGCCTCACCGGCAGCCACATCTATGTGGAGGACGAGTACATCCGCGCCGCCGTGGGCGGCACCGGCTTCGCCAAGGTGGGGGGCAACTACGCCGGCGGCATGCGTGCCACCCGCAAGGCCCTGGAGAACGGCTGCAAGGAGGTTTTGTGGCTGGACGCCCACGAGCACAAGTACGTGGAGGAGGTGGGCACCTCCAACGCCTTCTTTATGATCGGCGACGAGGTCATCACCGCGCCCCTGGGCGGGTCCATCCTCCCCGGCGTCACCCGGGACAGCACCATCACCCTGCTGCGCAAGTGGGGCTATAAGGTCTCCGAGCGCCGCCTCTCCATCCAGGACATCGAGGCCGCCAGCAAGGACGGCTCCCTCCAGGAGGCCTGGGCCACCGGCACCGCCTGTGTGATCTCCCCCATCGGCTATCTGCGCTACATGGACCGGGACATCGTCATCCACGGCGGCGGCGTGGGCCCCGTGAGCCAGAAGCTCTACGACCACATCTACGGCATGCAGACCGGCGTGGTGGCCGACGACATGGGCTGGATCGTCCAGCTGTAAAGCGGTTTCCCGCTCAAAGCCTCCGAAAAGCCCCTGCGCGCGGCGGATAACGCCGCCGGGCCGCATACTGCCAAAGGCCCCCGGACGGCGCGCCGTCCGGGGGTGTTTTTCAGAATTTATCTATTTCCGGCTCTGTTCCTGCAATGATAAAGGACCAGCACAAAGGCAAAGGAAATAATTTGTGCAGCCATAATTCGGACAATTTGCCATTCGTCTGCGCCCGTCAGGGAGATGACGTGCAGCATATTGGTCGCAATGGTGTTATTGAACAGATGGTCGCCAAGCCCTGCCCATAGATTTCCCGTTATACGGTAAAGGAGCCCCCATTTGATCCCCATAATACCGGCGAGGACAATATAGCCGCAGCCCATTAGCACCATTGCCGCAAATGACATTTCGCCCTTCATGTAGCTTCTGACCGGCATGACAATGTGCCAGACGCCAAATAAAAAGGCGGCAATAAAATTCGCCTGCATAAATGGCTTTGTGCCAGAGAGGATTTTAATAAACAGGCCGCGAAAAATACCCTCCTCCATCCACACATTTATGACGTTGAAGAATACGCATAATACAAAGAAAATAAAACCGGTATGTTTGACTTGAGACCCGGTTAAAGAAAAACTGCTGATATAAATCTCCAGATGTGCAGGCTGGCCCTGCAGAATAAAGACCGCCAATTCCAACCCGTATGAAACAGCAAAGCAAGCGCTTCCCAGCAGCAGCCCCTTCAGAATGCCGCTGACAAAGCCGTCTCTTTGGAATCCAATGTCACTCCATGTAACATGCATCCTCTTCAATACCAGCGCCAACAGGATAATTCCGACGGCTTTGTGAAGCAAATTTTCTCCAATCGCCGTTTTATCCGTTTCGATTAGAAAATACTCTGCAAACCTTACAGACAAACAGAGGGTAAATATCGCAAGGCACAAATTAACTGGTTTGCATGTTATGTTTTTCTCCATATAGCCGCCTCTTATTTTTTTATTTGTCAAGCTGTTGATTCCTTTGCTAACCGTCAGTATAGCACAACTCTCCGCCAAAAACAATCTTTGCGCCACATCCCCTCCGAAAGGGCGCGAACAAGCCGCCGCCCTCTCGCCGCCCAAAACAGGGGGACAGGATTTGTCAATCCTGTCCCCCGCCTTCGTCCGCATTTGCGTCAATCCCGCGAAAATCCCTCGCCAAAACGCCCCAAAGTATCCAGCCCCTACACCAGCCGCTCCATACACCGGAGCGCCGCTGCGGTGTCCGCGTCCTCCAGCTCCTCCCCCGGGGCCTCGAAGAGGAGCAGCTCCTCCGGGTGCCGGCGGATGACGGTGCTGCCGCCCTGGTCCTCCCGCAGCGCCAGCAGCTCCGGGAAGTACCGGGCGGGGAAGATGCAGGGATTGCCCCGCACGCCGCCGTGGCTGAGGCCCACCAGCCGGTCCGGATGCCGCCGGAAGAAGGCCGTCTCGGCGGCCACCGTCTCCCGGCGCAGCAGGGGCTGGTCGGAGACCTGGAACAGGGCCGCGCCGCAGTCCCCCAGGGCCTCCAGCCCCAGGCGGATGGTGTGGCTGATGCCCCAGTCCGGGTGGGGGTTGCGCACCGGCAGAAAGCCGAAGGACCGGGCCAGCGCCTCCACCTCCTCGTACTGGGTGACCACCGCCACGGCGCAGAAGCACTCCGCCGGCACCGCCTCCAGGGCTCGCCGGATGAGGGTTCTGCCCCCCAGCTCCGCCGCCAGCTTGTTCTCCCCGAAGCGCCGGGCGTCCCCCGCCGCCATCACCACGCACCCGATGCGCAGATCCTCCATGTCACCGCCCCCTTTGCCCGTAGTATACCCCGCCGCCCCGCTTCTAGTCAAGGGCGCGCAGCCTAACCGCCGGTTAATGGCCCCCCGGTTTTTCTGTCGCGCCTCTCCCTTGCGGAGGGGGGCGTAAACTGGTATGATAGAGCCGTCAAGAGGAACCATAGAGGGAACAGAGAAGGAGGCGGCGCATATGAAGATCAACGACGTCATCCGCACGCGGCGGCAGGCCCTGGGGCTGACCCAGGAGGCTCTGGCGGAGCGGCTGGGGGTGTCCGGACCGGCGGTGAACAAGTGGGAGAAGAGCCTGAACTACCCGGACATCACCCTGCTGCCCACCCTGGCGCGGGTGCTGGGGGTGGATCTGAATACCCTGCTGTCCTTTCAGGAGGACATGGACCGGGGGGAGATCGGCCGCTTCTGCGCCCGGCTCCAGCAGACGGCGGAGGCGGAGGGCTGCGCAGCCGCCGTCCGGCTGGCGGAGGAGAAGCTGCGGGAGTTTCCCCGCAATGACCATCTGGCCTTCAGCGCCGCCGGGATGCTGGAGGGGATTCTGGCCATGTACCCGGAGGACGGCGGGGCGGAGCGGGAGCGCTGGCGGGCGGAGATCGCCGCCCTCTATGAGCGGGCCGCCGGCAGCGAGGACCACCAGGTGCGGGAGTGGGCGGTCTTCACCCTGGCGGCCCGGTGCGTCGGCGGCGGGGAGCTGGAACGGGCGGAGGCGCTGCTGGGGCGGCTGTCCGACACCCACCGGGAGAAGCAGCTTCTCACCGCCTCCCTCCGGGAGCGGCAGGGCCGCGCCGGGGAGGCCTGGGTGCTGCTGGAGCAGACGCTCTTCGACCGCGCCGCCGGGATCCTCTCCGTGCTGAGCCAGATGGCCGGCCTGGCGCTGAAGGAGGGGGACCGCCGGCGGGCCCGGGCCCTGGCGGACACGGCGGCGGAGGCCGGGCGGCTTCTGGCCGTGCCCGATCACGCCGTCCAGTCCGCGCCCCTCCAGCTGGCCCTGGCGGAGGAGGACGGCCCCCTGGCCCTGTCCCTGCTGGAGAAGCTGCTGGACAGCCTGTGCCGTCCCTGGGACCTGTGCGCCTCCCCCCTCTACCCCCACCTGCCCGCCGGCGGGGGCGCGGCGGATGTTGCTGCGCGCCGTTCTGGACGGCCTGGAGACCGACCCGGAGAGCCGGTTCCTGTGGGACGTGCCGGGCTGCCGTGAGCTGGCGGCGGCCTGCCGGGAGCGGCTGGGCATATAGGCGGCCGCCGTTTTGGGCCATATTCCCCCTTGCCAAACCGGGGATTTTGTGGTATATATAGGTCTCAGAAAGAGCGAGGAACGGGAAAATAGCGAGTTTGCGCCCCGCCAGAGAGTGGCGGCCGCCGGCTGAGAGCCGCCTGGGGGCGTGTCGCTTGGTTCGCCCGGGAGCGGCCTGTGAGAGCAGGACGGTGGTCTCCGCCGTTACCGGAGAGACGAGTGCGCGCCCGGCCGGGCGCGAAAGCGGGTGGTACCGCGGAAGGTGTGGCCTTTCGTCCCCAGGTTGGTGGGATGAGGGGCTTTTTTCGCGTCTGCGGACGTTTGGGAGGTGCGGCGGCATGGAGCAGGCTGTAATAATTGTGACCGCCGCGCTGTGGCTGTGGTTTTTGGGGGCCGTCGTCACCTACAGGCTGGGGAAATATCTGCTGGTGGAGGGCGTGGGCGTGAAGAGCGCCGAGGGCTTCATGCTGGCGCTGTTCACCGCCGGCGCTCTGCTGTACCTGCTGCGCCCCCGGGCGGGCCGCTGGGTCCTGCTGGCCGTGCTGCTCCTGTGGCTGACCGTCCAGTTTTTCTGCCACTGGTACTACACCCTCTTCGGCGCCTCCCCCCGGAAGCTGGAGGGCTATAACCGGTGCTTTGCCGGTACCCTGCGGCTGATTCCCCGGAGCGATACCCGGCTGATCCCGGATCTGTACCATATCGTTCTCCACGTGCTGATTCTGCTGGATATACTCATGCTGACGGCCTGCGCCCTGTGCGCCTGACGCCGCGAAGCGGCAGCTGCTCTGAAAGGAAACGGAAAAAATGATCCTGTGGATTTTAACGGTTTACGCCCTCTCCTTTATCTGCTATCTCCCCATGCTGCTGCAGCGGTCCGGCCTGGCAGTCCCCGAAGCTTTGCTGTATTTGCGGTACGGCTTCCTCCTGGTCCCCGCCCTGATCTCCACAATATTCCTGCTGAGCGAACATGCGGTAAAGTCCTGCTGGCTCGGCAGCTTCCGGAGGATCTCCGCAAAAGAGATTTTTCTCTGTACCGCCGCTGCGCTGTCCGGCCTCCTGACCTCCTGCGGATACGCCCTCTGGCAGGATGCCAGCCTGTTCCGCCGCGCTTATCCAGCCCCGTCCGCATTGGTTTATTCTGTGATTTATTTGTTTGCGACAGCGCTGGCGGAAGAATTGGCGTGGAGAGGCTTCCTCCTGCGGCACATCGACGCCGGACGGAAAACCGCCCTCTCCGCGGGCCTCACCGGTATCATCTGGGCCGTATGGCATATTCCCATGTGGACCATCCGAAATTCATTGGGCTTCGAGGACGTTCTCCCGTTGATGATCTGGGCGGTGCTCATTTCCCTTGTTTTGGGGATGGCCTATTTCAGATTTGAAAACCTGCTGTCCGTATCTCTGCTGCATATGGTTTTCAACATATGCTTCTTGGCCCCTGCAGAATATAACAATGTGGTCATTTTTGCGGGCATTATCATCTGCTATATCTTTAGAAAATACAAGAAAGGCATCAAGGAGTTTTAACATGAAAGAACAACTGGCAAAGATCCGCGCCGAGGCCATCTCCGCCCTGGAGAGCGCCAAGGACGCCGCCGACCTGGACGCCCTGCGGGTCAAATACCTGGGCAAGAAGGGGGAGCTCACCGGCGTGCTGAAGATGATGGGCAGGCTCTCCCCGGAGGAGCGCCCCGTCATGGGCCAGCTGGCCAACGACGTCCGCGCCGCCCTGGAGAACGCCCTGGAGGCCTGCTCCCAAAAGCTAGAGGCCGCCGCCCTGGAGCGCCGTCTGAGGGACGAGGCCCTGGACGTGACCATCCCCGGCAAGCCGGTGGTTCTGGGCCATCAGCACCCCATGAACATCGCCCTGGAGGAGCTCAAGGACATCTTCATCGGCATGGGCTTCACCGTGCTGGAGGGCCCCGAGGTGGAGCTGGCCAGCTACAACTTCGACCGGCTCAACGCCCCGGAGGGCCACCCCAGCCGGGACTGGTCCGACACCTTCTACTTCGATGGGGACAGCCGGGTCATGCTCCGCAGCCAGACCAGCCCCATGCAGGTCCGGGCCATGGAGACCATGGACCTGCCCATCCGCATCATCGCTCCCGGCCGGGTGTACCGCAAGGACGAGGTGGACGCCACCCACTCCCCCATGTTCCACCAGGTGGAGGGCATGGTCATTGACAAGGGGGTCACCATGGCGGACCTGAAGGGCACCCTGAACACGGTGGTGGAGCAGCTCTACGGCGCGGGCGCCAAGACCCGCTTCCGCCCCCACCACTTCCCCTTCACCGAGCCCAGCTGTGAGATGGACGTGCAGTGCCACAAATGCGGCGGCGCGGGCTGCCCCACCTGCAAGGGGGAGGGCTGGATCGAGCTGCTGGGGGCCGGCATGGTCCACCCGAAGGTGCTGGAGATGAGCGGCATCGACAGCGGGACGTATACCGGCTGGGCCTTCGGCATCGGCTTGGAGCGCATGGCCATGCGCCGCTTCAAGATCGCCGATCTGCGCCTGATCTTTGAAAACGACGTGCGCTTCCTGGAGCAGTTCTGAGAAAGGGGGAATAATGAGATGAAATTAAGCAGAAAATGGCTCAATGAGTTCGTCGCCGTTGACGCCGGCGATAAAGAGTTCGCCGAGGCCATGACCCTCTCCGGCTCCAAGGTGGAGACCACCGAGGACCTGGGGGCGGAGATCAAAAACGTGGTGGTGGGCCGCATCGAGAAGATGGAGCGCCACCCCGACAGCGACCACATGTGGGTCTGCCGGCTGGACGTGGGCAAGGATGAGCCCGTTCAGATCGTCACCGGGGCCTGGAACATCCACGAGGGGGATCTGGTCCCCGTGGCCCTGCACAAGTCCACCCTCCCCGGCGGGAAGAAGATCGAGCGGGGCAAGCTGCGGGGCGTCCTCTCCGACGGTATGCTCTGCTCCCTCGGCGAGCTGGGCCTGGACGAGCGGGACTTCCCCTACGCCGCCGTCACCGCCGCCGCCCTTTTGAACGACTACAAGCCCATCGACCCGGAGAAGCCCTCCATCCCGGCGGGCATCAAGCCGGGGGATAAGGTTTACGGCCCGGTCATATGCGCAGGCGTGGCCAATGTCTCCTCCGCCGGAGACGGCAAGTGGGAGTGTACGCTGATCCGCACGGAGGATGACAGTCCCTGCGCTACTACGCTGGTGACAGACTGTCAAAATCTTCACCAGTTTGATTTGGTGGCTTACAATACAAAGACAAACGCCGTCTGCACCCTCTCCGACCTCCGCGCGGAGCAGCGGGAGTTCCCCCACTGCATTAACGACGGCATCTTCGTCCTCCATGAGCCCTGCCGGCCCGGCGACGACATCCGGCCCGTCATCAACGCCGACGACCGCGTGGTGGAGTTCGAGATCACCCCCAACCGCCCCGACTGCCTCAGCGTCATCGGCCTGGCCCGGGAGGTGTCCGCCACCTTCGACACGCCCCTCACCCTCCGCGAGCCGGTGGTGAAGGGCGGCGGCCCCGGCGTGCTGACGGAGCTGCTGGACGTGGAGACCCCGGACCCGGACCTCTGCCCCCGGTATACCGCCCGGATGGTCCGGAATGTAAAGATCGGCCCCTCCCCCAAGTGGATGCGGGAGCGCCTGCGGAGCATGGGCGTGCGGCCCATCAACAACATCGTGGACATCACCAACTATGTCATGCTGGAGTACGGCCAGCCTATGCACGCCTTCGACTACCGCTACGTCAAGGGCGGGAAGATCGTGGTCCGCCGGGCCCGGGAGGGGGAGGAGCTGACCACCCTGGACGGAAACGTGCGGAAGCTGACGGCCAACATGCTGGTCATCGCCGACGAGACCCGGGCCGTGGGCCTTGCGGGCATCATGGGCGGCGAGAACAGCGAGATCGTGGACGACACCGCGGACGTGGTCTTCGAGTCCGCCAACTTTGACGGCACCTGCATCCGCAAGGCGGCCCTCGCCCTGGGCATGCGCACCGAGGCGTCCGCCAAGTTCGAGAAGGGCCTGGACCCCCTGAACACCCTCCCCGCCGTCAACCGGGCCTGCGAGCTGGTGGAGCTGCTGGGGGCCGGAGAGGTGGTGGACGGCGTCATCGACGTGCTCAACCGCGTCCCCCAGCCCCGGACCATCACCATGGACCCGGCCCGTGTCAACGCCCTGCTGGGCACGGATGTCGCCGCTGCGGACATGTACCAATATCTGGAGCGGGTGGAGATCCACACCGGGGACCGTAGCTTCCCCGACGGCCCCGCCCAGGTGTCCGTCCCCTCCTGGCGGGGCGATGTGGAGGGCATAGCCGACCTTGCCGAGGAGGTGGCCCGGTTCCACGGCTACAACAATATCCCCGCCGCCCTCATGCGGGGCCAGACCACCCTGGGCGGCTACACCCCCGCCCAGGAGGCGGAGCGCCGCCTGGGCCGCCTGTGCCGGTCCTGCGGGTACAGTGAAATCATCACCTACTCCTTCATCTCCCCGGCGGCCTACGACAAGATCGCCTGGGCTCCCGACGAGCCCCTGCGCCAGTCTCTGCGGATTCTCAACCCCCTGGGGGAGGACACCTCCATCATGCGTACCACCGCCCTGCCCTCCATGCTGGAGATTCTGGCCCGGAACTGCAACTACCGCAGCCGGGCGGTGAAGCTCTACGAGATCGGGAAAATCTACCTCCCCGGCGGCCCCGACGGCCTGGCCAGCGAGCCGAAGATGCTCACCCTGGGCGCCTACGGGGCGGACATGGACTTCTTCGCCCTCAAGGGCGCGGTGGAGGCCATACTCCGGGATTTGCGGGTGGCGGATGTGACCTTCACCGCCTGCAAGGACGACCCCTCCTACCACCCCGGCCGCTGCGCGGGCGTATACGCCGGCGGGCGGCAGCTGGGCGTGGTGGGCCAGATACAC
Source organism: uncultured Oscillospiraceae bacterium (assembly GCA_910577915.1). Taxonomy (GTDB): domain Bacteria; phylum Bacillota; class Clostridia; order Oscillospirales; family Oscillospiraceae; genus Pelethomonas. The sequence continues at coordinate 56,005 of CAJTOM010000003.1, forward strand.
CCCGCCGTGGCGGCCAACTACGGCGTGGAGGAGGCCCTCTACTGCGCGGAGCTGAGCTTTGAGGCCCTGCTGGAGGTCCGGGGGCCCGGCGCGGTGTACGCCCCGCTGCCCCGGTTCCCTGCGGTGAGCCGGGACATCGCGGTGGTGTGCCGCGAGGAGGTCACCGTAGGCGAGCTGGAGGCCTGCATCCGCCGTTCCGGCGGGAAGCTGCTGCGTGGGGTGGAGCTGTTCGACATCTACCGCGGCAGGGGTGTTGAGGGCAAGAGCGTGGCCTTCAGCCTGACCCTCCGTTCCGACGAGGGCAGCATCACCGCCGCCCAGGCGGACGAGGAGATTGCCGCCGTCCTGTCGGCGCTGGAGAAGGAGCTGGGCGCGTCCCTGCGGGCGGGCTAAAACGACATATGCCATAAAAACGAGGCCGGGAGCACTGCTCCCGGCCCTCTTTTTGCGCCCAAATCCCCCCCAAAAAGCAAAATGCCGGGCAGCAATTCAGTCCGCTCCGGCAAAATAGGGAGAGCCTGTTTGAAAATGGATGCAAACAGGGGGCGGGCTTCGGCCCGCCCCCTGTTCCGCTGTTCTCTCATCCCACAGCGCAGTCCATCCGTCATCTGTCCCTCTTCAGCAGGCGAATATCCTCCCCGAAGAACACCAGGCACCCGTACTCCCCCTGGACCCTGGACAGCACCGCCTCCCCGTAGCGCCGCCCCAGCTCCTGTACGGACAGGTTGGTGGACAGCAGCGTACTCTTCCGGCTCAGAAGCCGCTCGTTGACCAGCCGGTAAACCGTGGCCTGGACGAAGGAGGTGAGCATCTCCGTGCCCAGATCGTCCATAATGAGCAGGTCGCAGTGGAGGCACCGTTCAATCTCCCGCTCCGGGTCCTCGCCGGGCAGGCCCTCCCGTCCGAACTTGCCGCTCTCGAAGCTCTGGAAGATGTGGGCGGCGGTGTCGTAGACCACGGAGAACCCCCTGCCGCTGACCTCCCGGGCGATGCAGGCGGACAGAAAGGTCTTCCCCAGCCCCGGGGGGCCGGTAAAGAGGAGGTTGCCGCTGCCGTAAGCGAAGGTGCGGGCGAAGCCCGTGCAGATGTCGAAGACGATCTCCATATTCTCCCTGGGGCTGCGGCCGTAGCTCTCCCAGGCCTGGGTACCGTACCAGTCGAAGGAGAAGGTCTCAAAGGACTGGCTGCCCAGGTCCAGCAGCCGGCTCAGCCGCCGGTTCTGTTCCTGGGTGTAGTAGCGCATCAGGCACCGGCAGACCGCGCCGTCGGCCAGGCAGCCGCTGTCCTGGCACTGGGGGCAGGCGGGCGCGTCGTCCACGTAGTCGTAGGGGTACCCGGCCCCCACCAGGGCCTCCGCCCGCTCCCGCTGGAGCGCCAGATTGCGCCCCTCCAGCTCCCGCAGGGCGGGCTCCGGGTCCTCCTCCCGCTCAAAGGCGGCCAGCAGCAGCTGGGCTGCGGCCCCCCGCAGCTCCCGGTCGATCTCCGCCACCCGCGGCAGACGGCGTTCGATCTCCTCCCGCCGCCGCTCCAGCTCGGCCCGGCGCGCCTCCCGGTCCGCCAGAAAGCGCCGCCGCGCGGCGGCCAGAATGGTTCCATCCAGCGACATTTACTGCCCCTCCTTCGTCTCGTTGAGCTGGCGGCGGTACCGCTCCATCCGGGCCATATCCGCCAGGGGCGCGCCGTCGTCCTGGGGGCGCTTCTGGCGCTGCTGGCGGGGGGAGGCGGGCCTGTCCCCCTCCCGGACCTGGGCCAGGGTGTGGAGGCCCTTCTGGTGCCAGGAGGAGAGGATTTTGTGCATATAGGCCCACTTGAGCTCCTTGCACTTGAGGATGGTTTTGTCGTAGGCCAGCTCCAGGGCCTCGTCCTCGAAGCCCATGCCGCTCCACTCCGCCAGATAGCGCTCCTCGCTGGGGCCCGGCTTCCGGTCCCCCAGGCCCAGCAGGCCCATGAGCCGGGGGATGCTCTCCCGGCGGCGCTGGCTGTCTCGGATGTAGGCGGCGGCGCTCTCCTGGTCCATGAGCCCCAGCCGGGCCCAGGTGTAGCCCTCCCGCTCGATCTGGCGCATGGTGGGCCTTCGGCCGGGGCCGAAGCGGGCGGCGGTCCGCTCCGCGCAGAAGCCCACCAGCAGGAAGATCACGTCCGCCGGCAGCCCCAGCTGGTCGTACAGCCCCAGCAGCGCCGCCAGATCGGGGGTGGTCAGCCGCTTGCCCAGCTTCTCCTCCACCGCGCCGGTGAGAGCGGCGAACTCCCCGCCCTCCAGCGCCCTGGCCAGATCGGCCCGCGTGTACTCCGCCGGCTTCTCCTCCGGCTCCGGGGGGGCGGCGGGCCCCGGCAGGCCCACCAGCTCCAGCCCCGCCAGGGCCTCCAGGGCCCTGCGGAACCGGGGCCCGTCCCACTTCAGCCGGGCGCGGACCTTCTCGCCGTCCATGGCGCCCCGGTTCTGGACCACGGCGATGTAGAGCAGGGCGGCGTCCCCGTCGCCGGCCTCCAGAAGCCGCCGGACCGCCGGGCCGGACAGGGCCACGCCCTCGTCCTCCGGCAGATGCAGAATATAGCCGCTGATCGGGACCGCCTCCTCTCCTGTTTCTGACGCTATTCTACACGAAAAGCCCGCTCCCGTAAAGGGGAAATTCCGTCCCGCCGCGAAAACCCCCGAAACCGGTCCCGTCGGCCCTGTTACCGATAGATACGAATTTGTATCCGAATCGTAAGGGAATCGAAACGACTTTGACACAAGAATGTGGTAGGATACCATCAGCGGATCCCCGGCGGGAGGCCGGGGCGGACCCGCTCTACATAGAGAAAGAGGAGGTACACCCATTCATGTTGACAAAGATAAAGAATCTGAGCACGAAGGCCAAGGCGGGCCTGGGGGCGGGCCTGGCGCTGCTGGCGGCGGCGGGCGTGGGCCTGGGCGTCTGGCAGCCCTGGAAGCAGGCCCCGGAGGAGCCCGTGGAGCCCGTCAATCCCCCCCAGCAGGTCCAGGGCCCCCGGGAGCCGGAGGTCCAGGGCCCCCAGATCCAGGTGGGCGGCGAGACCGTCAACTGCACCGTCTACACCGGCCAGGGCTGGAGCATCTGCGTGCCCGAGGACTGGACCGCGGAGGAGCGGGGGGAGAACGGCGTCCTGCTCTCCTCCGGGGACGGGGCGGAGATGACCCTGGAGCTCCTGTCCGGCGGCGGCAATACCGGCAGCTTCGCCGCCATCTCCGGCGGGGAGGAGGGAGCGGAGATGACCCTGCGCTTTTACGCCGGCGCCGGCGAGCCGGCGCCCGTTCTCACCGCCTCCGCCCCGGCGGACCGGTGGAATCAGTACGACAAGCTCTTCGCCGCCCTGGCCCGGACCCTGACCGTGGGGCAGGACAAACCCTTCGCGGAGATTTTCGTGGTGCCCCAGGAGCCGGACTGGCAGGAGGCCGACGGCATGACCGTGCTCTTTTTGGACAAGGACGGCTTCGTCCTGGACGAGGAGGTCCAGAAAGCCGTGGAGGCCTACATGCTCTCCTGGCCCGAGGAGGAGCGGGAGGGCTATACCGGCCGCTACCGGGTGGACGGCATCGCCTGGGATGTCAGCTATACCGGCCTGACAGAGAACTACATCGACGTCTTCCGGGCCGGCGTGGCCTTTGAGGAGAGCGGCGGCGGCTGGACCGCCATGTCCGGCGGTGTCCTCCTGGCGGTACATACCGACGGCAGCTCTGTGGAGCGCACCCAGTGGCTCAACGGCGGCGCGGCGGAGAGCCTGGAGGAGCTGGCGGGGCTGCTGGCGCAGTAGAGGCCCGCAAAAAATAAAGCGGAGGGAAGTTGCACCGCGGCGTGCAACTTCCCTCCTTTTTCCGCCCCTCTATTGTAGGGAGCACCACCACCGCGGTAACCAAGTCCGAAAGTAAGTGCGACCAGGCCGGGTACCGGGCCGCGTGCGGCGGGGTCAAGAAGACCGCACAGAGCGCACCTTGACAACGCAATAACCGATAAAAGCAGGGCGTTCCGCACCTCCCCGGCGCAGTGCGCAGCGCTATAGAGCGGGAGCCCCGCCGTTCCGGCGGGGCTCCTCTGACGGAAGAATCCACAACAAAGCGTATTGATCGCATCTGAAAATACGAATTGTTTACAGAATCGCCTCCAGCACCGGGGCCAGCCACTGGCCCTGGAAGTCCTCGATGCGTCCCTGGTCCGCCAGCTGGGCCAGCTGGGGGTCGATGGGCATCCTGGCCAGGAGGGGCAGGCCGTGGGCCTGGGCGGCGGCCTGGGTTTTGCCCTGGCCAAAGAGGGGGATTTCCCTGCCGCAGTCGGGGCAGAGGAGATAGCTCATGTTCTCCACCAGCCCCAGGATGGGCACGCCCATCATCTCCGCCATCTTCACGGCCTTTTCCACCACCATGCCCACCAGCTCCTGGGGGGAGGCCACCACCACGATGCCGTCCAGGGGCAGGGACTGGAAGACGCTGAGGGCCACGTCCCCGGTGCCCGGCGGCATATCCACGAAGAGGTAGTCCACATCCCAGATCACGTCGGTCCAGAACTGGGTCACCACCCCGCCGATGACAGGCCCCCGCCAGAGGACCGGGTCCGTCTCGTCATCCAACAGCAGGTTGACGCTCATCAGCTCGATGCCGCCGCCGGAGAGGACGGGGAGCATCCCCCGCTCGTCGGCCATGGCCCGCTGATGGATGCCGAAGGCCCTGGGGATGGAGGGGCCGGTGACATCGGCATCCAGCACGCCCACCTTATAGCCGGCCCGGCGGGTCAGCACCGCCAGCTGGCTGGTGACCATGGACTTGCCCACGCCTCCCTTGCCGGAGACGACGCCGTAGACCTTACCCACCCGCGCGGCGGGGTTGTGGGCTTTGAGGAGGGACTGGGGCTCTGTGCGCTCCCCGCAGCTCTCGCCGCAGGTGCTGCAATCGTGGGTACACTCAGACATAGAACATTTCTCCTTTACAACCTGTGATTTAATGAAACTATATTACAAATAGTTTTCAAAAACCGGACCGTTTACAGCTTTACATGGCGGCACCGGCCGGGGTAAGCCCAATTGAGGTAGTCCGCCTCCCGGCGCTGGCAGGTAAACAGGAGCACCTGCCGCCGCTGGGAGAGCTCCACCAGGTAGTCCAGGGCGGCGGCCATGCGCTCGTCGTCGAAGTTGACCAGCGCGTCGTCCAGCAGGAGGGGGGCGGCGCTGTCCCTGGGCAGGACCATGTCGCAGATGGCCAGACGCACCGCCAGATAGAGCTGGTCGGCGGCCCCCTGGCTGAGCAGGGCGGCCTCGTGGGGGATGAACTGGCCCGTCTCCTGGGCGGAGGGGGTCAGCTCCTGGTCCAGCAGCACCTTATTATACTTCCCCTTGGTCAGCTTTGTAAAGATGTCCGCCGCCCTCTGTCCCAGATCGGGGGAGAAGCGGGTCTGCAGGGAGGAGCTGGACACGAAAAGGACCTCCATTGCCAGCGACAGCGCGTCGTACTCCGCCTCCAGCTGTCCCCGCCGCTCCTGCAGGCGCTCCAGCTGGACCTGCAGCTCCTGGGGATCCCCCAGGGCCTGGATGCGGCCCTGGGTGGTGTGGACCTGCCGGCGGAGGGCGGAGAGCTCCTCCCCGGCCTGTCCCAGCTCCAGGCGCAGCTGCTCCCGGCTGCGGGCGGGCCGCTCCACGGGGGCCGGGGGAACGGGGGGGACCTCTCCCCGGCGGTCCTCCCAGCGCTGGCGGGCGGTCTCCTCCTGCTTCCGGGCCTGGTCCAGCTGAGCGCGGAGCTCGTAGGCGGCGTTCAGGGCCTGCCGCGCGGCGGGGAGGTCCCGGATCAGGGGCCGGAAGGCCCGGAGCTGGGAGAGAATCTGCTCCAGATTGGTCTGCGCGCTGGCGGAGACGGCCTCATAGGCCGCCAGGGCGTTCTGGTGGACGGCGGCGGCGGCAGAGACGGCGTCGTAGAGGGCGGCGTAGTCCGCCACCTCATCCTGGCGGCGCTGCTCCAGCTCGCCCCGCTCCAGCAGCCAGCGGGCCTTTCTGCGGCGGAAGGGGACGAGAAGGGCGGCCAGCAGTCCGGCGGCCAGCAGCAGCCCGCCCCCCGCCGCCAGCGGCCACAGCCCGGTCAGCCACCCCGCCGCCCCCGCCGCCAGCAGGCTGATAGCCACCGCCAGACAGGGCAGCAGGGGGGAGAGCCTGGGCGGCGGCGGCAGATGCAGGGGCCGGTTGGCGGCCTGGGCGGGGGTGAGGCCCGCCAGGGGGTGGGCCTCCAGCTCGCTCTCCGCCCGGCGCAGGGGCCGGGCCGCCGTCTCCACCTGGGCGCGGGCCTTGGCCACGGTGATGTCCACGGTGGCCAGAGCATCGATGCGGCCCTGGAGGGCGTCCAGCTCCTGGCGGGTGGGGAGGCCCCTGGAGGTGCGCTCCAAGGTTTTGACCTTGTCCCGTGCCGAGGCGGCGTCCAGGCGCAGTCCCTCCACCGCCATGGCGGCCTCGGCCCGGTCAGCGGCGTCGTGGCGGGCCAGCTGGGCCTCGAGCTCCTCCATCCGGGTCTGAACCGCCCGCTGCCGGTCCAGATCCCCCTGGACGGCCCCGGAGAGCGCCGACAGCTCCGCCAGGGTGGCCCGCAGGTCCTGGATCTCCCGCTCGGCCTGGGGGATGAGGCCGGTCTTGTTGTGGCGGCGGGCGTTGAGCTGGCGCTTCAAGCGCTCAGCGGCGTCGGTGAAGGAGGTGTCCTCCTCGCCGGTGGTAATAAGAGAGGCAATGCGCCGCTCCAGCGCCGCGCTCTGGTCCACCGCCAGGCCGGACTGGCGGATAAAGGCGCTGCGCTCGTAGACATCCTGGGGCACGCCCAGCAGCTGCTCGCCGCAGTCTGCGGCGGTGAGGGCGGCCACCGGCTGGGAGGAGCCGGTATAGACGGCGGAGAAGGCCCCCATGGGGGCGTTGGACCGGGCGGTGCGCCGGGTAATGGTGATCTCCCCCTGGGGGGCGGAGAGCTCCAGCTGGCCGGCCATGGCGCTGCCGGACCAGGGAAGATACCGGCGCTTGTCGGCGCGGGGGCTCCGGTCCCGGGTGTTCAGGCCGTAGAGCATGACGCGCAGGAAGGCGGTCCAGGTGGATTTGCCCGCCTCGTTGGGGGCCTCGATCACATTCAAGCCCGGCTCCAGGTCCAGTGTTTCATTCTCCAGGCGGCCGAAGGTGGCCGCAAGATGTTTGATTTGCATGGAGATGCTCCTGTTCTTCACGATATAATATGTACCAGATGTTGTGGCAGAATACGCTTCCTATACTATATCACGGGAAAAGGAAAATGTCTCCGCCTGGACGCAAAAAAAATTTGAGAATTTTCAAAAAAAAGAGTTGACAAAGAGCGGTAGATCTGGTATATTAAGCAAGCTGTCCGACAGGGCGGCGGCGCGGCGGGCGGCTTTGAAAAAAAGTTGCGGCCGGGAGAAAAAAGGGGTTGACAAACCCTGGGAAGTGTGGTAAAATAACCAAGCTTTCCAAA
>CAJTOM010000004.1 GCA_910577915.1 uncultured Oscillospiraceae bacterium
CACTGCTTAAAAGGCAGTTGCTCTGCCGACTGAGCTAACGGGTCATATGGCTGGGATGGCTGGACTCGAACCAGCGGATGCGGGAGTCAAAGTCCCGTGCCTTACCACTTGGCGACACCCCAATATCTGTCGTTTCAGTGGAAAACGGAGGATTGGGATTTTATCTCCCAATCCCCCGCCTAGTCTGGGGTGGGTAAAGGGACTCGAACCCTCGACACCCGGAACCACAATCCGGTGCTCTAACCAACTGAGCTACACCCACCAGATACTTGATAAAGCCGAAACTAAAGAAATGGCACGCCAGAAGGGATTCGAACCCCTGGCCTACTGCTTAGAAGGCAGTTGCTCTATCCAACTGAGCTACTGGCGCATATTTGGAGCGGGTGACGAGAATCGAACTCGCATCCCCAGCTTGGAAGGCTGGTGCCCTGGCCATTGTGCTACACCCGCGCGTGGCGCCCGCGGGGAGGGCCAGCCGCCCCAGTGGACGGGCCTATCCCGCCGCCGCAAATCGTCAGCTTTGCAATCATAGCACGCTCCGCCCCGTTTGTCAATATCCCTGCGGGAATTTTTTGTACTTCCCGGGGAATTTTTGCCCTCCGCCGCCCGCCCGAAAAAAAACGGCCAGCCGCCGGCACCTTTCCCGGTCCGTCTGCGTCTATACATATAGCAAATCCCCATCGCTCTCAGGAGGTGACGCCCCATGTCTCTCAGACCGCCTCTGGCGCTCTACAGCCTGGCCCACCTGTGGGTGGATCTGAGCTGCGCTCTGCTGGTGCTGCGCACCCTGTCCGGCGGGCCGTACTTCGGACTGTGCCTGCTCCTCTATAACTTCTGCGCCTTCGCCCTGCAAATGCCTCTGGGCCTGCTGGCAGACCGGCTGGACCGGAACGGGCTCCTGTCCGCCGCCGGCTGCGCCTTGACGGCCCTGGCCTATCTGGCGCCCATGCCGGTACTGGCCGCCGTGACCGCCGGGGTGGGCAACGCCCTGTTCCACCTGGGGGGCGGCCTCGACGTGCTCAACGCCGGCGGGGACCGGGCCGCCGGGCTGGGGGTCTTCGTCTCACCGGGAGCCCTGGGGCTCTTTCTCGGCTCCGCCTGGGCCCGAGGGACGGCGGGGGGACTGTGGGCCGCCCCGGCGGGACTGCTGGCGCTGGCTGCGGCAATCCTCTGGCAGTGCCGCAGCCGGTACGGCCCCGGCCTCCGCTCCGGCAACGCCCCGGCGGACCTGACCGCCCCGTCGGGGTACGCCCACCTTCTGCCCCTGTTTCTGGTGGTAGTGCTGCGCTCCTACATGGGGATGAACCAGTCCTTCCCCTGGCGGGGAACGGGGGGCTGGGCCCTGGCGCTGACCCTGGCCCTGGCGGCGGGCAAGGCGGCGGGGGGCTTCGCCATGGACCGCCTGGGCCCCCGGCGGGCCTCTCTGGGGAGCCTGGGGACAGCGGCGGCGCTGTATCTGCTCTCCGCCCTGCCCCTGCCGGGAACGCTGGCGGTATTCCTCTTCAACATGACCATGCCCGTCACCCTGTGGGCGGCGGCCCGGACCCTGCCGGGGGCCAAGGGGTTCACCTTCGGCCTTCTGACCTTCGCCCTGTTTCTGGGGTTCCTGCCCTCCTTCCTGGGTTGGCCCAGCCTGCTGACGGGCCCGGCGTCCTATGCCGGGGCGGCCCTGGCGAGTTTGCTGCTGCTGTGGCGGCCGCTGAGAAGGGAGGCGGTGCGGTGCTGAGGATCCTGGCGGTGAGCCTGGCGCTGACCCTGGTACTGGAGGAGGGCTTCGCCCTGGCCTGGGGCCTCCGGGGGCGGCGGGAACTGGTACTGGCGGCGCTGGTCAACTGCCTGACCAACCCGCCGGTGGTGCTGCTCTACCACACGGTCACGGCCCTCTGGGGCTGGAGCGCCCCGACGGCGGCGGTTATCCTGGAGGCGGCGGCCGTCCTGGTGGAGTGGCGGTGCTGGCGGGCGTTCTCCGAGCAGGTGCGGCGGCCCTTCCTCTTCGTCCTGCTGTCCAATCTGTTCTCCTACGGCACAGGGTGCGTGATCAATCTCTTACAGGCATACAGTCTTTTTTCTTGAAAGAAAAAAGACTCAAAAAAGAACTTTAATGGGAGGATTTCTGATGAAAAGGTGCTTGACATTGCTTTTGGCCCTGCTGGCTGCCCTGGCGCTGGCCCCGGCGGCCCGGGCGGACGTCATCGCCGCCTCGCCGGGGGTGATCGCTCTCTCCTGGGCGGAGGAGCTGCTGCCGCTTCTGCTGGTGTTGCTCGTGGCGGCTGTGACGGCGCTGCTGCTGTGGAAATTGAGGAAAAAGAGGAAGTGAGGTGCTGACAATGCGACGCTTTTTGACCTGCATTCTGACTCTGGCCGCCCTGCTGGCCCTGACCGCCCCCGCCCGGGCGGACATTCTGTGGGAGCCAGACGACAACGCCTTCTACAAAAGCCACCGGGAGGAGTGCTCCGCTGAGGACCGGGCCTACATCGCCAACGGCGGCGACGGCTTTGTCACCGCCTGGGACGCCCCCGGCGGCAGTCAGGTCCGCTTCCAGCACGAGAACGGGGAGCGCCTGTGGGTCTCCTTTGTCTACCAGGAGTGGGGGCTGCTCACTCTGTGGAAGGACCACAAGGAGATCTCCGGCTGGGTGCCCCTGGCGGACCTGTTTCTGGTCTACGACTACATCTCCTTTGACGAGGAGTTCGCGGACCAAATTACGGACTACAACGGCGAGTTTGCCGGTTACGACGGGAGTGCGGAGGCGGTGAATTTTTACGCCTATCCCGGCGCGCCGGAGATCACCCAGACCTTCGAGGGCTCCCTCAGGCTGACCCAGGATCTCACCGGCTCCGAGGACCAGCCCAGCTATATCACCCGGATTTTTGTGGACGAGGAGGGCCTCACCTGGGGCTTCGTCACCTACATGTTCGGCCGTCAAAACGCCTGGTTCTGCCTGGACAATCCCGGCGGCACGGACTTCCCGGTGCGGGCGGTGCCCCAGCCGGAGCTCATTCCGCCCAGACCGCCGGAGCTGCCCTCCCGGTCCTACGGGCCCTATGTCCTGGTGGGGGCGGTGGTTCTTGTCACCGGGGCCCTTCTGCTCTGTTTCTACGGGAAGCGGCGGAAAAACACCTGATCCGCCCCTTGCGGATTGCCCCGCTTTCGGGTACAATGGGGGAGAGTTTTCCACCGAGGTGATACGCGTGAAAAAGCAGTACAAGCCCCTGGGACTGTATATCCACATCCCCTTCTGCAAAAGCAAGTGCATCTACTGCGACTTCTACTCCCTGCCGGGGGCGGAGGACCAGATGGACCGCTACGTCTCCGCCCTCTGCCTCCAGCTGGCGGAGACCGCCCAGCGCACCGCCGCCCACCGGGTGGACACGGTCTACCTGGGCGGCGGCACCCCCTCCTGCCTGGGGGCGCGGCGTCTGCGGCAGATTCTGAAAACCGTCCGCAGACACTACCGCCTGGCCGGTGACGCGGAGGTCACCATGGAGGCCAACCCGGACAGCGCCGGGGACTGGCGGACGCTGCGCGCCCTGCGGCGGGCGGGGGTGAACCGGCTGAGCCTGGGGGTCCAGTCCGCCGACGACGGCCAACTGCGCGCCCTGGGCCGGCCCCACACCTTTGCCCAGGCGGAGCAGGCCGTCGCCGCCGCCCGGCGGGCGAAGATCAAAAACCTCTCCCTGGATCTTATCTACGGCCTCCCCAGCCAGTCCATGGACAGCTGGCGGGACACGGTGGAGCGGGCCGCCGCCCTGGCCCCGGAGCATCTGAGCTGCTACGGGCTGAAGGTGGAGGAGGGCACGCCCCTGTGGGAGATGCGGGACAGCGCGGATCTGCCCGGCGACGACGAGCAGGCGGATATGTACCTGTGGGCGGTGGAGCGGCTGGGCGCTCTGGGCTACGCGCAGTACGAGATCTCCAACTTCGCCCGGCCGGGCTTCGCCTCCCGGCACAACCTCAAGTACTGGCATCTGGAGGAGTACGCCGGCTTCGGGCCGGGGGCCCACTCCGACCTGGGGGACGTGCGCTACTCCTACTGCCGGGATCTGGCGGCCTACTGCCGGGGGGTGGAGGCGGGGGAGAACATCATCGATTACAGCGAGCATCTCACCGACCGGGACCGGGACATCGAGTATATCATGCTGGGCCTGCGCACCGTTCACGGCGTCGCCCGCCGGGAGTTTGAGTACCGCTGCCGCCTGCCCTTCGCCCCCGTGGAGGAGGTGCTGGCGCGCTTCGCCGCCTCCGGCCACGCCCGCCGGGAGGGGGATCGCTGGCGGCTGACGCCGGAGGGCTTCCTCCTGTCCAACCAGATCATCGGCCAGTGCCTGGAGGCCCTGGCCCAGGTGAAGCTGCAGCGGGAGGAGGCCGCGGCCAGCCACGACTACCGGGTCCGGCAGCCGTAAGGAACCCTCGGACAGCGCGCGGCGGCCGCCCGGGCAGGCCCCTTGAAAAAAAGCCGCATAGCGGTCCGCTTTCTGCGCATACTACCGGCAGAGGAGTGATGCGCACATGGAGCTTTCCAAGCAGGAATACCAGAAATTTGTCCAGGCCAGGGCCAAACCCTCTCCCCTGGCCAAGGACTGCGCCCTGGCCTTTGCCATCGGCGGCGGCATCTGCGTGCTGGGTCAGGCGGTGATGGACGGCTACGCCGCCATGGGCCTGGATAAGACCGACGCGGGGACCGCCACCAGTGTAACCCTGGTGGCCCTGTCGGTGCTGCTGACGGGGATGAACCTGTACAACAAGCTGGGCCGCTGGGGCGGCGCGGGGACGCTGGTGCCCATCACCGGCTTTGCCAACGCCGTGGCCTCCCCGGCCATCGACTTCAAAAGCGAGGGCTTGGTCACCGGCATGGCGGCGAAGATGTTCACTGTGGCGGGGCCCGTGATCGTCTTCGGCGTGGCCGCCAGCGTGGTCTACGGCGTCATGCTGATGCTTCTGTAGGCGGATGAACCACACCGGGAAGAGCCCGGAGAGACGCGTCTCTCCGGGCTTTTTCGCGCCTGCGGGGAGGCGCCTACCGGGAAAATAGTCCGTCCTACCGGCAAATTGGTTTTGATTCCCAGGGATTTCTTTTATATAATTTTTGTCGAAAGGAGGAATACCATGGGGATACAGCAAAACATGGGTGAGGTCATCGGCCTTTTGAAAAAGGAGCGAGGCAAGTCTCTTGCGGAATTTGCAACGGATCTGGAAATATCGCGCTCCACTCTGCAGGAGTACATCAAAGGAGAGGGGAATCCCAACCTGGAGATGGTCGAGCACCTGTCGCAGAAACTGGGCATTGATCCCATTGCCCTGCTGACGGGCGTCTTTGAGCCGACGCAGCAAAAAATCATCCTGCTGCTGTTGGACACCGTCCGGGAGGTCACCCCCCTGCCGGAGGCCAAACGGCTCCGCTTTGCTGAACTATTCCGGGAAATGCTGCAGCTTTGGGAGGAGGAGCAATGAGCGAAAAAACATCTTCTGATCAGCACAGGCGGGCAGAACTGCGTTTCCGCCAGCCCATGGCAGTCAGAGAAGTGCTTGCTTTCAGGACGGGAGATTCCTATCCAGTCTGCCCGCAGTGCGGGATTACGATGGAGCGCGAATACCAGCACTTTTGTGACCGCTGCGGCCAGCGGCTTGATTGGGCCGATTTTCGTCATGCACAGATTCTTGTGAAAGTTTAAGGGCTGTTTGAAACTTGCGGCGCACCCAAACAGACCCGAATATCCCACTTTAATAGAGTAGGGAGAGCCCCCGCCAAATTCATTTCCTGGCGGGGGCTCTCCCTGTCTGCCCATGGTTTACCGCACATCCAACCCCGGCAGCTCCTCCAGGGAGGCGAAGCGGTAGCCCATCTGCTCCCACTTGCTCAGAAGCTCGTCCAGTATCTCCGCGTTGGTCCGGGAGGTGGAGTGGAGCAGAACGATAGCCCCGTCGTGGATGCGGGGCAGGAGCTTGTCATAGGCCTGCTGGGGGGTGGGCTGGTTGTCGGTGTACCAGTCCACATAGGCCAGGCTCCAGAACACGGTGGTGTAGCCCAGGGCCTGGGCCTGCTTCAGGTTCTCCTCGCTGTATTTTCCCTGGGGCGGCCGGTAGAAGCGGGGCAGGGCCCGGCCGGTGGTCTGCTGGTAGAGCTCCGCCAGGCTGTCCAGCTCCCGCTGGAAGGCGTTCAGCTCCGAGATGCCGGACATGTCCGGGTGGTGGTAGGTGTGGTTGCCCACGATGTGGCCCTCCGCCGCCATGCGCCGGATGATGTCCGGGGCGGTCTCCACCATGTTGCCCACAACAAAGAAGGCGGCGGGCGCGCTGTGCTTTTTCAGCGCGTCCAGAATCTGCTCCGTATAGCCGTTTTCATAGCCGCAGTCAAAGGTCAGGTAGATTACTTTTTCGTCAGTTTCTCCCAAATAATACGCCCCGTATTGGCTCAGATACTCCTGGGTGGCGTTGCCCACAGGGGCCTCCCCCTCGGTCTGGAAGGAGAGCCCCCAGTTCCCGGCGGAGGCCGGGACGGCGGCGCTCCCCGCTGCGGGCAGCGTCTCCTCTCCCCGCAGGGCGAGGGCCGCGGCGGCAATCAGGGCCAGGGCGGTGAGCGCCCCCAGGGTCAGGAGAGAACGCCGGTCAGCATGCAGCATACAAATGCCTCCTCATATCACAGTCATCAGCCACAGTTTGCGCAGACCGGAGGGAATTTATGCTGCCGCCGCGTTTTTTCGCGCCGACGCTCCAAAAGCCGCTTGACAACCGGGACGCCGCCTGCTATACTGGCGGTACAATCCAAGGGGCGCTGGCGCACGCCGGCTGAGATGAGACGCAATGCCGTCCGGTCCCTCGAACCTGATCCGGGTAATGCCGGCGTAGGAATGCGATTACATAGGTGTTTTTTTGTCGTATACCCGCGCCTTGCGGATGTGCGGCAAATTTTTTATGCCCCTCCGCAGGCACTTCCCGCCGCTGCAAAGGAGGAAGTACTATGTCCAAACTGTCCGCAAAAACAAAAGCCCTCTGCGAGGCCGCCGTCATGGCGGCCCTGGCCGTCATCCTGGGGATGCTGCGCCTATACCGGCTGCCGGACGGCGGCTCCATCACCATCGCCATCCTGCCCCTCGTGTTTTTCGCCGTGCGCTACGGTCCCGGCTGGGGCTTTCTGGCCGGATTCGCCTACGGCGGCTTAGACTACATCGTGGGCCAGGGGATCGCCATCGACTGGACCAGCCTTGTCTGCGACTACTTTGTCGCCTACGGCCTGCTGGGCCTGGGGGCGGGGCTGTTCAAGGGCCGCCGGTGGAGCGCCTGCTGGGGGACCGCCGCGGGGGGCGCGCTGATGTTCCTGTCCAGCTACCTGGTGGGAGTGTTCGTCTGGGGGAAGTACATGCCGGAGGTATTTCTGGGAATGACCATGACCACCCCCTGGTTCTACTCCTTCCTGTACAACATCTCCTGGGCCGGGCCGGACATCGTGCTCACCCTGCTCATTTTCATCATTTTCTACCAGCTCAAGCCCATGCGCCGGCTCCTGGAGCGCCAGGATCTGGCCTAGTCCGCCGCCAAAAAGGGTGCGCCGGCCTGTTGGCCGGCGCACCCTTTTCTTTTTTATCCGCCGCTTTGCGGGCAGCTACAGCGCCGGCTTCAGCAGCCGGAACACCCAGCGCTTCCACCAGGGCAGCGCCCCGTCCACCCGCGTCCTAACCGCCTCCAGCAGGCTCCAGGCCTCCTCCCGCTCCTCCGGCGTCAGGGTGTGCTGGCTGAACCTGGCCTTTCGGGCCAGCTCCTCCAGGGCGGGGTCCATCTCCCCGCCCCAGGCCGTCAGCCGCCGGCAGCGGCGGTAAGCGTCGATGGCGGATCGGTTGGTATCCGCCGCCTCCCGCCGCCGCTTCCGGCCCAGCAGGGCCAGCCGGTACGCCCCCCACAGCCCCGCCGCAGCCAAAACCGCCCCCAGTCCCCGGCGCGGCCAGGTCAAATCCAGCGGGGGCCCCTCCGGTGCGCCGGAGGACGTCTCTTCGGGAACCTCCGGCTCCTCCTGGTCCTGACCGGGGGACGGCTCCTCGGCCGCCTCCGGCTGATCGGGCCTCTCCGGCTCCTCGGGGACGTCGGGGGTAAACTCCTCCCGCTCAATCCCGCCCTCCGCCTGGTAGCCCGGCGTCATCTCCACCGGGTACCAGCCGTAGCCGCTGAGGTAGATCTCCACCCAGGCGTGGGCGTTGCTGTCCCGGACCACCACGGGCCCGGTCCCCTCCATCTCGCAGGCGTAGCCGCTGACGTACCGGGCGGGTATCCCCTGCATCCGCAGCAGCAGGGCCCCGGCGGTGGCGAAGTGCATGCAGTACCCCCGGCCCTCCGCCAGGAAGTGCTCCACGAAGTCCTCCCCCTCCTCCATGGCGGGAGCGGTGAGGCTGTAGTCCGCGTGGAGGGCCAGCACCGCCGCCGTCCGCGCCGCGGCGGCCATATTCTCCCGGAACTGCTCCGGCACAGCCGGGTCCAGGGAGACCGTCAGCCGCCCCACCTCCTCCAGCAGGGGCGTCAGGGCCCGGCCGGCATCCCGGGGCACGTCCAGGTAGTTCTCCCGGACAAAGACCTCGTAGCCGGCCTCCAGCTGGGCAAAATCCCACTCCAGCGCCTGAAACCCCTCCGCCGGCCCGCCGGGGCGGTAGGTGATCTCATACTCCCTGCCCAGCCGCATGAGGCCGCCGCTGTCGTCCCCCCGGCGCAGGGTATCCGGCATGGCTGCCAGCCGGTAGGGGTAAAATCCCATGGACCCCCTCTCCATGTGGCGGATGGTCATGGTGTGCCGCTCCCCGGTTCCGGTGAGGGCGGGGAAGTGGGCCCCGCCGTAGTCGGCGCCGCTGGTGGGGAGCGCCTCCCAGCTGTGGCCGGTGTAGCGCCCCGCCCCGCCGCCCCGGAGGTAGACCATCCCCCGCTGGTCCTCGTCGTCGGTCTCCACCGCCAGCACGCTCCGGCCCGTGTAGCGCCGGGGCCCGGCGGCCAGCAGGTCCACCGTCTCCCCGTTGAGCTGCTCGACGGAGATGACCGGCCCCGCTCCCGTCCCGCCGCCCTCGAAGCCCAGGCTGTCCAGCCAGGCCTGGGGCATCCACTCCTCCGCCCCCCAGGACCACAGCCGGTCCAAGCCCTCCGAGAAGAAGGCGAACATGTTGTTCCGGGCGTCGGTGGCCCACTGGGGCCGCTGGTAGCCCTCCTGGGGCATTGCCAGGGTCAGCAGGCCCAAAAAGGCGGCCATGGCCGCCGTGCTCCAGAAGACCCCCGTGCCCAGCCTCTCCCGGTCCCGGCGGCCGTAGAGGGCGGTGAGCAGCATGCTCCCCCACCCGGAGGCCCCGGCCAGCAGGGCCGGCCAGGCGGGCAGCACCCCCGCCAGGATGGCGGGCGTCACCGGCACGATGACCAGCAGGGCTGCCAGGTACCACGCCCTGGCCCACACCACCACCCAGCCCAGCACCAGCCCCAGCGCCCCAGTCAGCAGCGCCAGGGTCCAGGTGTCCGGCAGCACGCGCGCGGATGCCTCCCACTGGGCCGCCAGCGCCTCCGGGAGCGAGAAGGCCCCGTCCCAGGGCCGGCAGGCCAGCACGGCGATGAGCCCCAGCAGTCCCAGAGCTGCCCATCCGCCCCGGCGGCTGGACCACAGCGCCGCCCCGGCCGCGGCCGCCGGCACGCACACCGCCAGCAGCCGCCACAGGTCGTCCAGCCCATAAAAATAAGCGGAAAAATACCCCCAGAGGCCCCCCACCAGCAGGAGAAACACCGTCAGGCCGTCCCCCGCCGCCAGCAGCAGGGCGGCCCGTCTCTCACGGTTCACGGCGCGCCTCCTCTCCGGTGACATGGATGTGGTGGATGGCCGTGTCCCGGTCCACCGCCAGGGGCTGGTCCAGCACCGAGCGTCCCTGATCGGGGACGGGGTCGAACAGGATGGCCCGCAGGCAGGCCATCCACTCCCGCTCGCAGGAGACGGTCTGCCGCCGCACCGCACCGGTAGCGGGGTGGGCCCAGCGGACCTCGTGGGGCCGCTCCCGCTCCAGCAGGGCGGCGCTCAGGCCCGCCAGCCGGTCCAGGGTCCGGTCCATCCGGCTCCGGGGGCCGAAGTGGTCGAAGGTCAGCACCGGCACAGGCCGCCGGTCCTCCAGCAGCTCACGGGTCACCAGCTCGTCCCGCTTGGCGCTCATCTTCCAGTGGACCGTCCGCAGGCTGTCCCCCTCCCGGAAGGGCCGCAGGTCGTAGTCCTCTCCGGAGGCGGACCTTCCCCTGGGCGCCGGCACGGGCCGCCCCGTGCCCTCCGGCAGATCCAGGCGGCCGGGGGCCACCGGAAGGGGCTGCACCAGCAGCTCCCCCGGCTCCGGCGGCTTCACCGGCAGCGTGAACAGCCCCAGGCAGTCGCACACCCGCAGCCGCTCCACCCGGCACTCCACAAGGCCGCAGTGCTCCGTATCCACGCCCCAGCCCCGCCCGGCCCCGGGGATGGCGTGGCTCATGGCCAGCCGGCGGCGGACGCTCCGCCCGGCGGTCCGGTCCGTGAGGCACAGCCGGCCCGCCCACCGGGCCAGGGGCAGCCGGGACCGGCTGACGACCCGCAGTTTCCAGGCGGCGGCCTGGCCCCGCCGGATCCGGCCGGCGGGAGCGGACAGCTCCGCCCGCGCCCCCAGCATGGCCGGCAGGCTCACCGCCAGCCCCAGTGCCGGCAGGCTCAAAACAGCGAAAAAGAGAAAGTGAAACAGGTAGCCCACGTCCAGCAGCTGGCCCATGAGGGTGCACAGCAGCAGCAGGGCGTACAGCGCGCGGCGGCCCCACATGGCCCTAGCGGATGCGGGGCTGCTCCACAGCGTGGAGCACCGCCCCGGCGATCTCCTGGGCGTCGGCGGTCCCCTCCGTGCCGGGGCGGAGCACCAGCCTGTGGGCGACAGCCTCCCGCCAGATGCACTGCACGTCCTCGGGCACCACGAAATCCCGGCCCCGGAGGAAGGCCGCCGCCCGGGCCGCCGCCGTGACGGCCAGGGTGGCCCGGGGGCTGGCCCCCTGTAGGAGCTGGGGGTGCCGCCGGGTAGCATTAACCAGGCGGACGATGTACTCCAGCAGCTCGTCGGACACGTGGACCCGGTCCACCGCGCAGCGCAGCTGCTCCAGCCCCTGGCGGTCCAGCACCTGCCCGGTGCCCCCCATGCCCGCGCCGTACTGGCGGCGGCGCAGCAGCTCCAGCTCCTCCGCCGGCGAGGGGTAGCCGATGCTCAGGCGCAGCAGGAAGCGGTCCAGCTGGCTGTCCGGCAGCCGCTGGGTGCCGGAGGCCCCCACCGGGTTCTGGGTGGCGATGACCACAAAGGGCTGGGGCACCGGCCGGCTCACGCCGTCCACCGTCACCTGCCCCTCCTCCATGGCCTCCAGCAGGGCGGACTGGGTCCGGCTGGTGGCCCGGTTGAGCTCGTCGGCCAGGAAGAGATTGCACATCACCGCCCCCGGCTGGTACTCCATCTGCCCGGTGGCCTTGTTGTACAGGGAGAAGCCGGTGATGTCCGAGGGCATCACGTCCGGCGTGAACTGCATCCGGGAGAACTCCAGGTGCAGCGCCTTGCCGAAGGCCAGAGCCATGGTGGTCTTCCCCACGCCGGGGATGTCCTCCAGGAGAATATGGCCCCTGGCCAGAATGGCCGCCAGGACCTTCATCAGAATGCTGTCCTTGCCCACAATGCTTTTCTTGACCTCGCCGACCACATCGGCGGCCAGATTCCGCTCGTTCATGGTTCCGTCCTTTCTTCCGGCTGCCCCCGGAGGCCCCGTGCGGGGCCTGTATCACGCGCGGCGCTGTGCGTTCGATAGCCGTATCCTACCACACGCGCCGGTAAAAATCAATCAAACCCGCCTGTTTTCGGCCGCCGTCCCGATAAACAGAGTGCCCCCGCCGCCGGTAAAGCGGTGGGGGCGTGTGTTCGCGGTTTGAGCGGGCCGCCGCGGTGCCTGCCGGCGGAGGAAGCCGCCCCCGGCGCGGACAGGCGCGGGCCCGTCCGACTCCGGCTAGTACGCCGGACAAGGTCCGTCCCCGCCCCGTCGGGCGGCGGTCCCGCCGCCGGCAGTTCCCGGCGGCAGCCCGCTCCGGGACCGATTATGGCGGTCCCGCCGAAATTGTCTCCCGCGCAGGGGAGCTAACTTCTGATATGCATCATACCACAATCGGGGCCGTTGGGCAATAGGAAATTTTCGTTAGACTTACCGGATTATACGCCGTGGCGGCCCTCAGGTCCGCGCCCGGACCTCGCCCCACTCCAGCGCCCGCCGGGTAAAGGTCTTCCGGGAGACGCCCAGCCGCCGCCCCGCCTCCGCGGCGGTGACGGCCCCGCGCCGCCAGTCCTCCGCCAGCTCCTCAAACCCCTCCGGCATGGGGATGCGCTTCGGGCCGAAGCGCACGCCCCGCTCCTTTGCCGCCGCGATCCCCTCCGCCTGCCGCTGGCGGAGGAATTCCCGCTCCGTCTGGGCCACATAGCTCAGCAGCTGCAGCACGATGTCCGCCACCAGCATCCCGGTCAGGTCCCGGCCCTCCCGGGTATCCAGCAGCGGCATGTCCAGTACCACGATGGCCGCCCGGCATGTTTTGGTGATATAGGCCCACTGCTCCAGAATTTCCTCGTAGTTCCTGCCCAGCCGGTCGATGCTCTTGATGGCCAGCACATCCCCGGGGCGGAATGCCCGCACCAGCTGCTGATATAGTGGCCGGTCAAAATTTTTCCCCGACTGCTTTTCTACCACGATGTGCTCTGCCGTCACGCCGAACTCCGTCAGCGCGGTCAGCTGCCGGTCCTCTTTTTGGCCGCGTGTGGAGACGCGGGCATAGCCGTATAGGATGCCTGACATTCCATGTTCCTCTCTCTCTGATTTTTTCTGGAATATCCGTATTATAGCGGCAAATCTGCGGCAGCGGGGAGAATTCTCTCTCCATACACATGATCAAAAACGCTCGAAGCACTCTGTTTTCGGGCGCTTTTGCGTTCTTGAAACGGTAAAAGGCGGCCAGATTGTATACAATCTGGCCGCTTTTGGGGGAGGGCGCAATTGGCCAAAAAAGGACACGAAATTTTTCTGATAAGGGGCTAAACTTTTCAGAAGCGAGGCCGATACATTAGGTGAACGGAGCAAAACGTCGGCGGTCAGATTGTATAGAACCTGACCGCCCTGTCAGAAGGGAGGCGGCTATGGATCGATCTGTCCGCGCGTTGGCGGAACCGCCCGACAGGGCCCGGCTTCAGGAGAAGCTGCGCGCGCTGGCGCTGGAAATTTCCGCCGACCTGTCCGCTCTGGGCGCCGCCGAGAGCAAGGAGCTGCTGAGCGATTTCGTCTCGGACCTGTTTCTGGCCACCGCAGAGCAGAAACGCCGGGAGGAGCACCGCCAGCGGCAGGCCGAGGGCATTGCGGAGGCAAAGGCCCGGGGCGTGCGCTTCGGGCGGCCCGCGCCGGTTCTGCCGGACAACTTCGACCAGGTCTACCAGCAGTGGCAGGAGGGCGCGCTCTCTGTACGGAAGGCCGCCGGAGCCTGCGGGATGACGGAGTCCTCCTTTTACTACGCGGCCACCCGCAAGGCCCGCTCCGCCCAAGCCACATGACAGGGGCCGGACCGTCAGGAGGACGGTTTCCGAGGAGATTAAGGAGACGCTGTATGCTGTGTATTTCCATGCGGGCCGGCGATTACTTCACCGTCGGCCAGACTACGGTGGTCCAGTTTGACCGCCTCACCGGCGACCGGGTGCACCTGACCATCAACGCCCCCCGAGAGGTGCCCATCCTCCGGGGCGACGTGCTGGAGCGCGGCGGCGGGCAGCGGCCCGGCTGCGTGCTGGACACCTCCCCCAGGGCGGTGAAGCAGCTGCCCTGGAGCCACGCCAAAAAGCAGGCCCTGGCTGAGCTGCGCCAGACCCTGGCGCAGATGGACGACAGCCCGGAGGTGCAAAAGCTGCGGGAGAAGCTGAACTGCATCTTTCCCGCGCCTGTGTAAATCCCCTCTGATTTCAGCCGGTTTTCGCGAGCCGGGTGGAATATTCAATCGCGCCGCATGTCCGGATGCCAAAGGCCACGGCGCTCCGGGCGGCGCATCAACGACCTGTGCTTCGGTAAAAGGATGCTCCGGGGCACATTAATAGGACTTGAAAGGAGTTCAAACAATGCGTATTCAGCACAATATCATGGCGATGAACGCCTACCGGAACTACAACCTCAACACCAGCGCCCTCTCCAAGAACCTGGAGAAGCTGAGTTCCGGCTACAAGATCAACCGCGCCGGCGACGACGCCGCCGGTCTGGCCATTTCCGAGAAGATGCGCGCTCAGATCACCGGCCTGAACGCCGCCCAGAAGAACGTCAAGGACGGCATTTCCCTGGTGAAGACCGCTGAGGGCGCCATGCAGGAGATCCAGGACATGCTCAACCGCATGGACTACCTGGCCACCCAGTCCGCCAACGGCACCTACGACAACGAGGTCGACCGCCTGAACCTGCAGAAGGAAGTTACCGCTCTGAAGGACGAAATCAACCGCATCGCCAAGAGCGCCAACTTCAACGGCATCCAGCTGCTGGACGGCTCCAAGGACGCCGCCTCTCTGGGCGCCGCCACCACCGAGCTCACCGGCGCTTCCACCTGGGCGATTGGCGCTACCGCCGCCAACCCCACCCAGGGCACCAACACGATCCTGCACAAGGACGGCAAGGAGGAGAAGGCCACCGTATTTGAGGTTGACCTGTCCGATGTGGCGTTTAACGCGACCTCTACCGCCGCCGCTGCCGCTACGGTCACCCTCACCGTCGGCGGCCAGGCCCTCACGGTCGGCGTTGCGGCCAGCGCGGGCATTTCCGGCGCGTCCATCGCCGCCGGTCTGAACGGCAAGACCGTTGCCCTGAATGGCGCGACCTATACCATCGCGGCCGAGGGGACGAAGCTGGTCTTTACCATGTCCGATGCCGATGCCGCCAAGCTCACCGCCGCCGCCAGCTTCACGGGCAGCTACAATGTGGAGATCGGCTGCAGCGACACAACGAACCGCGCCCAGGAAGGCGACAGCGTGTTCTCCTCCCACGCCATTCAGACCGGTAACCCCAAGACCAGCGCCACACTGGCCGACACGACGGCCACTCTGGCTACTGCGGACTTCGCGGATGGCGCGGGCGTTAAGATCGGCAATGAGACCTATGTCTTTGCGCTGACCCAGGAGACTGCGGATAAGTTTGCGAATTCCGCCGGCGTCAAGGTGGTCAACCTGGTTGACCTGGCAAACTCCGATGGTACCGGACTTGATACCGGCGTTACCAATGTGCTGGAGCAGGCCTGTGAGCGTCTGACCCTTGCCGCCAAGGATAACGACATGTTCATTGTTGAGCATGACGGCGCTACCGACGGCAAGATGAACTTCCGCGAGAAGGTGGACTATTACGACAACGAGGACCACGTGGATCTCTCGAAGGCTGATGTCATTCAGGCGCAGTTCAGCAAGTTCACCGGTGTCACCATCAACGATCCCGCCAAGGCCGACGGGGCTCCCTCCGCTCTGACCCTCCAGATCGGCGATGACAGCAAGGACTACAACCAGCTGGCCGTCAACATCAAGTCCATGAAGACCGCCGCCATGGGCATTGACGGTGTGGACATTGGCACGCAGGCGGGCGCTCAGGCCGCTGTTGACGTGATCAAGAACGCCATCAACTACGTCTCCGGCGTGCGCGGCGATCTGGGCGCTGTCCAGAACCGTCTGGAGCACACCCAGAACAACCTGTCCGTGATGGCCGAGAACATCCAGGACGCCGAGTCCACCATCCGCGACACCGACGTGGCCGAGGAGATGATGAGCTACGTCAAGAACAACATCCTGGTCCAGTCCGCCCAGGCCATGCTGGCCCAGGCCAACCAGGTGCCCCAGGGCGTCCTCCAGCTGCTGGGCTAATCGGCAGTTTGAGCGCGGCATAGCAGCTGCGTAGCCAGGGGCAGCATGGCGGGGTCCCCGCCGAAGCCCAGCGAAGCGGGTTCGGTGGGGGGAGGAGGGGCAAAGGAGCGGAGTGCCGTTTTCCGCGTCAGCGGGAAACAGAACGAAGCGGATTTCGCCCCGACGAGGCCCAGGCCAACCAGGTGCCCCAGGGTGTCCTCCAGCTGCTGGGCTAATCCCGCACCGCATAGCGGCGGACCTGCCGCCGGCGGCATAGCCGGCAATGGCAGTCCCCGTCTCAAACGCAATCCCATAGGCATAGCAGGGGGGCCGGGCTTGTGCCCGGCCTCCCTTTTCCTGCCCTTGAAAAAGGCGAAGGCCTTTCTCCCGAAGCGCGGCGGCGCGGGCCGCAGGGAGGGGGTTCCCCTTTTTCAAACGCAGGAAGGAGAGGAGATCGACGATGAAACAGCAAACCCAGCCCCTGCTGAGCGTCAGCATGATTTTTAAAAATGAGATCCGCTGTCTGGAGCGGTGCCTGAAGTCTCTGGCCCCCCTGCGGGAGGCCTTTCCCTGCGAGGTGGTGATGGCGGACACCGGCTCTGACGACGGCAGCCGGGAGATCGCGGAGCAATACGCCGACCTTGTCTTCGACTTCCCGTGGATCAACGACTTTTCCGCCGCCCGGAATGCGGTGCTGGAACGCTGTACCGGCAAATGGGCCCTGGTGCTGGACGCGGACGAGTGGCTGGAGGGGGACCCGGCCAGCCTGACAGACCTGCTGAAAACGAACAAGCAGGACAACCTCGGCGCGCTCATGGAGCGCAACTACAAAACGCCGGAGCTGGCGGCGGGTGGCGTATACAACGATTTCAGCGCCATCCGTCTGGTGCGCATGTCCAGCGGCATCCGGTATACCAACGCCGTGCACGAGCGCTGGGATGCGGATCAGCTCATCATCCGCCAGGTAATGGGGCTGATGATTCACCACGACGGCTACGTTGGCGGAGTCGCCTGGGACGACGCTAAACGGCAGCGCAATATGGAGGCCCTGCGGAAAAAGCTGGCAAAAAACCCAGAGGATCTGCAGACCCTGGAGCAATGCATCGAGTCCGGCCAGGGGCAGCCGGATTTTATGGACTTTGTCCGGCGGGCGCGGGATGGCGTGCTGGCAAAGGCGGCGGGCTGGGAAAACCTGGGGCCCTCCATTTTCCGCCACGCGGTAAATGTCGCCTCGCTCTCCAATCTGCCGGAGACGGAGGAGTGGATTGAGGACGCCCACCGGATTTTTCCCAACTCTATTTATACGAAAATCGACATCGCGTGGATTGAGTTCGGACGCAATTGGGCCCAGGAGAACTACGAGAAATGCGCCCGCCTGGCTGAGAGCTATTTTCAGGCCCTGGAGGACTACGACGCCGGGCGCTATGATCTGCTGGAGACGCTGTTCAATTCCCTCGGCTACGCCGCGCCCAACAACCGTCTGCGGATGCACATTTTCCTTGCCGATGCCTACCGCCAGACATACCGCCCCCAAAAGTGTCTGGAGGAGCTGGAAAAGGTCGACGGCTCCGCCCTGGATATGAACCAGGTGGACGCGGTGGTCCGCACCCTTGTGCAACTCCACAGCAAGACCTCCCTGGACACCGCCCCGCTGGTTCTCCGCCTTTGGGACGAGCTGAGCCGGCCGGTTCCCACCGAGCAGCAGTCTCAGGCGCGGCAGGCCCAGTTCATCCGTACCGCCGCCGCCGTTTTCCCGCCGGAGTACCAGGAAAACGAGCGTGAAAACGAAAAATTCCACCGCCACGCCTATACGCTGTTCCTGCCGCTGGAGGGGCGGTGTGTTCTGGGCGGCGCGGCAGCCATCATGGAGCTGGAGGACCCGGCGGCCCTGGCGGAGAAGCTGGCGGCGGCGGAGCTGGAGCAGCTGCCTGCAGCCGCCCTGGAGCGGGCGCTGCTGCGGGGCGTTCCTTTCCCGGACCGGCCCCTGCATATGGAGCAGGCGGACGCGCTGGCCTCCCGTCTGACCGGCTGCGGCGGCTTTCCGGAGCTGGTGGAGCGGGCCGCCGCCGCGGACGGGGACCTTCAGCAGATCTGCTGGGCGCGGGGCCTCGTCCTAACGGCGGTGCGCAGCTGCGGCTGGACGGACGCGGAGAAGGACATGCGCTTTGCCCGCGCCTTTGCGGCGGTGGAGCGCGCCTATCTGCCCCTCTGCTACACGCCGCTGATGCTGTCCCCGGAGGGCGTCGGGACCCTGCCGCTGATGCACCGCTTCGGCTGGTACTGTGCCCGGGCCTTTTCCCGGCTGGAGCAGGGGGACGCCGTCGGCTATGTCCAGCTTCTGCGGGAGGGTCTGGCCTCCTGCCCTGCCATGCAGCCCATGGTGGAATTTTTGACGGAGCACACGCCGCAGCTCCAGGCCGCGCAGCCGCCGGAGGAGCTGCTGGCCCTGGCGGAGCAGGTGCGGGCCATGCTGTCCGCCTACGCCCCCGACGATCCGGCGGTGGCGGTGCTGAAGGCCAGCCCCGCCTACCAGCGGGTGGCCGGCCTGGTGGAGGGCGGATAAGCCGCCTGACAGATACACGGAAGAGGTGAGAAAATATGCAGCAGCTGCGGATCGGCGTTATCGGCGTGGGCAACATGGGCAGGAACCATGTGCGCATCCTATCCGAGGAGGAGCGCTGTTTCCATCTGGCCGGCGTCTACGACGCGGACGGCGCGCGGGCGCAAAAAATCGCGGAACAGTTCGGCACAACGGCATTCCAGGAGATGGAGCCGCTTTTACAGGCGGTCGAGGCGGTGGTGATTGCGGTTCCCTCCTCCCTGCACCGCGCGGTGGGGCTTCTGGCCGCCGCGCACGGGGTGCACGCGCTGATTGAGAAGCCCCTCGCCATGAGCGCCGGGGACGCGCAGGCCCTCTGCCGCGCCTTTGCCGCCAGCGGGAAAATACTGACGGCGGGCCATGTGGAGCGCTTCAACCCGGTCTATACCGAGCTGTCCAAGCTCCTTATGCACGAGCAGATCATCGCCATTGAGGCCCGGCGCTACAGCCCCTTCGACGGGCGGATCAAGGACGCCAACGTGGTGGAGGATCTGATGATCCACGACCTTGATCTGGTGTGCCATCTGATGGAGGGGCACGCCGCCGTCCGGCAGTCGGCCTTCGGCCAGGCCGTGCACAGCCGGCGGCTGGATTTCGCCCACTGCGCCCTGCGCTTTGACAACGGCGTCCAGGCCTCGGTGAGCGCGAGCCGGGTGACCCAGGGAAAAATCCGCGAGCTGAGCGTACATACCCGCGGCGGCTTCATCACGGCCGATCTGCTGGCGAAGACGCTGCAGGTCAGCAGGAGCACCAACATGGTAATCGACGAGGGGCAGGAGCACTCCTATCGCCAGGAGAGCGTGACGGAGAAAATTTTTGTGCCGATGATTGAACCCCTTCGCGCGGAGCTTATCGCGTTTTACGATGCGGTGGTCAACGGCCGGCCCGTCAGGGTGGACGGCCAGACCGCCGCCCGGATGATTGCGCTGTGCGAACGCATCACCCAGCAGGCGGAGTCCGCCTGCTCCGAGTAAGGGGCCATAAGGAGAATTGTCATATGAACATACCGTTTTTTGACCTCAAACGCCAATACCAGACCTTGAAAAGCGAAATGACAGAGCGCGCCGCTCAGGTGATGGAGAGCTGTTCCTTCATCGGCGGTCCCTATGTCAAAGAGTTTGAAACGCAGATTGCCGGTTATCTGGGCGTGAAGCACGCCTTCGGGTGCGGCAACGGAACGGAGGCGCTGGTTCTGGCGCTGCGCGCCTGCGGCGTCGGACCGGGGGACGAGGTCATTACGACGCCCTTTACCTTTTTCGCCACTGCGGAGGCGGTGGCCTCTATCGGCGCAGTACCTGTATTTTCCGACATTCGCCAGGAGGACTACACCCTTGACCCCGAACAGATCGAGGAAAAGATCACCGCCAGAACTCGCGCAATTCTGCCGGTGCACATCTTCGGCGCGCCCTGCCGCATGGAGGAGATCACGGCCATAGCCGCCAGGCACGGCCTGCGCGTTGTGGAGGACTGCGCCCAGGCCATCGGGAGCATGTACAGAGGGAAAAAGGCGGGCAGTCTGGGGCATATTGGCTGTTTTTCCTTCTACCCCACCAAAAATTTGGGCGGTTTTGGCGACGGCGGCCTGGTCACTACCGGCGACGGCGATCTGGCCGTCGTTCTGGCCGCGCTGCGGGAGCACGGCGCGGGAAAAAACGGTGCGCGGGCCCTGGAGATCCTCGGCGGAGCAGCGGAGACGCCGGCCCTTAGCGAGCAGACCGGCGCGCTCTACGACCCGTATAAATATTATAATTATATAATCGGCTATAATTCCCGGCTGGACGCCATGCAGGCGGCGGCCCTGTCGGTGAAGCTGCCGCGGCTGGACGGCTACAACAGCGCCCGCGCGGAGATTGCCGGGGCCTACGCCAGCGGGCTCTGCGGTGCGCTGGAAAAGCCCCGGTACGCCGCTGATACGGTCCCCTGCTGGCACCAATATGTGGTGCGGACCCCCCGCAAATACGAGCTGTGCGACTACCTGCAGCAGCACGGCGTCGGCTGCGGCACCTTTTATCCGGTGCCCCTGCACCTGCAGAAGGCGTTTGCAGATCTGGGGTACCGGCCCGGCAGCCTGCCCGAGGCGGAGCGGGCGGCGGCGGAGACGGTCTGCCTGCCCATGTTCCCGGAGCTGACTGCGGAAGAGGTGGCTTTTGTGATCGATACCGCGAACCGCTTTTTTGCGGAGAAGGGGGGATGCACACCATGAACGACGTCTATATCCATCCAACCGCGGAGGTGAGCCCGGAGGCGGAAATTGGCGCGGGCACCAAAATATGGAACCAGGCCCAGGTGCGGGAGGACGCGCGGATCGGCGCGGGGTGCGTCATCAGCAAGAATGTGTATATCGACGCGGGCGCAGTCATCGGAAGCCGGGTAAAAATTCAGAACAACGTGAATGTGTACCACGGTGTCGAGATCGAGGACGATGTTTTTCTGGGGCCGTCCATGACCTTTACCAACGACCGCTTTCCCCGGGCGTTCAACAGCGATTTTCAGGTGAGCAGAACGCTGGTCAGGCGGGGGGCCTCCATTGGCGCAAACGCGGCCATCCGCTGCGGCGTCACCATCGGGGCCTACGCCATGGTGGGTACCGGCAGCGTCGTCACCAGAGACGTTCCCGCCCACGCGCTGGTGGTGGGTAACCCCGCGCGGCAGATCGGCTGGGTGTGCGCATGCGGCCAGAGGCTGGAGGAGGGCGCCGCCGTCTGCGCGGCGTGCGGGGAGAGGCCCCCCCTGCCGTCCGGCACAGGCGTTCATCCGGAATGAGAGGAGGTCCCATGGATCAGGACAGAGCCCGGCGCATCGCTGAGGCCATCGAGCTTTTTGATAAGCAGCAGTATCAGGAGGCATTCTCCGCTTTTACGGAGATGTATCACGCGTCCCGGAGCGCTGGCGACAAGCAGGAGATCTTTCAGCTGCTGGAGGAGGTGTTCTACCGCCCCAATGCGGCGGAGCTTGAGAAGAACTACACCGGCAACCTGTCGCTGCTGCAGGCGTACCCCTACTTCTGGGGCAGGGCCCTCCGCTCGTTCGAGGCCCTGCGTTTTCAGCTCTTTCCCGTCAGCGAGGGGCTCTATTGCTGTTACGACCGGGAAAAGGATCGCTTCGGGGATATATACGACGGGGATACCCCCCGCCAAATGCGGTATTTCTTCGAGCGTCTGGACGAGCCCATCCGCGCCACGGACGAGGACAATTGCTACAATCTGACCTTCCTCCACGACAACGTCCGCAGCAGCGAGGACTTCGCCGGCGACAACCATATCTATCTCTTATACGCAACCCCGGAGCCGCTGGAGCGGCTGATGCTGGCCTGTGATCTGGCCCCCCTCCTTCGGCAGCAGAAATTTGTCTTCCTGCTTGGGAAAAAGAACTGGAAGCGGTACCCGATTGACTTTCAAAAGACCTTTGGCGTGGATTACGCGGAGCGGAGCCCCGCCCCGGTCCGTGTGGAGGAGGTCAAGCGGATCTGTTTTTGGTATAAGCACGCCTATTCCGGCACGGAGCTGAGCCTGGGCGTTTTGGGCGCGGTGAACGAGATACAGATGTACAGCGCCATGGTGTTCCACACGGATTCCACTGTAGACGGGAAGCCCATGTATGACCTCCCGGAATTCCGGGGGCTTTTGAACCGTCCGGAGGAGATCTGTACGGTGGAGCAGATCGAATCCCTGCTTCGCACACGGCGCTGCGATATTCGGCTGGAGGGCCTGCTCGACTATTTGGCCTGGCTGCGGCAGCAGCGCCCCGCGCCCCACCGCTACACCGTAAAGGAGCTGTTCTGCGGATATTTCCTGTTCCGGTATGAGCAGCGGCACATAAATCCACGGGTTGTGCCCATGCTGCTCTTTGACCCCCACGTGTGGAATACCAGCGTCTACAATGCCGTCGTCAGCGCCTTTCCCTACCGCACCGTGCTGACCAGCGTCAGGGAGCCCATTATGACCTTTGGGCGCAGCTATCTCTACGGCCTGATCGGCTGGAGTAAATTTCAGACCCAGTACATCCTGGGTTCGGACTATGTCCATGCGCAGTTTCTGCCGCCGGAGCTCCAGGAGTGCTACTTCGGCTTCCGCTTTGAGGATCTGAAAACAAAGCCGGAGGTCGTCTGCCGGGCGCTGTGCCGGCATCTGAACGTCCCCTTTGCGGAGCAGATGCTGGAGACGGAGGCGCCGCTGGCCGACCGCACGGGGCAGGTGACGAGAGGGTTCGATCAGGCGCCGCTGCACCGGGACATCAGCGCCGTGCTGACAGAGTTCGACCAGCTGCGGCTGAAGCTGTTTTACGACCCGATACTCCGCTATTACGGCTACCCCTGCTTTCCTTTTGAGGAGTACCCCCTCTCGGAGGAGGTTGTGCGGGAGCTCCTCCGCTATCCCTTCCGCTTTGAACGGCTCAACAAGCACTATCTGCCGGACAGCGCGCCGCCGGAGGAGACGCTCCACGAGTGGATACAGGAAGTTCTGCAGGGGGCCTGGAGAAAGCAGGCCATCTGCCCCCGTCTGATTCCCCCGGAGGGGACGGCGCATGTGTAGAGTGTACTGGCTGACCGGCCTCTCAGGTGCGGGGAAGACCACCATCGGCCGCCTCTTGTGCGAGCGGCTGCGGGCGGCGGGAGAAACCGCGGCGCTTCTGGACGGCGACGAGCTGCGCCAGGTTTTTGGCGGCGACCTGGGCTATACGGAGGCCGACCGCCGCAAAAGCGCCATGCGCAACGCCCGGCTGTGCGCGCTGCTGGCGCGGCAGGGCATTACGGTGGTCTGCTGCACGATCTCCATGTTTGACAGCGTGCGGGCCTGGAACCGGGAGAACATACCGGGCTATTTCGAGGTCTATGTGAAGGTCTCCATGGAGACGCTGCGGCGGCGGGATCAAAAGGGGCTGTACAGCGGCGGGCGGGATGTAGCCGGGATCGATTTCCCGCTGGAAATGCCCAAAGCGCCGGATTTGGTTCTGGAAAATGACGGTCAACGGACGCCTGAGGAGCAGGTGAATCTGTTGCAGAGTACAATAGGAGGACAACCATGAAAACAGAGTGGGATTACACAAACCTGGCAGAGGCGTATCTGCGCCGGCCTGAATATGCTGCCAGTGCAATTCTGGAAATGTTTGAGCGCGCCGGCCTGAAGCCGGGGGACAGCGCATGCGATGTCGGCGCCGGCGCTGCCCATCTGACGCTGGAACTGGCAAAATTGGGGCTGCGCATTTGGGCGGTGGAGCCTAATGATGCCATGCGGCGCAACGGAACACGGAGGACCGCAGACTATCCCGGCGTACAGTGGTTCGAGGGGATTGGCGAGGATACGGGCATGGAAGCCGCCAAATTCGACCTCGTCACATTCGGCTCTTCATTCAATGTCTGTGACCGGCAGAAGGCCCTGATCGAAACCAGCCGGATCCTGAAACCGGGCGGCTATTTTGCCTGCATGTGGAATCACAGGGACCTGAGCGACCCCTTGCAGCAGAAGATTGAAGCCGTTATCAAGCAGAATATTCCCAACTATGCGTATGGTACGCGCCGCGAGGATCAAACGGCTGTCATTGACGCGTCGGGGCTATTCGGGGAGGTCCAGTTCATCTCCGGACAGGTGACGCACCGGCTCAGCGCCAAGGACTTTATCGAGGGCTGGAAATCCCATGGAACCGTTTACAGACAGTCGCCGGATGTGTTTGAAAAAATTATAGGGGACATCCGCGAAGTGGTTGAGAATCTGCACCAGGAAACCATTGCCGTCCCATATACCACCCGCATTTGGATGGCGCAAAGGAAATGATGCGTTTGCCATGAAATTTACCACCAAAGCCGACACGCTCCGGGCGCTGGCCGGAAGGCTGTCCACCGCCCAGGTCCTGCCCCAAATCTCCCTGACCGCAGGGGAGGCGCGGGACAATCCGGCGCGGGCCCTGGAGCTGCTGCGGGAGGCGGACCTGCTGAACACGCACCTCATCGTCCGCAGCAGCGCCCGGAACGAGGATACGGCGGAGGGCTCCAACGCGGGCAAATTCCTCTCTATTGCGCGTGTACTGGGCGAAGCCGCTGCCCTGGCGGCGGTTTCACAGGTGGTGGACGCTATGGGACCGGACCGGGAAAACCAGGTGTTCATCCAGCCCTTTCTGACCCGTGTGGAGCTCTGCGGCGTGGCCTTTACGGCGGACCCCAGCACCGGGGGACACTACTACATCCTCAATTATGACCGGACCACCGGCTCAACCAGCTCCGTTACAGACGGGACGGGGACCCAGCTGGAGACCTTCTGCCACTTCAAGGCGTCCCCGGCGCAGCCGCCCGCCCCGCTGGACCGGGTGATCGCGCTGTGCCGGGAGCTGGAGGCGCTGTTTGAACACCCGGCGCTGGATATTGAATTTGCCGTCTCAGATGGTATACTGTACTTACTGCAGGTCCGGCCCCTGGTGCTGACCCGGCCCCTGGCCGATCTGGAGGGGCAGCAGCGCTGTCTCCGGCTGATTCGGGAGAAGTTCCGCGCCTCTCTTCTGCCCCACCCGGATCTCTGCGGCCAGTGTACCATCTACGGCGTCATGCCGGACTGGAACCCGGCGGAGATGATCGGCGTGCGGCCCCGGCCCCTGGCGCTGAGCCTATACAAGGAGATCATTACCAACGGCGTGTGGGCCTATCAGCGGGATAATTACGGGTATCGGAACCTGCGTTCCTTCCCGCTCATGGTGGATTTTCTGGGTCTGCCCTATATTGATACGCGGGTGAGCTTCAATTCTTTCCTGCCCAAAAGTCTGCCGGACCCTCTGGCGGACCGGTTGGTGGGATACTATTTGGACCGGCTGCGCACGCACCCCGAGCTCCACGACAAAGTGGAGTTTGAGATCGCCTTTACCTGCTACACCTTTGATCTCCCCGCGCGGGTAACCGTACTGTCAGAGGCCGGCTTTACCGCGCAGGAGCAGGCCTGCCTGGTGGAGGCGCTGCGGGAGCTGACCAACTCGATCATCCGCGAGGACGGCTTCTGGCGGAAGGACGCGGAGAAGATCGAGATCCTCCAGAAGAAGCGGCAGGATATTCTCTCCAGCGGCCTGGGGCCTGCCGAGAAAATCTACTGGCTTCTGGAGTACTGCAAGCGCTACGGCACGCTGCCCTTCGCGGGACTGGCCCGGGCGGGCTTTATCGCGGTGGAGCTGCTGCGGTCCATGGTGACGGCCGGCGTACTGACAGAGGAGGAGCGGTCCCTCTACATGAACGGCCTCTCCACCGTTGGAAAAAATATCTCCAGGGATTTGGCCGGCCTCTCACCTGCGGCATTTCTGGAGAAATACGGTCATTTGCGCCCCGGCACCTACGACATCTGTTCCCCGCGGTATGACCAGGGGCGGGAGCTGTACTTTGATTTCTCTCAGCCGCAGAGCGGCGGAGCGGAGCCTCCGCCCTTCAAGCTGTCCCTCCAGCAGTACGAAGTCCTCCAGCAGATGCTGGAGGCGCACGGGCTGCACACCGACGTGCTGTCCCTGTTTCGCTTCATACGGCACGCGATTGAGGGCCGGGAGTACGCGAAATTTGTCTTTACCCACACCCTCTCCGATGTGCTGGAACTGCTCTCCGAGCTGGGCGCGGGCTTCGGCCTGAGCCGGACGGAGATGTCCTACCTGACCATCCAGCGGGTGACCGAGGCCTACTCCTGCACTGAGGATCTGGAATCGGTGCTGCGGGCCTCCATCCGGGACGGCCAGGCCCTGGAGCGGGCCGCCGCCGGCATCATGCTGCCGCCCCTCCTGTGGGAGGAGGCCCAGATCCACAGCTTTTTCCTGCCGGACGGAAGTCCCAACTTTATCACCCAGGGCCGCTGCGCGGCGGAGACGGTGCTTCTCCCCTCAGAGGCCCCCCTGGAGGGAAAGCTGGTGCTGATCCGGGGCGCAGACCCCGGCTATGACTGGATTTTCTCCCGGTCCATCGCCGGTTTTATTACCGCATACGGCGGCGCTAACTCCCATATGGCCATCCGGGCGGCGGAGTTCGGCATCCCGGCCGTCATCGGGGTGGGGGAAAAACAGTTTGCCCGGTACGCCTCCGCCCGGTGGCTGGAGGTGGACTGCAGAAACAGGAGGGTGGTGATGCTGTGAGCAGGCTGATCGCGCTGACGCAGCGGGTAGAGCGCATAGAGGCCATCGGGGAGCGGCGGGACGCCCTCTCCCAGGAGTGGGCCGCGCTGGCGGAGGCCTGCGGCTTTCTGCCCCTGCCTCTTCCGAACCGCCTGACGGCTGTCCGGCAGCTGCTGGCGGCGGTGAGGGTGGACGGCATCATCCTCACCGGCGGCAACGACCTGGCGTCCTGCGGCGGCGACGCGCCGGAGCGGGATGAGGCGGAGCGGTTTCTCATCCAATATGCGATAGACCGGCGGACCCCTCTGCTGGGGGTCTGCCGTGGCATGCAGATGCTCCTGGACTATTTCGGCGCTCCTCTCCAGAAGGTAGAGGGGCATATCCGCGTGGAGCACCCTCTGGACCGCGGCGGTACAGTCAACAGCTTCCACAGCTGGGGCGCGCGGGCGTGTCCGCCGCCGCTGGAGCCTGCCGCCCGCAGTACGGACGGCGTGGTGGAGGCCGTGACGCACCGGGAGTACCCGTGGATTCAGGGTGTCATGTGGCACCCTGAGCGGTATGCGCCTCTGCGAGAGGAGGACATTCGGTTGATCAGGGAGGTATTTCGGCTATGAAAACCATTATTTTGGCTGCGGGAAGAGGCAGCCGCCTGGGCGAACGGACCAGGGAGAAGCCCAAGTGCATGTGCACGCTCAAGGGCCGGACGCTGCTGGACCGCTGCCTGGAGACGCTGATGCAAGCGGGGATCGCCAGGGAGGAGATCGGCATTGTCACCGGCTACCGCAGCGATATGTTCCATGAGCCGGGCATCACCTATTTTCACAATGCGGACTGGGAGCGGACGAACATGTTCTACTCTCTGACCATGGCGGAGGCCTGGCTTGCGCAGGAGCCCTGCCTGGTCTGCTATTCGGACATTGTCTTTACGCCGGCGGCGGTCCGGGCCCTGGCAGCTTCCGGCGCACCGGCGGCGATCACCTCCTACAGCGGCTACTGGGCGCTGTGGAAGGCGCGCATGGACGATCCCCTGGAGGACCTGGAGACCTTCCGCGCCGCCGGGGACGGCAGGCTGCTGGAGATCGGGCAGAAGCCCGCCGGCCCCGACCAGGTCCAGGGCCAGTTCATGGGACTGCTCCGCTTTACGCCGGAGAGCTGGGGCTGGGTGCGGGAGACCCTCCGGAAGCCTCTGCGGAAGACGGTGGAGAAGCTGGATATGACCACGCTTCTGGAGGGGATGGTCCGGGCGGGCTACCCGATCCAGACCATCTCCACCGACGGCCTCTGGCTGGAGTGCGACAGCGAGCACGACATCGACGTCTATGAACAGCTCTTTGGTGATCGTCTATGACAGTTGATCTCCACACCCACTCCACCGCCTCCGACGGCCAGTATACCCCCTCCCAGCTGGTCCGGCTGGCGGCGGCACGGGGCCTGGAGGCGCTGGCACTCACCGATCACGACACCCTGGACGGCCTGGAGGAGGCCGTGGAGGCCGGGGCGCACGCCGGCCTTCTCGTCCTGCGGGGCGTGGAGCTGGGAGCGAAGGAGTACAGGAGCCTCCACATCCTGGGGTACGGCTTCACCCCCGGTGCGCCCGGCCTGGAAGCGCTCTGCGCGCGGATGCGAGAGGGGCGGGACGAGAGAAAGTACCGGATTCTTGACTTCCTGCGGGAAAAAGGCCTGGGCATCACCTTGGCGGAGGTAGAGGAGATCGCCGGCGGCGCCATCATCGCACGGCCCCACTTTGCGCAGGCGCTGGTCAGAGGCGGTTACACGGCGACGGTCAAGGAGGCCTTCGACCGCTACCTGGACACCGACGAATACCAGCGGATCGAACGCGTGAAGCCGGACGCCCGGACCTGTATAGAGACGATCCGCGCAGCGGGAGGAAAGGCCTCCCTGGCCCATCCGTACCAGCTGAACCTGGAGGAGGAGAGCCTGGACGCGCTGGTAAAGCAGCTGGCCGGATACGGCCTCTCTGCGATTGAGTGCTACTATCCCAGGCACAGGCCGGAACAGCAGGCCTTTTATCTGCATCTGGCGGAGAAGTACGGCCTGTACGTCTCCGGCGGCAGCGACTTCCACGGCGAGCGGGTCAAGCCGGACATATCCCTGTCCGCCCTGGACCTGGACATAAGCTGGGCCGCCGGCCGGGGCGCGTGAATCTGCGCCGGTTGTGAAGTCCCATACCCCCAAGGACGCCAAAAGGCCCGGAAAACCAGTGGTTTTCCGGGCCTTTTGGAGCTGGAAATCAGACTCGAACTGACGACCTGCTGATTACGAATCAGCTGCTCTACCAACTGAGCTATTCCAGCACACCGCAACAGATATAGTATACCACACTTCCTATCTCCAGTCAAGACCGGGCGGCCGCCGGGCGCACAAAATTTTTGCCGGCGATAACATATCGTATTTTTGCCGCCCTATCCTGCAAGCGCCGCCGCAAAATATGCGGGGAGGCCGGTTTTTACGAAAAATCCCCTGGGAATCCCCGGCGCCGTTTCCGGCAAAAGTGCCGCAAATAGACAAAATCTCAGAAAAAACATCCCGCCGCCTCAGCAGTTTTCCGCAGATTTTCTGTTCGGCAGGTTCACATAAATTTCACAATAATTTCGTAGTACAGCAAGTTATACACATTTTCCACAGGGTTTTCCACACAGGCAAATTCCCCTGATTCCAG
The DNA here is from genome assembly GCA_910577915.1 of uncultured Oscillospiraceae bacterium. GTDB lineage: Bacteria > Bacillota > Clostridia > Oscillospirales > Oscillospiraceae > Pelethomonas. The sequence goes on from CAJTOM010000004.1 coordinate 29,223, forward strand.
CCCTCTCCCTTGAAATTGACATTTTATGGAAGCCCCTCTATCCGCTGTTTGCACCAAATCGCGGCCCCCTCTCTGTTTACATAACGACATTTTATGCAATTTCCCCGCATTTCTCATCCATTCCGCCGGCCCTCATATCTCCAGATTGGCGTAGGCGTTCAGGCTCATGTCCGCCCGGCTGCCGGCCAGATACTCGTAGTAGGCCTGGCTGCCGATCATAGCCCCGTTATCACCGCACAGGCGCAGGGGCGGCAGATACAGCCGGATGCCCGCCTCCCGGCAGGCCCGCTCCAGGTCCCCCCGGATGCGCCCGTTGGCGGCCACGCCGCCGGCGGCGGCCATGGTGCGGCGGCCGCACTGTTTGGCGGCCTCTATGGCACGGGGCACCAGCTCGTCGCTGATGGCCGCCGCCACCGACGCCGCCAGGCTGGACCGGTCCAGCGCCTCCCCCTTCTGGGCGGCGTTGTGCACCAGGTTCACCGCCGCCGTCTTCAGGCCGGAGAAGGACATGTCCAGGGGGTTCCCCGCCACCCTGGCCCGGGGCAGGGGGTATTTTGCATCGTCGCCCCCCTGGGCCAGCTCCTCCATAGGCCGCCCGCCGGGGTAGGGGAGGCCCAGCACACGGGCGATCTTGTCGAAGCACTCCCCCGCCGCGTCGTCCCGGGTGGCCCCCAGGATGGCCATGTCCGTATAGCCCCGCACGTCCACCAGCATGGAGTTTCCCCCGGAGATGCACAGCGCCAGGAAGGGGGGCTCCAGCTCCGGGAAGGCCAGGTAGTTGGCGGCGATGTGCCCCCGCAGGTGGTGCACCGGGATGAGGGGCTTCCCCATGGCGAGGGCGGCGCTCTTGGCGAAGTTCACCCCCACCAGCAGGGCTCCGATGAGCCCCGGCCCATAGGTCACCGCCACCGCGTCGATGTCGGACCGGGTCACCCCCGCCTCCGCCAGGGCCCTGTCCGTCAGGGCGGCAATGGCCTCCACGTGCTTGCGGGAGGCGATCTCCGGCACCACGCCGCCGTAGACGGCGTGCATGTCCGCCTGGGAGGCGACGGCGTCGCTGAGGACCTCCCGCCCGTCCCGGACCACCGCGGCGGCGGTCTCGTCGCAGGACGATTCAAACGCTAAAATCAGCATATGCGTATCCCTTCCTGAAAAAGCGCCGGGACGGGAGCCCTCCCGTCCCGGCAAATATTGACGGGTCTGTGTAAAACGCGGGTTTACAGGTCGATGGCCTTGAGCTTCTCCTCCTTGACCCCGTGCTTCTCGGCGTAGCCGGTGAGGATCAGGGTCAAAGCGCCGTCGCCGGTGACATTGCAGGCGGTGCCGAAGCTGTCCTGCAGGGCGAAGATGGCCAGCATCAGGGCGGTGCCGTCGCTGTTGAATCCCAGCACGCCGGTGATGAGGCCCAGGGAGGCCATGACCGTGCCGCCGGGGACGCCGGGGGCGCCGATGGCGAAGATGCCCAGCAGCAGAATGAAGAGGATCATGGAGCCCACGTTGGGCAGCTTGCCGTAGAGCACCTGGGAGACGATCATGATGAAGAAGGTCTCGGTGAGGGCGGAGCCGCACAGATGGATGTTGGCGAACAGGGGCACGCCGAATTCCACCATGTCGGAGCGGAGCACGGAGCTCTTCCGGGCGCAGTCCAGGGCCACGGCCAGGGTGGCGGCGGAGGACATGGTGCCCACGGCGGTGAGGTAGGCGGGACCGTAGTGCTTGACGACCTCAATGGCGCTGCGGCCGGAGTAGACGCCGGCGAAGCCGTAGAGGGCGGCCATCCAGATGTAGTGGCCGGCCATGACGATGACGATGGCCAGCAGGAAGGCGGGGAACTGCTTGGTGATGGTGCCGTCATAGGAGAGACCGCAGAAGGTCAGGGCGATGAAGAAGGGCAGGACGGGGATGACCACCTTCTTCACCACGCTCAGGACGATGTTCTGGAACTCCTGGAGCACGGCGGTGATGGTCTTGGCCCTGGTCCACACGGCGGCCAGACCGATGAGCACGGAAAACACCAGGGCGCTCATCACGGGCATGATCTGGGGGATGTCCAGCTGGAACGCCACGCCGGGCAGCTCCTTGAGGCCCTCCATGCTACTGGCGATGGGCAGGTGGGGCACCAGCAGGTAGCCGGCCACCATGGACATGAGGGTGGCCAGCACGGTACTGATGTAGGCCACGGAGATGGCCACCATCAGCATCTTGGTGGCGTTGGAGCCCATCTTGGTGATGGAGGGGGCGATGAAGCCGATGACGATCAGGGGCACGCAGAACATGATGACCTGGTTGAGCACATACTTCAGGGTGACCACGACGGTCATGGCGCTCTCCGGCAGGAACAGGCCGCAGACAATGCCCACCGCGATGCCGATGAGCAGCTTCAGGGGCAGGCTCATGCCTCTCTTTTCAGTTGCCATAATAGATAATCCTTCCTTTCGATCATAACACACAATACGAAGCGCTCCGCAGGGGACGATACTTCAGCATACGCACAGCGGAGCCCGGGCATGCGTATACCGCGGAAAACGGGGGGAGGAGGGGCTCACGCCTGGGGCGGCTGGCCGGTCATAATGCGGATGATCTCCTTGTCGGTCTCCCGCATGCCCAAGCGGCCCAGGCGGCCGATGTTGGTGATGGTGGCCTCCACGCCCTTGGCGACGATGCCCTCGCCGCCCCGGAACTGCTGGCTGCTGCGGTACATGTTGTACCCCAGGATGCCCGCGTCCACGGCGGCGGCGATCTTGGCCGCGCAGGAGGGCTTGGCCCCGTCGCAGATCATGCCGGAGATGGTGGCCAGGGCGTTGACCAGGGTGTGGGCCACCTCGTTGAAGCCGCCGCCCTGGAGATAGGCAATGGCCGCCCCCGCGCCGCAGCCGGCGCTGACCGCGCCGCAGTAGGCGCTCAGCCGGCCGATGCCGGTCTTCATGTGGATGGTCAGCAAATCGCTGAGGGTGACGGCCCGGAGCATGGTGTCGTGGTCCACCCCCAGCTCCTTGGCGTACTCGATGACGGGCACCGAGGCGGTCATGCCCTGGTTGCCGCTGCCGGAGACGATGATGACGGGCATCTCGCACCCGCTCATGCGGGCGTCGGACCCGGCCGCCGCCATGTAGCGGGCCCGGATCTTGATGTCGTCGCCGTAGTGGTCCCGGAGGACCTTGCCGATGTTGGCGCCCCAGTCCCCCCGCATGCCCTCCTGGGCGATGGCGTAGTTGTAGTCCACCTGGCGCTGTACGATCTCCCGCACGTCGTCCACGTCCATGGTCTGCACGAAGTCCACGATAGCCTCCACGCTCAGGCAGCTGCGGTCCGTGAGGCCGGCGGCGCTGTCCCCGGCGGCCACCACCGCGCCGGATTTGAGCAGGGTCTCCCCGTTTTTCTCAATGAGCACGATGTTGGTGTGGTAGTCGGCGATGCGCAGGCGGACCTGATCGGTCCCGGCGGTGAGGGTGATGATGATGTCGAAGATGACGTCCCCCTGGGCGGGGGCCACCTTCACCTCGTGGGTGTCCAGATAGGTGCGGATGTCCGCCTTCTGCGCCTCGGTGACCTGGGAGATAACCTCCAGGATCTTCCCCGCGTCGCCGGCGGCCACGCCGGCGGCGGCAGCGGCCTCGATGCCCTTCAGGCCGCCGGTGTTGGGCACAACGACGCTCTTGACATTCTTGATGATGTTGCCGCTGGCCTCCACCAGCACCTTGTCCGGCAGACGCCCCAGGACCTCCCGCGCCTTGGCCGCGCCGTAGGCGATGGCGATGGGCTCGGTGCACCCCATGGCAGGCACCAGCTCCTCCCGCAGTATCTGGACAAAATGGTGGTATCGCTGATCGTTTTTCTCCATAATATTCCTCCCTTCTCATTGGTTCGGCGCGCCGTGCGCCGCCTCTGACCGCCGCCGGAAACCTCTCTCTCCATCACGCCCGGTCTCTCTGGCCGTACAGTCAAAGCGGGTATTTTTGCATAAAATACCTTGTTGCAATATACCATTTCCCGGCAGTTCTGTCAAGGGTTTCACAAAAAGCGGGGGCCTTTGGAGCGCCCTGATGACAGGCCCGCCGCGTCCTCCATGCGCCGTCATTTTCCGCAGCCGGCGCACATCCCGCAGCCCCCGGCGCAGGTGCGGCCGCTCTCCTCCCACAGCATCTCGGAGACGGGGGCCCAATTCTGCGCGTAGGGCTCCGTCCGGTCACACAGGGTGTCCACGTCCTCCGGGGCCTCGCAGTCGGTGGAATGCGCCCCGGTCTCCCGCACCATCCGGCGCAGCTTCTCCGGGTTCTCCAGCATGGGGCAGGGACGCAGCATGTTGTCGTTGAAGGGCTGGCCGTGGTGGTAGGCCATGAAGAGGGGGCTCTTGAGGGCCTCCAGCAGGGTCACGTCCCGGATGTTCACGTTGGCGTAGTGGATGAACACGCAGGGCTCCACGTCCCCGGCGGCGCTGATGTGGAGGTACCGCCGCCCACCGGCGATGCACCCGCCCACATACTCCGCGTCGTTCTGGAAGTCCATGGAGAAGATGGGCTTGGTCTCCCGGTAGGCGCGGATGCGGCGGTACACCTCCGTGCGCTGCGCCGGGGTGGGCAGCAGGCCGGGCGCGGCCCCCCTGCCCACGGGCATGTAGTGGAAGTACCAGACGAACAGCGCCCCCCACTCGATCATCTGGTCGAAGTAGGCCTCGCTGGTCACGTCGGCGAAGTTGGCGCTGGTGTAGCAGGTGGAGATGCCGAAGGGCAGGCCGTGGGACTTCAGCAGCTCCATGGCCCGGACCACCTGTTTATAGACGCCGCTGCCCCGGCGGCCGTCGGTGGCGGTCTCGAATCCCTCCACGCTCAGGGCGGGGACAAAATTCTTCACCCGCAGCATGTCCCGGCAGAACTGCTCGTCCACCAGCGTGCCGTTGGTGAAGGAAAGGAACTCGCAGTCCGGGTGGCGCTCGCACAGCGCCAGCACGTCCTTTTTCCGCACCAGTGGCTCGCCGCCGGTGAAGATGTACATGTAGGTTCCAAGCTGCTTCCCCTGGCTGACGATACTGTCCATCTCCTCCAAGGTCAGATTCAGCCTCCCTCCGTACTCCGCCGCCCAGCAGCCGGTACAGTGCAGGTTGCAGGCGCTGGTGGGGTCCAGCAGGATGGCCCAGGGGACATTGCACCCCTCCCGCCGGGCGGTGTCCTCCTGCACGCCGGAGCCCACCAGGCTGGCGTTGACCAGGAAGTTCTGGAGGAAGGCCCTGCGCACGCCGGGGTCCAGCCGGAAGATGTTCATCATCAGCCGGTACCAGTTGTTTTTCGTCTCCAGGACCGTGCGCACCGCCGCGCGCTGGGAGACATACCAGCCCTCGGGGGTGAATTTGTCCACCATGTCCATCACCTTCGGGGCGTTGGCCTCCGGGTCCTTCTCCAGGTAGTCCAGCGCCTTTTGGAGGGCGGCGGTAAAGGCCGCGCTCTTTAATTTCTCAGAAATGCCGCTCATAGCACGTGAGCTCCTTTCTTTAATGTGCCCACATTCTACGAAAAAAGTTGAATCCTGTCACGGGACACCTGGAATCTCCCTGTGCCAATTTGGGACACACGCCCCCGCCTCTCACCTTTTGGGACGCTTCGGCGGATCTGTCACTCCCCGCAGGCGGCCGCTGCGGAGGGGCCCGGAACCGCGAAGCAGGGCGCAGACGGCCGGCCGTCTGCGCCCTGCGCCTGGTCCATAGCGGACGCCCTACTCCAGATCCTCCAGCACCTGCCGGGCCCCCCGCACCAGCAGGCGGTGGAGCCGCTCCAGGTACTGCTCCGGCGGCTCCGGGGCCGCCGCCGACAGCCAGCGCAGCACGGAGGCCAGAATGGCGTCGGCAAAAAAAGTGATGCAGAAGGCCCGGTCCCGGCTGTCCACAAAGATTTCCGCCGCCACCGTCTCCATCACCGGGGCCGTCACCTCCCGGAAGTACTCCTGGAAGGAGTTCTGCCCCTGGACCTGGAGGGCGCAGCGGTAAAACGTCCGCTCCCGGTAGAAGTAGAGGCACAGCGCCCGGAACAGCTCCCAGCTGTTCTCGTGCTCCGCGTCCCGGACGGACTGGACGAACTCCGCGTCAAAAATCCAGTGGACCAGGGCGTATTTGTCCTGGAAGTGGTAGTAAAAGCTCTTGCGGCTCATGCCGCAGCCCTGGCAGATGTCCGCCACGCTGATTTTGGCAAAGGGACGGCAGGCCATCAGCTCCTTGAGCGACTGGGCCAGAGCCCTTTTGGTGATGTTGGAATCCGGCATTGCCCCTCCTCTCCGCCGTCTGGCGGGCTCTAAAGATAGGTTTATTATAGCAGACTTTTTCCCCGCCGCAAGTCGCAAAACCCACGAACCGGCCAAAATCCCCCCGGTCCGGCGCAAAAATTTCCGGCCCCCGTCATTTGCCCGTCCCCGGCGGCATATCCTTAGGGCAGAGACAGGAAATACGGGGAGGGCGCCCCTCGCCGGCGGCCGCGCCCCGGGAAAAGGAAGGACTTACGGTATGAAACGAACCCTCTCAGGGCTGATGGCCCTGCTGATGCTGCTGTGCCTGGCGCCCGCAGCCAGGGCGGAGGCGCTGGCGGTGGAGAGCCAGGCCTGCCTTTTAATGGAGAAGACCACCGGGGAGGTGCTCTATGCGGTCAACGAGCACGAGCAGCTGGAGCCCGCCAGCGTCACCAAGATCATGACCCTCCTGCTGGTCATGGAGGCCATCGACAGCGGCTCCCTCCGCTACGACGATCTGGTGACCGCCTCGGCCTACGCCTGCTCCATGGGGGGCAGCCAGATCTGGCTGAAGGAGAACGAGCAGATGACCGTGGAGGATATGCTCAAGGCCGTGTGCGTGGTCTCCGCCAACGACTGCTCCGTGGCCCTGGCGGAGCACCTGGCCGGCAGCGCCGAGGCCTTCGTGGACAAGATGAACCAGCGGGCGGGGGAGCTGGGGATGAAGGACACCAACTTCGTCAACCCTACCGGCCTGCCCACCCAGGGCCACGTCACCAGCGCCTATGACATCGCCCTGATGAGCCGGGAGCTGATCCTCAACCACCCGGACATCCGCCGCTTTACCACCATCTGGATGGACTCCCTCCGGGACGGGGCCTCTGGGCTGGTGAACACCAACAAGCTCATCCGCTTCTACCAGGGGGCCACCGGCCTGAAGACCGGCAGCACCGACGCCGCCCTCTACTGCCTGTCCGCCACGGCGGAGCGGGACGGCATGGAGCTCATCGCCGTCATCCTCAAGGCCCCCACCTCCACCCAGCGCTTTGAGAGCGCCAAGGTGCTGCTCAACTACGGCTTCGCCGCCTACGGCCTGGGGGAGGCCCAGCTCCCCCAGCCCCTGACCCCCATCCCCGTCACTTTGGGGGACGCCCCCAGCGTCACCGTCCGGCTGGAGGGGGAGCGCACCATCCTGGCGGCAAAGGAGAAGCTGGCGGCCATGGAGGCGGCCGTGGAGCTGGAGGAGCGCCTGGACGCCCCGGTGGAGGCGGGGCAGCAGGTGGGACGCATGACCGTCACCTCCGGCGGCGAGACCCTGGCTGTCATCCCTCTGGTGGCAGAGCAGGCGGTGGCCCGGCTGACCTACTGGCAGATCGCCCAGCGATGCCTGCGGATGGCCTTTATGGGGGGATGAGGCCTCTTCCTGAAGAAAACAGCCGTGCACCAAAACAGGTGCGCGGCTCCTTCGCCTGCCTATTTGCTGATTACTTTTTTGCGGTACTCACTGATGGCCTCCAGCAGCTTGTCAAATTCCAGCTCGCCGGACACGGCGCAGAACAGCTCCTTGACCTCCTCCACGCCGCCGTCCCCGTCCAGCGAGGTGCGCAGGCTCTCAGCGCACGCCGAGGCATACTCCAGCAGGAAGCGGACAGAGGCGATGGGGAGCAGACGGTCCGTGCCCTCCTTCCCCGTGGTCATGCCGGCCCGTATTTTCTCGATCTCCCTGTGCAGCTGCCGCCAGACCGCCTGGTCCGCTCCCGTCAGCCGCTGGGGAATCGGGCGCCCAACCGAGGTCAGGGCCACAAACATCCGGACCGCCAGCATCTCAACCCCCGCGCCCGCGTCCTCCAGACCGCCGGACAGCTCCGCCGCCAGACTGCGGATATAGGCCTCCGTATCCAGGGGGAGCAGGTAGAGCATACAGGTGTCGGCGTAAATCTCCCGGAACAGCGTACACAGGTCCTTCAGCAAATCCCGGAACAGCGGCACATACAGCTCTTTAAGCTTGACCACATCTGATGTGAAGGACAGGTTCTCGGCCTCCCCCCGCGCCTCCCGGAGGACATGTGCGGCGAAGTCGCTGTAGCGCTTCTGTTCGAAGAACTCGAAGGACCAGTAGTAAATGGCGGCCTCCATCTCGCGGGCCACGGTACAGCCCCCCAGCTCCGCTGTAAACAGCTCCACAATCCCCTTGACAAGGTGGCGGTCATAGTTTTGAAACACGATTTTTGCCAGCAGCACCGCCGCCGCCTTGGCGAAACACACAGTACGAAACGCCCGCTTTCTGTGATGCTCCCCCACGTAGTGCGACGTCTCGTGGGCCAGCGCGCTGAGGACCTCCACCGGGTTGTAGAGCCTGTGGAAGGGGATGGTCACCAGCACCAGGCCGGGGACGTCCTTCCTGGCCTCAAACAGCTCCACCGCGTTGATCCGTTCACAGGGGTAGGATACCAGCAAAAAGCGGATCCGCTCCTTCTGCAGGTCGCCAACCAGGAGGACCTCGGAGACCATGTTCAAAAAGGCCAGCGTATACTCCAGCATGACGATGGGGATGTCGTAGATCATGGGCCGGGTCTCCGGGTGGTGGGCCAGCTGCCCCTCCACCCGCATGACGTGCTCCATCAGATGGCTCCAGTTCTCCACAAAGCGCTGGAAATACTTGGCCCTGTTGTCAAAGAGCCGTATCTCCTCCTCGTTTGGCCGGCGGAGGCGCTGCTCCAGGTGGAGCCGGACCTGATCCAGAAAAGCCTCCACCCCCGGCAGCATCAGGTAGACGAACTCGTCCAGCACCGCCGTCCTGCTCATCCGCAGCAGGGACTTGGTCAGCTCCGACAGGGGCTTGAGCCAGCTGTGCACCGTATCATAGCGAATCCCGCTGGCCTTGTCCAGCGCGATCTCCTGAATCCTTCTGTCGGTCTCCACCAGCTGCCGGCAGGCCTCCCGCAGCCGCCGGCTGCTGTCATATCCGCTGCCGTCGTCCACCGGGACATACTCCAGATCCTCCTCCATGGTGATTCCCAGCCGGGTGGTCACCTCCGGGAAGGTGGTGCTCAGCGGAGGCGTGGCGTCATAATTGGGGATGAACCGGGACCGGTACAGGCGCACCAGCTTGCTCAGGGGGAGGTCCTTGCAGTTGAGCAGGATGTCGTCCACGCCCACGACGGCGGAATAGTGTTCCCTGATGTTCAGCGCCCGTATCACATGCTCCATCTGCTCCCGCACCTGCTGGAAGTCGGATACGGAGAAGCGCATGGAGACCGTGGGGATGATGTCGTCGTCCTCGGGAAAGAGGACGGTCTCCTTGACGCGCCTGTAATCAATGCCGCAGTAGGTATACACCTTGCCCACGCAGGAGTACTTCCGCAGCCGCAGGGCGAACTGCAGGATATTGGACATGCGGTCGGACCTGACAACCACCACAAGATCGCTCAGCTCCATGGTGTGATAGATGTGGCAGCTGCAGCCGTTCTTCTCGGCGTCCTTCAGCAGGTGGTTCTTCAGCGCCGCATGGAGGGGCGCGATGTTGGCGCTGGGCGCGTAGTGGATGCGGGCCGCGGCCATGCACCAGGTGTCGCCCCGCCAAAACTCCTGGTCCTTCCTGTCCTGGTCCGTCAACACGTACAGGGGGTGGTAGTAGCGTTCCCCGCTGTTGCGGGCGGCGATGGCCCGGTTATTCTCGTTGATGGCCTGGAAAATGCGGTCCCCATCTATACGCAGCCTATATGTATACATAGCGTCAAAGTGGCCCAGCGTAATCCAAGGCCCCCGGCTGCTTTTGGAGAGCGCAGGCCCCTGCGTAAAGCAGTCCTTGTCCATTGACGCAATTTTTTCAAGCAGTATGACCCGCAGTATCACGCAATCTTTCCTCCGTTTTGTTCAGCCGTCTTCTCCTGACGCTTCGCCGGCACAAAGGTCTGCTGGAGAGCGGTCTCAAAGTTTGCCCTGCAGACGGGGATGGGGAACGCACAGCCGGCGACGGCCTGGAGCAGAAAGTCGTCCCGCATCTCCCAGTCGGGTGAAAACACGAAAAATTTCCCCAGCAGGTGGCTCTCCCCATTCAGGAAGTGCATCCACGCCAGCAGGGTGAAAACCTCATCGATATACCGGATCACCAGATCGCCGGCACGGCCGCAGAAGCGGGCCCGTATGGCGTCCAGCTCCTTGCGCAGACGGAGCAGGCGGGTTTCCTGAAGCGTGGCGTCCTCAACCTCCGCCCCCGCACAGCTCTTGTAGAGCCACAGCACGCATCCGGCGCAGACCGGTCCCATCAGCGCCTCCGCCCGGCCCTCTCCGTGCTCTGCCGCCTCCTCCAGGCAGGCCCGCAGGATTCCGTCCAGCATCAGGGACCGTTCCCCCTCGGTGCGCCCCCGGGCGGCCCGGTCCCACAGATGGGATATTTCCGAGAGGACCTGCATCTGCTGCTGCACCTTTTTCCAGCAGTAATCCTGCGCCGCCGCCTTATCACAGACAAAGCCGTCGGTGAATTTGCACAGGGCGCGGGCGAAACAGCGCTGCATCTCCTTGGCGCTGTCCCTGTCGTGGATGGAAAGGACGTCGGCAATGCCGCAGAGGACCGACTGGTGGTGGCGCTCCAGGTCCTCCTCCCCCTCCTTCCGCTCGTCCCACTCCTCAATTTCCCGGCTCCATTCGTCAATGGCAATCCGTTTGCGGCGGTAGGATTTGAACACCAGGGAGGAGAGCGCACGCCAATGGATGAACCCGCCCATGACGATCACGGCCAGGGAGAGCAGCGCCCCCTCCAGCATGCCGCTCTCCGAGAGCCACACGCACAGCAGCATCGCAATCAAATGCCCGATGACGAACCGGGAGTAGGTGGGATAGACCGCCCGCAGCAGGTCGCTGTACTTGAAGCCCAGCTCCTCCTTGTCCAGGGCGGCGTAGAGCCAGGCGATCAGGATGCTGCCGAAGCCAACGGTTTCCGCCGTCCTGCGCACGGCATTGACGTTCAGGATGACGGGGAGCGTCTGGATGTGCAGCAGATGCGCGGTGACGCTGCTGCCGGTCAGCGCCTCGCAGGACAGCGAGATGGCCAGGAGCGTCCACAGGAAAACCACGCACCGGCAGTAGAAAATATACCAGTACCGCTTTTTCATCCGCGCGCGGTTTATATGCGCCTGTTCCTTCCGCCACTCCCGGTAAATCCTTACCTTCAGGGTACCCAGCATGGTGCAAAGCGCTTCGATCATGGCGGCTCCCCTCCCGCATCCCACCAGCCGAATCGACAGGACCCGGCTGCAATTGACATTATTTTACATGGCAGAGGTAAAAAGCAACCACAAAACCTTCTCTATGATCGTTCCGGCCCCGCGGCGGCAGATAACGCGAAAGGTTTTGTGGCTGATTTTCTATCCCCTGTAGACGTCGCCCTGGGGCTGAGGAATGTCGCGGGGGGTGAGCTGAGAAAAGACCTTTTTATAGACATAGTAAGATTCCTCCGGCATCTGAGGATTGGGGGCCTGCCTGCCGCGGACATCTGGTACATTCCGCTGTCGGCTCTCCTCACCAACATAAATGCTATTCATCTTTTTATGCATAATACCTGCATCCTTCCTCATCCAATCTCTCCGCCGCAAAAGACGGAGTGTTTATATAGTATACCACACTTCACACCCGTAGTCAATTCTATAGATGAACAAATCGCGGGTATTATCTTTTGTAAATTCTGCAAAAATCCTCGCCATTTTCAGGCATTTTTACAGAAATCTCCCTTCTGCGGCGGCACATGCGCGGCGGACCGGCAGCGGGAGTCTCGGCGGCGCAAATATGTATATTTATACACATTTGCAGCCTGACCGCCCACACCGCGGACAGTTTCCGTCCGCCGCGTCCGCCTGCTACAGTCTATGCCCTGTGCCCGCCGCGGGGAACCGGATACGCCTCCGGCAAAAACATGTCAGCGCTCCTCCTCCGGCAGGGAGTCGTCCTCCTCCACCCAGCTTTGGACCTCTGTCACGGTATAGCGCCCCGGCCCGGTCCGGGCGATGACCCGCTCCAGGCCGGCGTTGATGATCATGCGGCGGCACATGGCGCAGGAGGTGGTGTCGGCGAGGACCCCGCCGGTGGCCGCGTCCCGCCCCGCCAGATAGAGAGTTCCCCCCGCCATGTCCCGCCGGGCGGCGGAGATGATGGCGTTGGCCTCGGCGTGGACGCTGCGGCAGAGCTCGTAGCGCTGGCCCCGGGGGACCTGCAGGGCCTCCCTGGTGCAGCGGCCCAGGTCCACGCAGTTGCGGCGGCCCCTGGGGGCCCCGTTGTAGCCGGTGGAGATAATCTCGTCGTTTTTCACGATAATGGCCCCATAGCACCGGCGCAGGCAGGTGGCCCGGCCGATGACGGTTTCGGCGATGTCCAGGTAGTAGTTCTCCTTGCTGATGCGCTCCATGGCGGCGTCTCCTCTCCCAGTCTCCCCTCCAGTATGCACGAAGCCGGGGAAAAAAGCAAGAAAAACCGCAAGGAAGTTGATTTTCTTTCCAATCCTTGCTATACTATCCCCAAAACAGCGCGGCAGTCTGCCGGGAGGTGACCACTATGAAGCTTTTGACAACCGGCTTTGCCCCCTTCGGCGGGGAGCGGATCAATCCGGCCTGGGAGGCGGTGCGCCGTCTGCCGGACCGCCTGGGGGAGGCGGAGCTGATCAAGGCGGAGATGCCCACCAGCTTTGCCGGCTGCGCCGCCGCTCTGGAGGAGGCCTGCCGCCTCTGGCGGCCCGACGGGGTGCTGTGCGTGGGCCAGGCCGGGGGCCGGGCCTGCGTGACGGTGGAGCGGGTGGCCATCAACCTGGCGGAGGCCTCCATCCCTGACAACGACGGGGCCAAGCCCGTGGACCAGCCTCTGGTCCCCGGCGGCCCGGCGGCCTACTTCGCCACCCTGCCTGTGAAGGCCATGGTCCGCCGGGTGCGGGAGGCGGGCATCCCCTGCCAGATCTCCTACACGGCGGGGACGTACGTGTGCAACTGCCTGATGTACCGGGCCCTCCACCTGGCGGCGGAGGTCTATCCGGGGATGCGGGCGGGCTTTATCCACGTGCCCTACGCCCTCCGGCAGGCGGCGGACAAGCCCGGCTCCACCCCCAGCATGTCCCTGGAGGCCATCACCGCCGCTCTGGCCGCCGCCATCGAGGCCGCGGCCCTGGGTCAAGAGGACCTGGGGACCGGCATGGGGACCACCCACTGAGGCGGCCCCGGCTTCGCGGTGCGGGTGCGCCGCACGGAGCGGACGCGCTGCGCAGCGCCTGAAAAGGAAGGAGAACACCCCCATGGACATTGCCCACCTCCATATCGCCTCCCGGCTGGCCCTGGCCCCCATGGCCGGCGTCACCGACGCCGCCTGCCGCCAGATCTGCTCCGAGCTGGGGGCGGGCCTGACCTGCACCGAGCTGGTCAGCGCCAAGGCCCTGTGCTACCAGGACAAGAAGAGCCGGCAGCTGCTGCGGCCCTTCCCCGGCGAGGGGCCCTTCGCCGCCCAGATCTTCGGCAGCGACATCGTCTGCATGGCGGAGGCCGCCCAGATCGCCGCAGAGGCCAGCGGGGCGGACCTTCTGGACATCAACATGGGCTGCCCTGTGGGGAAGGTGGTCTCCAGCGGCGACGGCGCGGCCCTCATGCGGGACCCGGAGAAGGCCGCCCGTCTGGCGGAGGCGGTGGTGAAGGCCAGCCCCGTTCCCGTGACGGTGAAGATGCGCCGGGGCTGGGACAAGGGCAGCGTCAACGCGGTGGAGCTGGCGGTGATGCTGGAGCAGGCGGGGGTGTCCGCCGTGGCCGTCCACGGCCGGACCCGTGTGCAGATGTACGGCGGCAGCGCCGACTGGACCACCATCCGGGAGGTGAAGGAGGCGGTGTCCATTCCGGTCATCGCCAACGGCGATGTCTTCTCCCCCCAGGACGCGGTGCGCATTCTCCAGTACACCGGGGCGGACATGGCCATGATCGGCCGGGGGTGCTTCGGCAACCCCTGGATCTTCCAGCAGGCGGCGGCGGCCCTGGCGGGGGAACCCGTCCAGGACCGGCCCCCCCTGGACCAGCGGTGCGACACCGCCGTGCGCCAGATCGAGCTGGCGGCCCAGTACGGCTGCGAGAAGACGGCCGTGCTCAGCGCCCGGCGGCACTACGCCTGGTATCTCAAGGGGGTGCCCCACGCCTCCTATTACAAGGAGCAGATCGTCCATATGGAGACCCTGGAGGACGTATACAGGGTGACGAGAGGAATCAAGAGGGACCTGCATGATGACTGAGGAGCTGGTCCGCGCGGCGGCGGCAGGCGACCAGGACGCCTTCGCCCAGCTGGTGCGGCTGTACGAAAACAAGGTATATTCCCTGGCCCTGCGGATGTGTGGGGAGGACGCCGCCGACGTGGCCCAGGAGGCGTTCCTCGCCGCCTGGCGGGGCCTGCCCTCCTTCCGGGGGGAGGCGGGCTTTGCCACCTGGCTCTACCGCCTGACCGCCAACGCCGCCATCGACCACCTGCGCCGCACCCGCCGCCAGCGGGGGGCTCTGAGCCTGGAGGACGGTCCCCTGGGGCTGGACGCCGCCGACAGCGGCCCCGGCCCTCAGGAGGCCGCCGAGGGGGCGGAGCTGCGCCGGGCAGTGGCGGCGGGGCTGGCCCGCCTGTCCGACGACCACCGGCAGGTGCTGGTTCTGCGGGAGCTCCAGGAGCTGAGCTATGAGGAGATCGCCCGCATGCTGGACATTGACCTGGGGACGGTGAAGTCCCGCATCTCCCGGGCCCGGAGCGCCCTGCGCAGGATTTTGCTGGAGAGTGGGAACTTATCCGGATACCTGCCGTCTAACACAGCAGAGACACGAAAGGGGGAACGGCCATGAGCAGCTGCGCCGCATACGAGGCCCTTGTCAGCGCCTATCTGGACGGCGCGCTCTCCCCGGAGGAGCGGACCGCCCTGGCGGAGCATATGGAGTCCTGCCGCGCCTGCCGGCAGTATTTTGACGACCAGATAGCCCTCCACGAGGCCCTGCTGTCCCTGGAGGATGTCCAGGCCCCGGCGGATCTGGCGGAGCGGGTGATGGCCCAGGTCCGCCGGAGCGCGCCGGCGAAGAGGAACCCCCTGTCCTTCCCCCGCTGGGGGCGGTGGGCGGCCCTGGCGGCCTGCTGCGCCGTGGCGGCGCTGGGGCTGTGGCGCGTCCAGAGCGCCGGCGGCGCGAACCAGGCCGCCCCCAAGCTCCAGCCCCCGGCGGCGGTAAGCCAGGACAAGGCGGAGGCAGAGCGGCACGACGAAGGCGGCGTTCCCCAGGCGGAGGCGGCGCTGACGGTCCCGGAGGCGGCCAGCGCCGCCCAGGAGCCCCAGGAGGCCCTTCTGGCCGACGAGGCGGAGCGGGGCGGCGGTCCGCTCAGGGCCGCTTCCGCGGAGAGCCTCACCCTGGAGGAGGCCAGCGAGGGCTTTGGCCGCCCCCTGGCGGCGTGCGGGGACAGCCGGTTTTTGTACTGCACCCTGGAGGCCGGGGAGGACGGCCGGTATACCCGCGCGGTCTACGTCTTCACCTTCGGCGAGATCGCCGTCATCGACCAGGACCTCGCCCCCCTGCCGGACGCGGGGGAGTGGGAGGACGCGAGCTGGGAGGGCCGGGACCTCCGCACCAGGGATGCGCCGGCGGGGACCGACCTGCTCTACCAGCCCTCCGGAGGGGAGGGGCTGGCCTATCTGGCCTCCTACGACGACAGCCTGGCGTACAGCGACGCGGCGGCGCTGCTGCTGTCGCTGGAGATTGGGTAGAGGCATCCCCGCCAATCAGACTGCCGCTCCCTCCGGGAAAGAGATAGGGCCGGACGCTGACGCGTCCGGCCCTTGGATTATGCGATTTGTTTACTGCTTCGGATCAAGCTGCTCGCCGAAGAGCACCTTGATAACCTCGCCGCAAATAAGGCCGGCGGATTTAGCCCAGGGTTGTCAAATCCTGTTCCCCTCGCGTACTGCAAAGAGGTATGCTTATAATTAAGCCGATAAGCCAAGAGAACATTTGTCAAGGGGGATTTCACCCAAAAGATGAAATCCCCTATAAATCGGAATTTACAGCGGCAATCATAAACTGGTATCCACTGATTTTGACCTCAAATGCCGTATCGCCCCACGGCTGAACCATCAGCGCAGTTGGTTTCAGCACCAAATGGTTCTCATATATCTGCTTGAGCTGTCCACCAGGTACGGTCATGTAGATTTCAACTCCACATCCAATATGTGAAAGCTGATTGTCAGGAACATATCCCTCCGTGATACCAAGCAGGACAGAGTTGCCGCAAAGTGATACCCCCACCAAAGGGTCACCACTCTCCCAAGGCTGCGAAAAATCAATATTCCACCCAACAGCAGCAAATTCCTTTGCTGCCTTATAGGGGTCTATACAAGCAAGAACTGGCCGAATCATTTTTACTCCCTGCCTTTACGCATACATGTAAAATTTGATTTGTCGATTTGTCATGAGCCAAGCATACCACCAATACTGGAAACTTTCAACCCTCATTTATAGGCACTGATAGTAGTGGCAAGCAATGCACAGGTATATACCCTGTGCCGCTTGTTGGTGGCCGAAGGCCCCCAAGCCCCCGGTGATCGGCGCAGTTGCATCCGATGCACAAGCAACCGTTGGCGTCTGCTGGTATACCAGCAGGGAAGGCCCCCCGGCGGAGCCACCCCGGAGGGCGCACGACTGCCAGAGGCAGTACCACCGCCCGCTTGCGGGCGGTGAGTAAGTGCGCTCTTCGCAGAGGGCCGACAAAGAGAACGGAGCGCCCAGGTCATCCCCAGACGCTCCCCTCCTGCTGATCGATCACCGCCTTTCCGGCCTGTGTCATTTTGCCACAAATGAACCGTCAGCCAATGTGTATTTGGATGGTGAAACCACCCTTTACACAATACATCTCAATATTCGTCAACAAGAAACATGTTCTCTGTGATACTGAATAAGCTCCTCTTTGGTAAAAGAGGGCAGATACCCATATTCAGCTGCCATCAACTTCAGCATGGCGGCCGCCTTTACCTGGGTATTGATGCTCTTTGCGGGATTAAATTCAATATCAGTAAAACAGCGGTAATAAAGTAAAAACCGGCGGCGGGGTAGGCACTGACTATCCCGCCGCCGGTTTTCATCCTTCCGCGCCCTGCTCCCCGGATACACGCCCTTTCGGATTTGCTCCCCGTTTCTCAGGGCTTACAGGCGCCGCAGGGGGCGTATCCCTGGTCCAGCAGGTCCTGGCGGGAACCGGCAAACTCCTGCCGGTTGGCCTCGCTGATAGAGGCCGCGCCGGAGCAGTCGGGGGTGTGGAACTTCTTGGAGCTGGTGTTGAGCACATAGATGGTCTCCCCTCCGGCGGAGGCCGCCGTCTCATCCTCCAGGCGGCTCTCTCCGGTGGCGTAGTCGATGACCACCCCCGGCTGGATGTTGTAGACGTACACGTTGAAGCAGACCCCCTCGCCGCCGTCCTCCACGCTCAGGGCCTCCATCTGCACCCCGTCCGCCACCAGGTTTTCCCCGTCATAGAGGGGCGTTACCTGGTAGAGCACATGGTTTTCCGTCTCCTTGACGTAGTCTGCCACCAGATTTTCGAAGGGCAGCATGCCGTCCACGTTCATATACCGGGTGCCGGTGATGAGGTTCTGCTTGTTGGCGTTCTCCCCGGTGAGCTGGAAGCCGATGAGGTGGCAGCGGTTGTAGAGGTATTTACCGTCCACGCAGTCGTATTTCACCGTCTGCCAGCCGCTGGGCTTCACCGAGCCGATGGAGCCCCGCTCCTCGGTGGGCATTAGATCCACCCCCACGCAGGACCGGGCGAAGCCGCAGCGGCCCAGCTCGTCCAGCGGGCTGTAGTACTCATAGGAGTCCGTGGTCAGCTCGTCCTCCGTGAAGCCGGGCACATTGTCGTCAATGGGCACATAGGCCTGTCCGAAGTAGGGGGGGATCTGGTCCAGGCTGACGGTTCCGGGGGCGCACAGGTCATCCCGGCCGCCGTGGGGCCTGCAGCCCGCCAGCGCCAGAAGGCACCACGCCGCCAGGGCCAAGGCTGTCAGCCGCTGTTTCCACATTCTCATCTTCTGTAAACCTCTTTGGTAATCTTCTCGTGGCTGGATCCGGCGAATTCCTCGCTCCTCACCAGAGTCCATCCCTCCAGGGGGAGGGTGAAGCGGAGGTCCGCCGGGTACCGCCGGTTCCAGCGGTAGAGGACAATCTCCTCCACACGCGCCGCCCAGGGGGCGGGGTCCGCCGTCTCCGCGAAACACAGCTCCCCGGGGCCCGCCCGGTCCAGGGGGTCCTCCGCTGTGCACAGGGTCTCCGGGGGATCGGGGAACTGGGCGCGGGTGTAGGGGCTCATCCACACCGCCCGCCCGGCCGCCTCCCGGAGGAGGTCGGCCCGGAGCAGGCGGTCCTGGCTCTGCCGGCGGCGGTTGAAGCCCATCCCGTTCCCGTCGTCCAGGCACACCACGAGAATCATGGCAGCGCCAGCACGTTCCGGCACATCCGGGTGAGAATCACCGCCGTCTGGGCGCGGGTGGCCTGGCCGGTGGGGTCCAGGCGGCCGTCCACGCCGGCGATGAGCCCCGCCTCCACCGCCCAGGCCATGGCCTGGGCGGCGTAGGGGGCCACGCGGTCCGCGTCGGGGAAGATCCCCAGATCCGCCCCGCCGGACACGTCCACCCCCTTATATTCGGCGTAGCGCCAGAGAATGGCGGCCAGCTGCTGCCGGGTGATGGGGGCCTCCGGGTTGAAGATGGTGGGGGTAGCCCCGGTGACCACGCCGCAGGAGGCGGCCCAGGCCACGGGGACGGCGTAGTACTGTCCGGCGGACACGTCGGTGAAGGGGGCCGCCGGCGCGGCGGGCGCGCCCTCCATCCGGTGGAGGATGGTGACGACCATGGCGCGGGTGGTGGTGCCGCCGGGGGTGAAGGCGCTGGGCGCGGTGCCCCCCATCATGCCCCGGCTGTAGACGTAGCGGACCTCCTCATAGAACCAGTCCCCCGGCCCCACGTCGGCAAAGGGCAGAACGACGGTCTCATCGGTCCCGTCAATCTCGTCAGGCGCCTCAGGCAGGGGCTCGTCCTTCCCGCCGCCGGGACGGCTGCCGGGGCGGTCACTGCCGCCGCCGTCGTCCTCATCGGCCTCCTCTATGGACACGCTGCCGGACATCCGGCCCTCCAGGGGCTGCAAGTCCCGGCCCAGCAGGACCACGCTGGCGGCCTCCGGCAGGGGCTCCCCCCGCCCGGTGCCCAGATCCAGCTCCCCCAGGGGCAGCCGCTCCCCCCGGTTGAGGGGGGCGGTGTCGGTGAGGTAGAGGGTCACCTCGGTGCGGCCCGAACGGACCTCCGCCACGCAGTCGGGGCTGTAGACGTCCCTGCCGCTGGGGGTGAAGGTGCAGTCGGGATACGCCCCGTCCAGGGTCAGCTCCACCTGTGCGCCGTAGACCCCGGTGCCGTCCAGGTCCTCCAGCACCAGCCAGAGCACGCCCTCCCCGTCCCCGTCGCAGATGAGGGCGGGGCGGCGGGCGGCGGCCAGGGCGGGGGCGCACAGGCTCGCCGCCAGCAGCAGGGCGGACGCAAGGGACAAAATGGATTTCGCTTTCATAGTCAGTTGCTCCCTCTCAGGATGATCTCCGGCAGCTCGTTGCCTCCGGGGCTGTTCAGCCACAGGGTCTCCGCCGTGACGCGGCCCGTTTCGGTGCTGTTGGGTTTGTCGGTGCGGTAGAACTCCAGCTTCATCCGGCTGGGCAGCAGGTTGACGCCGGTGCAGTCAGAGCCCTTATCGATGCCCTGGAGCGCCGCCTCCTGCTGGACGCTGGGGACGAAGACGAACAGGCCGTCGCTGATGTCGCTGACCTCCTTGTCCTCGGGCACCTCGGCGAAGAGGTAGATCTCGCCGGGCATGACCCGCTCCTCCGTCTTGCCCTCCGCGCCGTCGTAACCGGTGACGGTGAACTCGCCCTTCACCCGCACGCCACCGTAGACCGGGTCTCCCCGGTAGGTGCCGATCACCACCAGCGTACCCTTGGGAATCCCGCCGTAGGCCTCGCCCAGTACGCCAATGGCCGCCGTCCCATTCTCGTCCTCATAGAAGGCGATGTCGTCGCCGGCGTAGCTGATGAGCTCCACCTCGGCCCCCCTCGGCACGCCGGAGACGGTGACGGTCTTGGCGTCGTAGGTCCAGATGCGGGTATCGGCGCTGGTTGTGCCGGGCTTGTTGAAGTAGGTGAGGTAGGCGCTCTGATCGTCCACCGCCAGATTATCCTTCGAGAAATCCCCGGAGCGGGCGGTAACCGTCTTGTTCGCGCCGTCGGTGACGGTGACGGTGAACGCGCCGGAGGCGGGGGCCGGGGTGATCTTCACGCCGGAGACGGAGGTCTCCTGGCCGAGGGTAAAGACAATGTCCTCCTCCTCGTTGGTCCCCAGCGTGTAGGCCGTCTCGGGAACGGTCATGTCGTAGGCCACCCGGACCTCCCCGGCATCAGCCTCACCGATCCTGTTGCCCAGTATGTCGTAGGCCACGACGGTATACTGGTAGGTCCGGTGGTTGCCGGAGCCGATAACGTCGGTGTAGGCGGTATCGGAGGTAAAGGCGATGGATTTGCCGTTTCGTTGGATCTCATAGCCCTGCACCTTGCCGGTAATGCTGGGCGTGATGGTCACCTTGATCTTGTTTTTGGTGACGCCGGCGTCGTTTTTCACCAGCGCGGCGGAGGCGGTGAGCGTACCTTCAGCAGCGCCGGTACCGTCGAGCCTCTCCCGGCGGCTCTGGTCGCTGAGGTACCAGATCGCCCGTGTCTCCTCTTCATAGCCCTTCAGGGTCTTTACCGTCTCAGCACTGAGGCTCATGCCCCAGCGTATGAAGAACTCGGTCAGGTTCTTTCTGGCAGTCTCGGCGGCGATGAGGGCCACCCTGTCATCGTAAGGAGCGTCCTTGTACTTCCCGGATTTCCAGAGCTTGAAAAAGCGGTTGTAGAAATCCATGGGGTTACCGTCGTCATAGGCCAGGTGGAGCTGCCAGTACATCCCCAGCTGGACAAACACGTTGTTGGACGCGCCGGGGAGTCCCTGGGCCGTCTTGGTAAAGATGGCGGGATACTTCTTGCTGTTTTCCAGCCGGGAGGGGAGGGTGTTTTGCTTCCCGTTGTAGGTCTGGACCATGAGGGCGTAGAGATTGTTGGTGATCTCCGCCTTGCCCAGCTTATCCATGTTGTGGCCGATCTCGTGGGCGATGCCCCAGCCGAAGAGGTCGTTGACTTTTGCATCCGTCCCCAGCTTCGCAATAGGCTTGCCGCCTACCATGCCCTGGCAGGAGCTGTAGCCGATGCCCACGTGGCTGCCGGCGGCGTACATGAACGCGCCGGTGAACATGGTCATGCAGCGGATGTTCTGGCGGGACTGCATGTCGTTCTCCCCATAGGTCTTATCAATCCCCTGGGTGGTCTTGCAGATGTGCAGCAGGTCCTCCCAGGCCAGCACGGAGTTGGTCAGCTGGGCAATCTTTGCGCCCCTGTTCCCGGTGCCCAGACCGTTGAGCGCCGCAAGGGCGGGCAGGGAGAGGAGCACCGTCGGGGCGGCGATCTCGGTGACGTTGCGGTACTCGCTGGTCTTGTTGGCGTCGCTGACCTTGATGGCGGACACGTAGGCCTCCAGCTCACCCACATAGGCCCCGATGGCCTCGCTGCGCTCTGTCTCATTCATACGGTACCAGCCGGACACATCCAGCACCGGAATATCCGTGGCCTGACGGACGTGGAGGGAGATTCCCTCCGGATTAGCCCCGCTGTAGGTGAAGTAGAGGCTGCCGCCGTGACCGACGTCCTTCCGGCCGGTGATCTCGGGCAGCACCAGCACGTTGCGGCCGTTAACCAGCGTCCCCATGGAGGCCTTCCAGGCGGAGACCTCGCCGTTGAACTGGGTGGCATAGACCGCCAGGCTCCCTCCCTCGGGGATGCCCTGGGCATAGACGGTGATCTCCTGGCCCGCTCCGGCGGCCACGCCCAGGGGCTGCAAATCGCTGCCGCCCTGGCTGTACTTCGTGCTGTCAGCGCCGGAGGAGCGGGACTCCACCCCCCGGAGGATCACACTGCCGGCGGGATCGCCGCCGGAGCTCTCCAGCAGGGCCTCGGCCAGCTTCAGCTCGTCGGCCAGGGTGCCGCGGTAGAGGTAATACTTGCCCTCCTCGCTCTCCAGGCGCTGGCGGTACCCCGCAATCTGCTCCTTCGTGACGCCCTCTTGCAACGCATCGTGGAGCTCATTTTTGAAGAGCCCGGCGATGTCGTCCGGCAGGTTCTTCTCCGGGTCGTATTCCAGGAACAGCAGCTCGGCGCAGCTGATCTGCGTATAGGCCCGCTGCTCGGCGGCGATGCTGATCTGGATTACGTTCTCCAGATTCCCCAGGGGCATGATGGCAAAGCCGTCGTTGGCCACGCCGTTCGCATTGTTGTAGTTGGGCACGTTGGGCCACTCGTCTTCCTGGGCGTTGTTGCTGTCGGAGATGCCGGAGGAGGGGGCGGGCACCATCTGACGGCCGGGCTTGCTCAGGTCGTCCCCCTCATACCAGACCCGGAAGCTGTAGGCCCGCAGATTGGTGGGGAACTGGCCGTCCCGCCGGGGGATCCAGATGGCGGTGGAGAGGTCCACCGGTTCGGTGAAGGTGCACACCACATGCTCGTCCCGGCTCCAGCTGGTGCTGGCGGTCCAGTGGGTGCGCAGGTCCCCGTCGATGATATTCTCCGCCTTAAAGGGCGCGGCGGCGGTGTAGGCGGACCGGTCCACGTTGTTCTGATCCGCCAGCCGGATGCTCTTGATTTTGCTGCTGTCCAGGCGGCCCGCTTCGGGGATGCCCTCGGGCAAGCTGTAGTCCACGGCCTTGGGGGTGCCGGCATAGACCTTGGAGGGCGCGCTGACGCCCATGTCGTTGCCCGCCGTCACCCGGATAAAGTACTCCGTCCCATTCTCCAGGCCGCCGATGGTGGCGCTGGGGCTGGTGAGATCGTCGGCAAAACAGATGTAGTCGGCAAATGCCGCGCCCTGCTGGTCGGTGTAGTAGATCTCGTAGAAGGTGGCGGTCTTGATGGCCTTCCAGGACACGGCCAGGGCCCCGTCCATGGCCGCGACGGTGACCATCTCCGGGGGCGTGGGGGCGGAAGCGGGCTCCGGCGTGGCGGTGACGGGCTGGGAGGCCCGGCCGGTCCACCCGCCGTCGATGGGGGTGACGGTGAACTGGTAGGGGACGTAGTTGTCCAAACCGGTGACCTCGGCCCGGTTCACGTCCACATCAGTGGTGCGGACCTCCTCGCTGCCGTCGGCGGGCCACCAGGCCACCCGGTAGCCGGAGACGTTGGGCAGGGCCTCCCAATCCAGGGACACCTCCTCGTCGCCGGCCTGGGCGCTCAGCCGCTTGACCTCGCTGTAGGAGGGCGCGGGGTTCTCAGGCACGATGTCCTGAAGGAACTCCACCAGCTCCAGCACAGCGTAGCCCTCTTTCTCCGTCTTGGTGACGGTGACGGTGATCTTCTTCACCGGAATCCGGCTGCCCAGATCGATGGTGATGACCTTCTTCTCCGCGCTGCGCCCGATGGCGTGCGCCCCCTCCGGCGGGGTGAGGTCGAAGGGGTATTCGTGCTCCTTGCCCTGCTCGTCCTCCACAACCACCGTGCCGGCCAGGGGGGCTTCCCCCTCGGGGGCGGTGATGCGCAGGGACTGGAGCTCAGCGGTCTCCTCCAGGGGCATGGGCAGGACAATATTGCCCCCATTCTCCGGTCTGGTGAGCCTGACGGTTTCCGCATTATCCACAAAGAGGTCCTTCAGATCGCCGGCGACCGTGACGCCCGCCGCAGGCATCAGTTCCCTGATGTGCTGCAGGTTCACCGGCGGGGCCAGCAGGGCGGTGCTGAGCACCTCGGCGCCGCCCTCCGCCTCCAGCTGGCGGTTGACATAGGCCAGATCCACGATGTCGACGGCCCCGTCACCGTTGAGGTCATAGAGCGCCAGATCCTTATCGCCGTTGGAGCCCAGGGCCTCGGAGAGGGCCTCCCGGTCCTTCTCCGTCACCCTGCCGTTGCTGTCGAAGTCGCCCAGGGTGAAGGTCGCGTCGCCGGTGCCCAGGATGACATGGCGGGCGTGGGTTTTCAGCTCCACGGCCACCTCGGCCGCAACATACCCCTTACCGGTGAAGCGCAGGGTATACTCCCCCGTGGGGAGGTTGTGGACGGTCAGGTCCAGATATCCGGGCCAGCCGTTCTGCAGGTCCCCGCCGTCGCTGTTCCTGGCGGAGACAACGGCGGTATATTGGGAGCTCAGCGTATACTCCCCCGGTTTTGCCATCCGTACCCTGCCCAGGGATGTGCCGTCCCTCCGCAGCTCGGCCTCCACCTCCCGGTCCGCAAGGGCATCCAGGGTCTGGGCGTAGTCGATGCGCAGGGTGGCGGAGATGCTGCCGGTGACGCCGCCTTCCTCCGTCCCGGCGGCCCGGGCGCCGCCCGGCGGCAGGAGCGTGAGAACCAGCGCTGCGCTCAGCAGCAGGGACAACAATCGGTGTGTGATGGATTTCATAGTCGTGATTCCTTTCTTCCGCGAAGGGAGACTTTGGAAGCTATTATAGCAAAAAGCGGAGCGCTTGACAATCACCAATTGCGCTCCGCCGCGGCCTTGCAAAAAATAGGGGACCACCCCCTTTACAAACGCCGTTCTGTGTGGTATACTATGAGAAAATGAATCCTGCGCCAGCTGCGCGCCGCCTTTTGCGGCACATGGAATAGGGTGAGAATCCCTGCGAGTCGGTCACTGTGATGCCTCCCTGGAGGGGCTTAGTCAGATACATGGCAGCCTGGCGGCACTCCGCCGAAACCGGAAGCGCGCTTTCTGTTCCGGCCTCACCGCGTCACGCGGCGAGGCTTTTCGCGTTCCGCCGGCGGGGCGGGGCGCTTTTTTGCGCCGCAAACCTCGTGTTTCCTCCGGCGCCGATGGGGCGGGGCCGGGAAACAATATCGCTCTCTCTTTGATCATCGGCTCTACACACAAAATGCCAAGGGCTCTTCCGGGTCTTCAAGACCGCCCGGGAGAGTCCTTGGCGTCTATGGACTTTTGGGATCCCGATCCCGCGGGGGTGGGGAGGGGGAGGCCGGGCGGACGCTTCCGCCCGGCCTGAAAATCCGCGGCCCCAGCCCCTCAGCGTGCGCCCTTCCTGGCCCGCTCCTCCAGGAGGATTCCCAGGAACGCCGCCGCGATGATGAGCCAGACTGTCATATGCGCTCCTCCTTCGCCCTTACAGCAGCTTGAACTGCCCCAGCAGCGGCACTTCCTTCTCAACGCCCTGGACGGCGTTGATGATGCCGATGAACCAGCAGACGGCGCAGAACAGGCCGCCCACCGCGCCGATGATCCAGCCCACCAGGGGCACTCTGGCCAGAATGCCGCAGATGGTCCCCGCCAGCCAGATCACGAGAGACTGGTTGAGGTGGAAGCGGCTTCTCTCCCGGTCCCCGGCCACAAAGGCGATGATGAGCCCCACCCATGTCAGGTAGGCAACAACATCCGTTGTACGCTTATCCATTCCGTATTGTCCCCTTTTATGATAGATTTTTCAGCAGCGCAGGAAAACGGCCTACAGCTGGCGCAGGGTGATGTCCCCGCTGATGCTGGAGACGTGGTAGGTCCGCGTCCCGCCGTCCATATAGACGGCCTCGCCGGACCGGGCCCCCATGGGCCCCACCAGGGGGAAGCCGGCGTCCAGCTCGCCGCTGACGGAGCTGAAGCGGAGGGTGAAGCCCTCGGCGCCCGGCATGGCGATCTCACAGTCGCCGGACTTGGAGGACACCTCCAGCACCTCCGGCTGCTGGCTGGTCTCCAGCTCCACGTCGCCGCTGGCGCTGCTCAGGCGCAGCTCCCGGGCGCTGCCGCAGATGTCGATGTCCCCGCTGGCGGTGACGGCCCGGACGGCCCCGAAGGCCCCGTTGAGCTCCACGTCGCCGCTGGCGGCCTCCGCCCACACCGTGCCGGCCACGCCCTGGCCGTCCAAGTCGCCGCTGGCGGATTTGAAGGCGAGCTCATCGCAGTTGAGCTGGCGGAAGCTCACGTCGCCGCTGGCGGTCTTGATGGACAGCCGCCCGGCGTCCAGCCCGTCGTCGATGTCCACGTCCCCGTTGACGGTGGTCAGCTGCAAAAGCTCCCAGGTCCGCCGGGGAAGGGTCAGCTCCACGTCCGCCGCGGTCAGGCCCCGCAGGGAGAAGAAGCTGCTGCTGGCGGTGCTCCCCTGGCGGATGGAGAGGATGCCGTCATCGCTCATGCGCACCTCCAGCCGGTCCACGTCGCCGGCCAGGACCACATCGCCTCCGTCGTCGTCGCTGAGGTGGACGCTGATGTCCCCGTTGACCACCTGCACATCGACGCCCCGGATGTCCTGGGAGGGGAAGGCGGTGCCGGTGACCCGGCGCACCCGGCCGCTCTCGCAGTAGAAGCCGCCCCGGTCCCGGTTGTAGCCCATGGAGAAGGACCAGCCCCGGCCCTCCCGGCTCTCGCCCTCCTCCGGCTCCTCCGACGCCTCCGCGGGGGTCTGGCCGTCCTTGTCGCCGTCCACTTGGACGTATACCCGGCCCTTGAAGCCGTCGGGGTACTTCTCCTTGATCTTGTCCGCCACCCGGCGCACGATCTCCCCGGCCTGGTCCACGGCGTCCATGGTCTGGCTGACGGTCTCCCGGACCACCTCCTCCACGCCGTGGAGCAGCTCGCTGGTGAAGTCCCGCACGCCGCCGTCCCGGCGGGGCAGCTCCCCCTCGGGGCCCAGGCTGTCCAGATAGGCCAGCAGCTCCTCTACGCTGCCCAGGTCCTCCAGGGCCTGGCGGTAGGCCTCCTCCTCCGCCACGCCGGCGGCGGTCAGATCCTGCCAGCGGCTGTAGAGGTTGTCGCTGAGCTCCTCGATGAGCTCCACCTTGGCGGTGCTGTCGGCGGCGGCGCTCAGGCGCTCGGTCACCGCAATGATAAATCTCGTTCTCATGGTATCCATGGTCTCAGACCTCCTCCAAAGAAATCAGGGCATCCAGCAGATCCCTGGTGGTTTGCCACTCCTGGAAATTCTCCTCCCACTGGCGGCGGCCCGCCTCGGTGATGGCGTAGTACCGCCGGCGGGCGCCGGGCCCGTCCTCCCCCCAGTAGGAGGTAATGAGCCCCGCCGTCTCCAGGCGTTTGAAGGCGGTATACAGCGTGGCCTCCTTAAAGCCGTGCCCGCCGCTGGTGCGCTGCTGCACGCTCTTGTTGATGGCGTAACCGTAGCTGTCGCCGCGCATCAGCTGGGTCAGGATAATGGTATCCGTATGTCCCCGCAGGGTATCCGATGAAATGGACAATGGGAACACTCCTTTCCGGCGGCCGTTTCGCAGCCGCTCTGTGTGATGAGGTTATCATAACAGGAAGTACCTCGTTTGTCAAGGTAGCTCCCACAAAAAAGTATTAAGATTTTTTAAAGGCGGGGGAGGGGGGACGTCTCCCGCCGCCGCCCTTGCCGTCCATACGCCCATATAAGGCGATCCATATCGCAAAAAAGGCGGGCCCCACAGGGCCCGCCCTTCACATCTATCGCTTTTCCACGCTGACGGCGGCTAGAATATCGCTCTCGCCGGGGTGGTAGGTGATGGACACCTGATCGCCCTTGCTGAGAGTCACCGCCAGCAGCTGGTCCGCAACGCTGACGGAGTAGTAGGCGTCGTCGCCGATGAGCATGATGAAATACACCGTGCTGCCCTCCACCACGGCAGAGCGGATGTCGGCGATGGCCCCCTCCACCGTCTCCGTGCCGGAGAGGCTGGCGCTGCCGTCAATGACGCCGTTCTGCCCCAGCATGGCCAGGTAGTTCTGCTCGCACTGGGCCACCGTGTCCCCGGTGGCTACGATCTGGTACTGCTGGACGTTGACCATGGCGTACTTCTTCACCAGCTGGGCGGCGTCCTTCATGGCCATGAAGTAGGTGGGCTGGCCCCCCACGTTCAGCAGCAGGGGGAAGGTGGCGGTATAGCGCAGATTCTGCAGCTCGCCCTCGGCGCTGTCCATGGCGGAGTACTCCGTAGCCCCGGCGCAGGAGTAGTACTTGCTCTCCTTGGTGCGCTGGTTGGTCAGCAGAAAGCCGATGTTGGACTGGTCCATGCCGGTGGAGGTGACGCCGGTGTAGACCCACACGTCGTCCCCCATGGCCAGGTAGTTGTAGCCCTCGGTGGTGACGGTCACGTCCCGCTGTCCGAAGATGGAGTTGAGAAAGCCGTTGTGGTACATGCCGTAGTAGTCGTACTGCTGCATGATGAGCTCGGCGGAGTAGAGGTTGTCCACCCAGGCGGGGACCTGTTCGCAGTACTCGCTCTCCCCGGTGAGGGCGTTGACCAGCACGGCCCCCTGCACGTCGGTGCCGCCGAACAGGCCGATCTTCCGCACCAGCCGGGGGCAGATCCAGTAGGGCGTCCCCTCCTCGTTGACCTCCATCACCGGCTGGGAGAAGAGGAAGGTGGGGTAACGGAAGCGGATGTGGCGGTAGAGGTTCCGGCCGAAGTGCTCGGCGGTGGTGTACTTAATGCCCTCGCTCAGGCGCACAAGCTCCACGTTCTGGGTGACCATGTCGATGACCAGGTAGGCGGGCAGGCCGTCCCCCCGGTTGGTCAGCCACTTGATGAGGTCCATATACATCAGCGTGGCCACCCGCACGGGCCGGCCCTTGTAGTTGATCTGGGTGTAGTCGTCCACCACGTCGAACTGGCTGACCATGTCGGAGAGCTCGCCCAGCTTCCGGTCCCCCAGCCGCTCGGCGCTGGCCCGGTCCAGCATGGGGATCTGGTCGTAGGAGATCTCGTCCACCTCGACGGCGAAGTCGCCGGCCTCAATGGGAAGGAGCCGGGCGTAGTCCTTGGCCCGGAAGAGGACGCTGCCGGCCAGAGCGCCCACCAGGGCCACCGCCAGCAGCAGCACGGCGGCCAGCAGGGGAATGGCGCACTGCTTTTTCAAAAACGTCACATAGTTTTTCGCCCCCTGCCCCTGGAACCCGGAGGTAAAGATGGCGCAGCCGCAGTACACCGCGCACAGCAGGAGGACGAAGGTGTAGAAATCCGCCGACTGGAGGCTGATGGCGGGCAGCTGCAAATAGAAGTAGATAAAGCCCACCGCCAGCGTCACCGCCAGATTGATGAGCACCCTGACGACGGGCCCCCCGACGGCCCGGCGGGGCTTTTTTTTCTTCGGCGGACGGGACTGAGAGGGGGCGCCGCTGTCAAAGCCCTCCCACTGAAAGCCGGTGGAGTCGGTGCCTGAAAATCCCATGGTTGCGCTCCTTTCTTTGCCGCCTGGGCCGGCGGCGGGCGGACGGAACCAGCCGCAGCGGCTCCCCGCAGGGTGAAACGGTTCCGGTCCTTGGCGGCGGGGCCCCCGGGGCCCCGGAATACGGCAGGCCCCTCGCCGCCGGAGGCGGCGAAAGAGCTATTGTTTATTTTACTCCTTTTCCCGCTCGATAGCAAGCCCCTTTTCGCCCAGGGTCAGCACCAGCCGGTCGCCCCGGTGGAAGCGGCCGGTTAAAATGCCGTCCGCGATGGGGTCGTCCACCGCCTCGTGGAGGCGGCGGCGCAGAGGGCGTGCGCCGCTGGCCGGGTCGTGCCCCTCCCGGGCCAGGCGGGCCGCCGCCGCGTCCTCCGCCCGGAGGGTGAGACCCAGGGGCTCCAGCCGGGCGGCGGTCTGGGCCAGCATGCGCCGGGCGATCTCCGTCAGATCCGCCTCCGACAGCTGGCGGAAGACGATGGTGTCGTCGACGCGGTTTAAAAACTCCGGGCGGAAGGTGCGGCGCAGCTCCTCCGTCACCGAGCGGCGCACGCGGTCCTGACGGCCCGCCTCGTCCTCCTCTCCGCCGGCGAAGCCCAGGGGGCGGCCGCTGGTGATCTGCCGGGCCCCCACGTTGCTGGTCATCACCACCACCGCGCTGCGAAAATCCGCCCGGCGGCCGTGGCTGTCGGTGAGGGTGCCGTCCTCCAGAATCTGGAGCAGCAGGTTCCACACCGAGTGGTGGGCCTTCTCCATCTCGTCGAAGAGTACCACCGAGTAGGGGCGGCGGCGGACCTGCTCGGTGAGCTGTCCCCCGTCCTCGTGGCCCACGTAGCCGGGGGGCGATCCCACCAGACGGCTGGCCGCGTGGCCCTCGGCGTACTCGGACATGTCGATGCGGATGAGGGCGTCCTCCTGGCCGAAGAGGGCCTCCGCCAGGGCCCGGCACAGCTCCGTCTTCCCCACGCCCGTGGGGCCCAGCAGCAGGAAGCTGCCCGTGGGGCGGCCCGGCTCCTTGAGCCCCACCCGGCCCCGGCGGATGGCCCTGGCGATGGCCGTTACCGCCTGGTCCTGGCCCACCACCCGGCCCCGCAGGGTCTCCTCCAGGCGCAGAAGCCGCTCCCCCTCGTCCTCGGTGATCCGGCGCACCGGGATGCCCGTCCACTCCGCCGCCACCGCCGCCACGTCCTCGCCGGTGACCGAGACGAGCTCGTCCGTGCGGCCGTCGCTCCAGCGGGTGCGCTCCTCCCGCAGCTGGCGGGCAAAGTCGTCCTCCACGTCCCGCAGGCGGGCGGCGGCCTCAAAGTCCTCCCCGGCGATGGCCTCCGCCTTCTCCCGGCGGACCTGGGCCAGCCGCTCCTCCAGGGCCTTCAGGTCGGGGGTGCGCTGCTCGCACTCCATGCGCACCCGTGAGCAGGCCTCGTCCATCAGGTCGATGGCCTTGTCCGGCAGGAACCGGTCCGGCAGGTAGCGGCGGCCCAGCTCCACGCAGGCGCGCACGGCCTCGTCGCTCACCGCCAGCTTGTGGTGGGCCTCGTACTTGTCCCGCAGGCCCAGGAGAATCTCCACCGCCGTCTCCGGGGAGGGCTCCTCCACCGCCACGGGCTGGAAGCGGCGCTCCAGGGCGGCGTCCTTCTCGATATACCGGCGGTACTCATCCCGGGTGGTGGCGCCGATGACCCGGATTTCCGCGCGGCTGAGGGCGGGCTTGAGGATGTTGGCGGCGTCCACCGCCCCCTCGGCGCTGCCGGCCCCCACGATGGTGTGGAGCTCGTCGATAAAGAGGATCACGTTGCCCAGCTTCCGGATCTCCGCCAAGGCGTTTTTCACCCGCTCCTCGAACTCCCCCCGGTACTTGGTGCCCGCCAGCATGGCGGAGAGGTCGATGGAGAGGATATTCTTGCCCGCCAGCTCCTCCGGCACGTCCCCGGCCACGATCCGCTGGGCCAGGCCCTCGGCCACAGCGGTTTTGCCCACGCCGGGCTCCCCGATGAGCACGGGGTTGTTCTTGGTGCGGCGGGAGAGGATGCGGATGGTTCGGGCGATCTCCCGCTCCCGGCCCACCACCGGGTCCAGCCGGCCCTCCCGTGCCAGGGCGTTGAGGCTGCGGGTAAACTGCTCCAGGGTCTTCGACCGGGGGGCATCCTGGTGGGAGACGGGGCGCAGGGCCGCGGTCTCCCTGGGCAGGCGCTGAACCACGCTCATGCGCTGGACCAGGGCGCTCTGGAGCCGCTTGGGGTCCGCGCCCACGGTGCGCAGCACCCGCATGGCCATGGTGCCCTCCTCCCGCAGGATGCCCAGCAGCAGGTGTTCCGTGCCCACGTAGCCGCTGCCGGTCCGGCTGGACTCCCCCACGGCGTTCTCGATGACCCGCTTTGCCCTGGGGGTGAGGCCCTGGGGCGGGGCCAGCCCCGGCAGACCCGCGCCGATGATGCGCACCACCGCGTCCCTGGCCCCCTCCTGGGTGACCGCCTGCTCTGTCAGACAGCGGTGGGCGGCCCCCGCCTCCTCTCGCAGCAGGCCCAGCAGCAGGTGCTCGCTGCCCACATAGCTGTGGCCCAGCTCCTCCGCGGCCTCCTGGGCCAGGCGCAGGGCGTTCTGCGCCCTGGGGGTGAATTGGTTGTCGTACATGGTCCCACCATCCTCGCATGCTTTTTCCTCGTTCAGTATGCCCTCCGCCGGGGGTTTTACACATTTCTTCTGGGGAGGGCATATTTTACTCTTGCATTTTTGTCAGTTCATGCTACAATAAGGGTACCATTCTATGAGGAGGTTACAGCTATGGCTCACAAGATCACCGACGCTTGCGTCAGCTGCGGCAGCTGCGCGGAGAACTGCCCCGTCGAGGCCATTTCTCAGGGCGAGACCCAGTACGTCATCGACGCCGATGCCTGTGTGGACTGCGGCGCCTGCGCCGCCAACTGCCCCACCGAGGCCATCGTGGCGGAGTAACGCGCATACATAAGCGTAAAAGAGCGCCCGCTCCCGGAAGGGGGGCGGGCGCTTGCTTTTTTACTGCGGGGGTGTCGCGCCCTCCGGGCGCGAGGGGTAAATTCTTCTATTTGGAAGCTTGTGGGGCCTACGCGACCCCAAGATTCTGCATGACCCCTCGATGGGGTCATTGCACAATCATGCCCTGCGGTTACTTTTTGT